>NZ_JBLNKU010000017.1:0-111705 GCF_048158545.1 Flavobacterium melibiosi | reverse complement strand
ACATCTAAAAAGCCATATAATTACAGTTAAAAATAAGAAAAAAGGAGCAGAAATCAAAGATTTCTGCCCCTTTTTATTAAAAATTAATTCTCAAAAAAGACTTTTTCAGTGGCCTCCAGTGATGTAAGGTCTTTTTTGTTTTTACTAAATACCTCAACTTTCTCCTCTACAATTTTTACATATATTTGTTTTAAGATTAATCCTATAAAAGAGATTTGTAATTTACTTTTAAAAGTATTTACAAAATAAGCATTAACAAAAAAATAATTTTTATTAACACTTTCTGTTAACAAAAAAATATATATTTGCATGAAAATTACGTTTGATGATAACAAATTAAGAAAGTTTGCTAATGACGACCGATTAGCAGAAAATAAACTTGGAAAACGAGAAGCTGGACTCTTCAAACAGCGACTTGATGATTTAACAGCAGCACAAACTTTAGAAGATGTTAGAAATTTACCTGGCAATTACCATGAATTAGTTGGGAACAGAAAAGGACAATGGGCTTGTAATTTAGTCCATCCTTATAGATTAATTTTTGAGCCTCACGAAGACCCAATCCCTACCAATGAGGACGGTCAATATCTCTGGATAGAGATAAAAGGAGTTGAAATAATTGAAATTGAAGATTATCACTAACAAAAAAACAAATGGCAACAATTACCCAATATTATCCTCAAACAGTTTCACATCCCGGAACAACTTTATCAGAAATTCTAACTGAAAAAGAAATGGGAGCAAAAGAATTTGCAGTGAGAACTGGAAAACCTGAAAAAACAATTTCAGATGTTTTGAATGGAAAAAGTAGCATTACGCCTGAAATGGGAATTTTATTTGAACAAGTATTAAAAATTCCTTCTCATTTTTGGATTAACAGACAAAGAACTTATGATGAATATTTAGCACGAATTGAATATCAAAAAACAATAGAAGAAGGTATAGAATGGTCAAAAACTTTTCCTTATGCTAAAATGGCTTCATTGGGTTGGGTTGAACCAACCACAAAAAAAGAAGAAAAGGTTATTAATTTATTTGAATATTTTGAAGTTTCTAATACTAAAGGGTATTACGATTTTTATCATAATCAAAAATTATTAGTCAATTTTAGAATTTCATTAAAAGAAAATGAAAACGCTGGAGCTATTGCAGCTTGGTTAAGACAAGGAGAAATTCAAGCGGATGCTTTTACTATTCCAGAATTTGACAAAAAGAAATTAACTGAAAATTTGCCAAAATTAAAAGCAATTATGGCATCGCAACCAACTGATTTTTTTAGTCAGATACAAGAGTTATGCAATTGTGCAGGAGTAAAAGTGGTTCACACACCTTGTTTACCAAAAGCACCAATTCATGGTTCTACAAGATGGTTAAATGATGTTCCTTTAGTACAATTAAGTGGTCGTTACAGAAGAAATGATATCTTTTGGTTTACCTTTTTTCACGAAATTGGGCATATTTTGCTCCACGGTAAAAAATATATTTCAATTGAAAATATTGAATATGATGGAGAAAACCAAATTTATGAAAATGAAGCTGATACCTTTTCGGCAGATTTGCTATTAAATAAAGAACAAGAAAATGAAATAACCAATAACCCTATTTTAACAGAAAATGATGTTGTTGAATATGCTAAAAAATTCAAAACGCATCCTGCAATTATTATAGGAAGATTACAATATTTTAAATTAATCCCTTTTGGTCTAGGTAATAACTTGTTTAATCCTATTGATTTTTGTTCTTAATACAAAGTAAAATGTATTTCATAGATTTCTATAACAAAGAAAACTGATAGAACTAATGTTTTAAAAAAACTTTCCAGCAATGTAAGGTCTTTTTTGTTTTTACTAAATACCTCAACTTTCTCCTCTACAATTTTTACCTATATTTGTTTGAATCAAAATGATAGCTTATTAAACCAATCTGGCAGAATACAGATGGCTTTGTTTAATAAAATTACATAAATATAAAAAGTTAGTGGCTATTTTATAAAACAGAACTTAATAAAATAAAATAATGAAAATATTTATATCTCACGCTTCTGCAAACAAAGAATATGGCAATTCATTGGTTGAATTATTTAGAGGAATAGGTATAGATGAAGATGAAATTATATTTACAAGTAATGTAGCATACGGAATTCCAATAGGTCAAAATATCTTTAATTGGTTAAAATCTCAAATAAGCGAAAAACCATTTGTTATATATTTACTCTCAAAAGAATATTATTCAAGTATTGCTTGCTTAAATGAGATGGGAGCTGCTTGGATAATTGAAAATGAGCATGCAGTCATTTTTACACCAAATTTTGATATTAGAAGTAAAGAATTTCAAAACGGGGCGTTAGATCCCCGAGAAATTGGCTTCCATATTAATGATGAAGAAAGATTATTATCATTCATCGAACAATTAGGAAAACATTTCAATATTTCTAAAAAATCAGTTATTATCAATCAAAAATTAAAAAAATATTTGAAGGAAATAGATTCATTTGTAAGTGAAAAAAAATTAGAGAATCAAAACATAAAAACTAATATTGAAGAAATAATTTTTGAAACTAAACCGAAAGAAGAAATATTCGAAATAATTGAAGTTAAAAATGATGTAGCTATTACAAATCCCGTTTTAGTTAAAAAAACATTTATAGCAGAAAATGGGATTTATTCAAAATTTGTGAATGAAATTGTTGCTGGCAAACTAAAAGATGATGAATTAATATTATTGAATTACATCCTAGAAACTAGTAAAATCAAATTAATGACTGGCTGGCAAGAAGAAGGTGAACTTCGTATTATCAAAGAATGGGAGGAAATTAATGAATTAAACAACACTCTTTCTAGAAATTACAGCGCAGCAATTAGACGATTCGAATTAAGGGGATATACAGAAATTTCTGCTGTGACTAGCTCTGGAAATCCTAAAGAAGTTAAATTAAAAGCTGAAATTGAATCTAACATTTTAGACCTTTCAAATGAGATTTTAGATATAATAAATAATGCAATATCTAAAAATAAAGCAATTGAAATTAAAAATGAAGATTTACCCTTTTAATATTTTGGAAATCAATTAAGCCTTGATTTTAACGCCAAGTATTTACGATTTCTTTGTAAAAGGAACTTTTATATTCTATGATTTTAATTTCCTGTTACTCCATTAACAAAAGTATCCACAAAGCTTATAATCTTACTCAAAATCCGGTCTCCAGTTTTTTTGCGATGTAAAACAGATGGTTTCTCGCCTTCTATCAATTCTAGGATTTCATCTCGCAATGGTTCTCTCTCGGCAAAAAGGTAATTCTCCAATAGCTTTTCTGTTTTTGCTTCCGAAAGGTTTTCTTCGTTGACCAAGGCTTTGAATGCTTTTATTTGTTCTTCGTTCCAAAATTTTTCAAACTCATCTGGAATGGTATCTGTATCGTCAATTATATGTAAATTTTCCTGAATGAATTTCTCTATCAAGTCACGCTTGCTTCTTAATGTAACTTGGCTGTTTAATAAATTAGAGACTTCTTTTTCAATATTTTCCTTGTCTGCCGCATTGTTTCTAGACTTTAATTTTATCAATAATTGAATGATGTAAGTTACATTGATCGTGTCTCTTTGTATCAATTCCAATTCAAAATCGATATCGTTTAGGATGGATGTTTTTTCCTTATCGGTTTGAATGGATATTTGCTGTTTTAAATCTTGATATTTACCACTATAATCGGCAAAAAGTTGTTCGTCAATATCCAAATCATCCCAAGTGAATTCAGTGTAATGTCCCATTTTTTTATACAATCGCATCATATTTCTAAAGGCTACAATAAACTGCATTTTGTCTTCCTCGGTATATAAATCATCTACAGCACGTACTTGAGGTGCTAATTCCAGCATTTTTTGTGTAGCCGCATTGAATTTCGCCACATATTGCTCATAAGGCTCTACAATAATTTCATCGATGGCTTCTTTGTTACTGAAGAGTGTTATCGCTTCATCGGTTTTATCCTTTAAATTGCGAAAACATACAATGTTTCCTTGTGTTTTGTTTTTGTCGTAAGTACGATTGGTACGACTGAATGCTTGAATCAAACCGTGGTATTGCAGGTTTTTATCGACATACAAAGTATTTACAAATTTGCTGTCAAAACCAGTCAAAAACATATTGGCAACTAATAATATATCGGCTTCTTTTTGTTTTGCCTTTTTGGCTACATCATTGTAATAATTATAAAAACTCTGGCTGTCTTTAGTGCTATGGGCTGTACCGAATGTAGTGTTAAAATCGACTATATAATTGTCTAATATTTCACGGCGATGCGGCTTGGGCTTGTCTCCATATTGAGTTTGGGGTTCGGCAGCGATATCCAATTGCGAATCTTCTATATTGAACTCCATCTCCTCTTCGTTTTGCGCAAAACTAAAAATGGTAATTATTTTTAAATCGTGTTCGCCTCGCTGTTTTTTGGCTTTAAAAATTTCGTAATATTGAATTACAGCATCAATGTCTTGCACACACATCATTGCACAAAAGTTTTTGTTTTGTGTCTTTTGATTATGATGCTGCAAGATATAATCAACAATTGAATTTTTGCGTTCGGGTGCTTCAAATACTTCAGCTTCGTTGATTTGTTCTATTTTTAAATCTACAATATGTTCTTTCTGCTTAAAGGTTTTGATATATTCTACCGAAAAACGCAGTACATTTTCATCCCGAATGGCATCGGTAATTACGTATTTGTGCAAACATTTGCCAAACAAACTTGTGGTTGTTTTCTCGCCATTGGCATTTTCTGCTAAAATTGGTGTACCTGTAAATCCAAAAAGTTGAATTTTGGTAAAATAGCTCACTATGTTTTTATGTGTATCTCCAAACTGCGAACGGTGGCATTCATCAAAAATAAAAACCATTCGTTGGTGCTGAATGTTTTTCATTTTGGAAAGATTTTTACCTGAAATGGCATTGTTCAGTTTTTGAATGGTGGTTACAATAATTTTTACATTCGGGTCATTGAATTTACGAATAAGGTCATCAGTATTTTCCGCAGAACTAACACAACCTTTGCTGAATTTATCGTATTCCTGATTGGTTTGATAATCCAAATCTTTTCTGTCAACGACAAAAACTACTTTTTGAATCGCTGGAATAGTGGATAAAATCTGACTGGCTTTAAAACTGGTTAATGTTTTTCCAGAACCAGTTGTGTGCCAGATATAGCCGTTTTTCTCGATATCATAGCCATTCAAAATGGTGTTTTCTGTTACCTTTTTGATGATGTTTTCTACTGCAAAATATTGGTACGGACGCAATACCATTAATTTCTTTTCGGTTTCGTTCAATACTATATACTTACAGATCATTTTGCTTATGTGGCAAGGTTCTAAAAATGTATCGGCAAATTCGGTTAAAATATTATTGAGTGGTTTATTGTTTTCATCTGTCCAATGAAATGTTTGTAAATATTGTTGTTCAGATGAACCAAAATTGCTAAAATATTTCGTATTCACACCGTTGCTGATAATAAATAGTTGTATAAAATGGAACAAACCTTGTCCGGCACCAAAACTATGTTTTTGATAGCGATTGATTTGGTTAAAAGCTTCCTTCATCTCCAGACCTCGGCGTTTGAGTTCTATTTGTACCAATGGCAAACCATTGATGAGCAAGGTAACATCATAACGATTTTCGTAAGCACCTTTCATTGTTACTTGTTGGGTAACCTGAAATTGATTTTGACACCAATGCTCACTTTGGATAAACTCAAAATAAAGATTGTCGCCATTATCTCTTACAATATGCTGTTTCTGACGCAAGATTTTGGCTTTTTCAAACACCGAACCTTTGTTGAGGATATTGAGCACTTTTTCAAATTCGGAATCGCTGAATTGAATGCGGTTGTGTTTTTCCAATTGCGTTTTCAGGTTGGCTAACAACGATTTTTCATCGGCTATAGCCTTATATTGATACCCTAATTTTTGTAATTGTTCAATGAGTTGCTCTTCTAAAACTTGTTCGGATTGTTTGGACAAAATAGCTGTGAATTATAAGTTATGTCAATAGTAGTTTGAATACTATAGTTCTTACAAACTTACAAAAAATGAAACTAACATATTGCTCCTAACTCACAACTGGGTGCACGACAAGTTGCATTTCTTAGTGAATTTTTAAAAAATCTGCGTAAATCTGCCAAATCTGCGTGCAATTTTCACGCAGATTTGGCAGATTTACGCAGATTAGATTAGTTAATTTACCATAAAACAATTACCGCAACGCTCTAAACATTTGGTCAATTGCCTTTTTCTTTTGTTCTAAATTAGGATGCACATACAGGTTTAAAGTCGTACTGATATTAGAATGTCCCAGTAAAACGCTGACGGTTTTATAATCACATTTACTTTCAATACATCTTGTGGCAAAACTGTGGCGAAGACCGTGAAACTTGAGTTCAGGCATATTCAATTCCCGCATTAAGTTTTTATAATAGCTTCTGTAGGTTCTTGGTTCCGTTGGTTTTTCGTCATTGGTCAATACAAAAAAAGAATTATTTACAATTTTCTTGATGGGTTTCAGCATTCTCAATAAATCCCTGCTCATCGGAATGTCTCGAATGGAATTCTTGGTTTTGGGCGTGTCCAAAATAACTTCGGTCTTGCGAATGTTCTCTTCAATAACATAAATTCGTTGTATGGTTCTTTTTACGCTGATAATTCCTCTGTCGGTATCTATGTTTTCCCAAGTCAGGGCACAAACTTCCCCAATTCGTATTCCAGCACTCAAGCAAATGAAAATCCCTAAATTCCGGAAGGTAAAATGCTCTTGGATGTAGTTCATTACCTTTTTTTGATTGGTTCTACTCAAGACTTCTATATCGTGTTTCTCTCGTTCTGTTGGGAATTGTATATCGAAAGCTTGGTATTCGAGCCATTTGTTTTTAGCTCCGAATTTGAGTACCATTTTCAGTACAATCAAAATATCTTTGATGGTTTTATGACTCAATCCCTGTTCTATTTTTTGAAACACAAATGCCTGAACTTCGGCTTCTTCAATAGTGTGCTTGTCTCCAAACATAGGCAATAAATGATTTTCAATTAAAAGCACATAAGCCGAAAAACTTGATTTTTTCACATACTGCTTTTTGTCTGTTTTCCATAGGGTAATGACTGCTGAAATTTTCTTTTGTTCGTTCATAATTTAATTTTAAAATTTATAATACTCTCAAAGGAAAGAAATATAGGATTTGAAATCTCTAAGTGCTTTATGTTCCAAATTTGAGATTTCCTGAATTTAAGGGAGAGTGGGAAGTGAAGAAGTTGTGGGAGGTTGCAGAGTTTAAAGTAACGAATTCTTTTTCGAGAGATAATTTAAATTATGAAAATGGAACTGTAAAAAATATCCATTATGGAGATATTCATACCAAGTTTCAAACCTTATTTGATATCACAAAGGAAATAGTACCATATATTAATGAGGGAATTTCAATAAATAGAATTTCAGAAGATTTTTATTGTAAAGAAGGAGATATTATTTTTGCAGATGCTTCAGAAGATTTGAATGATGTTGGAAAAAGTATTGAAATTCTAAATTTAAATAATGAAAAATTACTTTCAGGATTGCATACACTTTTGGCAAGACCAAAGGCAAATTATTTTCAAAAAGGATTCAAAGGATATTTATTTAAGTCAGATAGTGTTAGGTTACAAATACAAAAAGAAGCACAAGGATCAAAAGTATTAAGTATTAATGTAGGGAGAATTTCTAATGTAGAGCTTTCTTTTCCTACGTTTCTGGAGCAACAAAAAATAACTGCTCTTCTTTCTTTGCTAGAAGAAAAAATTTTATCCCAAAACAAAATAATTGGAGAGTTGAAGTTATTAAAGAATGCAATTAGTAAAAAGATATTTTCTCTACAATTAAGGTTTAAAGATGATGATGGAAGTCATTTTCCTGATTGGAAGATAATGAAATTAGGAGAGATTGGAAAATTCTATGCAGGCGGTGATTTAGGAAAATTAGATTATAAAAAAGAAAAAAAAACCGGTTATCAATATCCTATTTATGCTAATGGAGCAGGTGAGGGTTTGTTTGGATATGCAAATTCATTTCAATTTCCACCAAATTGTGTGACAGTCAGTGGTCGTGGAAATTTGGGTTATGCAAAAACAAGAAAGAGTAATTTTAATGCAATCGTTAGATTAATTGTAGTCAATCCCAATAACGACATTAATCCTAAATTTTTAGAAGAAGCTATCAATAATATGAATTTTGCGATTGAAAGTACAGGAGTTCCACAATTGACTATTCCTCAAATAATAAGTTATTCAATTTTAATTCCCTGCCTCGAAGAACAAAATCAAATTGCCAATTCTCTTTCTTCTATTGCTAAAAAAACTGAAATAGAAAGAAGGATATTGAAACAATTAGAAAGTCAGAAAAAATATTTACTATCAAATCTATTTATATAAAAAGATTCTGTAAGAAGTACTTTTTTTGATCTTCATATTGCACTAATAGTTTCTTTTCAGTCTCGATTTTTTCATCTATTTGAGATAGAAAATTGGCAATTTGATTTTGTTCAGGCAATGAAGGTAAATTTAAATTGATATTAAAGAAGTCAGAAACACCAATATTTAAAAGTCCATGATTCCTTGCGCCTTCCTGCGCTACTTTTTCTATTTCGCTATTTTGAAATCCTGTTTCAAAATAGTGCGCCATAAATTTAAAGTTTATAGAATCATTAAAACGAAAGCAAATGTACAATGTAGAAACTACCCCTTTCTTATATCTTGAAAGTCGCTTTATTGCTCCCATAGGATAACCATTAGAATAACTTTTATTATAGGCAAAGTCATTTTTATTTAGAAGATAATAACCTGTAACATCCTTTGCTGAAACGGATTTATTAAAAAACTCTAATTGGCTTATTAACCCAAATTGAGCAGATATTGTTAAGACATTTAGATTGTTTTCTTTGTTCTTATTTGTTATTCTATTAGCTATCTCTCCCAACTTCTTCACTTCCCAATCCAGAAAATCACTCCCATTATCATCTTTAAACCTTAATTTTTGCGTAAATAGCTTTTCGCTTGTTCCCTTAATTAAGGTTTTCAGATTCTCAATTATTTTGTTTTGGGTTTGAATTTGTTCATCAATTAGTGATAGAAAATTTGCGATTTTTTGTTGTTCAGGAAGCGTCGGAAAAGATATTCGAATATTTGATAAGTCAGTTGAGTTAATTGCTGGATAACTTGTCCCTGTACACCTTTCAATAACTTTATCTACAAATTTTTGATAGTGTAAATATTGAAAAACAAATATCGAGTTTTGCATTGTCCTAATTTGGGCATATCCTGTTGAAGCAACATAATTTCCATTTTTATTAAAAAAAAGATTATTCATTTGATATGGTCTTACCATCTGAAATAAAACATCATCTTCTTTTAAAATTCTTTGAGCCCTACTAGGGGCTTCTGATTGTAATATTTCATTCTCTTTTATAAGTTCTCCATTTACAACACTTTCTAAATCAATGTAAATAAATTTTATGGGTAAGGATTTATTAGAAGGATTTATTTCTGCAACCTCCCCCAATTTCTTCACTTCCCACTCTCCCTTAAATTCAGGAAATCTCAAATTTGGAACATTGCTCATACTTTTATATTTTTCTTGCATATTAACTATTCTATTTCTTAATTGGTAATCATTAAGGATTTGATGAAATCTTTGCACCATTTTCTTGACGTCAGGAAAATGGTTTTTACTTATTTTAGCTTCTTGATGTTTTGGTTTCCCATTAGCGATTTCAATTGTGTAATGGCTATTTGGTTCAGTTTGATTAATCGCTCGTTTTGCGGCAATTCCATTCGTATAAATTCAGCATTCATACTTTCTATATTGGCTAATACCAGCAATTGCTCGATTGAGGCATAATCTCTTATATTACCTTCCTGTTTAGGGTTTTCATCACGCCATTGCTTTGCTGTTTTACCAAATAGTGCTACGTTTAATGCATCGGCTTCATTGGCATATATAAAACTGGCTTGTTCTTTTGTAATACTTTGTGGTACGATGTGTTCTTTGATAGCATCGGTGTGTATGCGGTAGTTTATTTTGGAAAGGGTTCTTGTTAAATTCCATTCTAATGATAATCGGCTGTTTTCATCGTCTTTTAATCGTTGAAATTCTTTTATCAAATACAACTTGAATTCAGGACTTAACCAAGAGCCAAACTCAAAAGCCAAATCTTTATGTGCATAAGTTCCACCACCATATCTCCCTGCTTTTGATTGAATGCCTATTGCATTGGTGGCTTCTATCCATTTTTTTGGTGTTAAATGAAAGGAATTTAAACCTGCTTCTTTTTTAAAGGTCTCGAATTCGCCACCTTTAAAAATAGGGTTATGTAGTTGTTCCCAAATACCTAAAAATTCTAACGTATTTCTATTGCGCATCCAACTATAAATCAAGTCATCCCCTCCAAATTTATTCGCCATATTGGTTAATGAAATAAAATCATTCTCATTTTGAGAAATAATTACAATTTCAGTTCCTTGTACGTTAATAGTTGCTTTTTTATCTTTTGCCATCTGCTTTTTATTTAAATTAGGGTAGTTCTTTTCGATATCATCTTCCTGACGTCAGGAAGACGATAAACTATCCTTAAATTTATTTTAAAAAAATTAAACTACCAATCCTAATTCTTTAAAATACACTTCAATTTGAATGTCTAAATCGGCTCGTTTGGCTTCTAATTCTTTTATTCCACTCATTACAGCTTGAATATCAATTTCCTCCTGTTCTTCGAACGTGTCCACATAGCGAGGGATATTGAGGTTATAATCGTTATTGGCAATTTCTTGTAAAGTGGCTTTGTGACTGTATTTTTCAATAACCGTTCTGTCACGATAGGTTTCCACAATTTTATCAATATGCTCATCACGCAGCATATTTTGAGTCTTCACTTTTTCAAATCCTTTGCTGGCATCTATAAACAAAACATCTTCGGGAGTTTCCCTGCATTTTTTGAATACCAAAATACAAGTTGGAATACTGGTGCCGTAAAAAATATTGGCTGGCAAACCAATCACAGCGTCTAAATAATTTTTCTGTTCAATCAGATATTTTCGGATATGCAATTCAGCTCCTCCACGAAACAAAACGCCGTGTGGTAAAACAATTGCCATAATGCCATTTTCTGCCAAATGATAAATCATGTGTTGTACAAAAGCAAAATCGGCTTTACTACTTGGTGCCAATCTTCCATATTGGCTAAAACGGTCGTCGGATGTGAATAGGGGATTGGCACTCCATTGTGCCGAAAAAGGAGGATTGGCAACGATGGCTTCAAATTCTAAACCTTTATGTTGCGGATGCTCCAATGTATCCTCTTGCTTTATGTCGAATTTTAGAAAATGCACCCCGTGCAAAATCATGTTCATTCGGGCAAGGTTATAAGTGGTACGGTTCATTTCCTGCCCGTAAAAGTTGTTTACATCTTCTACTTCTTTTGCTACACGAAGCAATAAGGAACCCGAGCCACAAGTGGGATCATAAACTGATTTTAGTTTGTTTTTTCCGGTGGTAACAATTTTGGCTAATATTTTAGACACTTCTTGAGGCGTGTAAAATTCGCCCGCTTTTTTTCCTGCTCCACTGGCAAATTGTCCAATCAAATATTCGTAAGCATCACCCAATACATCTAATTCGGTATTCTCTAACTTGAAATCAATTTGGTCAAGATGCATCAATACTTTTGCAATAATAGTATTTCTTGCTTCGGCTGTTCTTCCAAGATTGTTACTGTTCAAATCCATATCCGAGAAAAGGTCTTCAAAATCCTCTTCACTTTGTGTACCCATCGTACTCAACTGAATATTGGTCAGTATTTTTTGTAAATCTTCGAGAATAAATGTATTACTGTCGCTATTCCCTCGTTTGGCAACTTCGCTGAATAACTCAGAAGGTTTCAAGAAATAGCCCAGTTTTTCAAGAGACGCTTCCTTAATGGCTTCGATATATTGTTGTCCTTCTTCGGTATTTTCTTGTATGTCCCTAAATTGTATTTTGTCTTGCTTTAAAATGTTATTGGCATAAATTTCCATTTTTTCAGCCAAATATTTATAGAATATAAAGCCTAAAATATAATCCCGAAACTCATCTGCATTCATTTTTCCTCTCAACGTGTTGGCAATATTCCAAAGCTGTTGTTCGAGTTGTTTCTTTTGGTCTTCTGACATTTTAAATAATTATTATTTGTTAATTTCTGCCTTAAGGATTTTAAATCTCAAATGCGAAATATCTGCTAAAATACCTATTTCTTTTTTGGTATTTTGTTTTTCAATATAAAATTAGCTTGAAGTTTAAAGTGTCTTGAAAGTTATTTTATCTAATGAAGATTCTGGATTTAATTGCATTTCTATTCCTAAATATTTTTGAAATTTTTGAAATCAAATTATAAAAAATCTTTTGATTCAGCACCTAAAAAAGTTTTTTAACTATCTCACAATGTCGGGCTTTTTTTATGCACAGAAATCAGCGATTCCTGATTTTTCAGGGATTAAAATTTTAAAGAATTTGTTGAGCGCAATTATGGATGGGGTTTTCTACTTTACCATTTCCGTAACAATCTTTTTTGCCTGGTTTGAATTACCCCAGTTTGCAATTTCATGTAAAACAGGCATCAAACTTTTCCCCGAATCGGATAACGTATATTCTACTCTTTGGGAGCGTTCTTTAAACTCTTTTCTTTCAATTAAACCTAAAGTTTCTAATTCTTTCAATTCATTAGAGAGCACCTTGTTAGAAATAGCAGGCATTAATTGATTTAGTTTCCCGAACCGCAATGAACTTTCACCAATACAATTTAATATTATAGGTTTCCATTTTCCACCAAAAATTGACATGGCTCTTGTTACGGGACAATCATAAGGGTTTTCTATATATCTCATACAATTTGTAGTAACCTACGGGTTACCGGTATTTAATTTATTGGTTACAAATATACACTAATGGTCGTAAATTTGTAAAAAACTATAAAAACAAGAAACATGAAAAAAATTGTATTACTTCTGATATTCATTTTATCTATGGGAAATTTGAATGCACAAACAACAACAGCTGATATCCTTAAAGACTGGGAAAGAGCTAAAACGTATACTAAAGAATATTTGGATGCGATGCCTGAAAGTGGCTATTCCTTCAAACCAACAAAAGAAATGCGTTCTTTTTCAGGTCAAGTTTTACACTTAAGTGATGCTATATATGGGTTCGTGGGTTCGGCAACGGATGAAAAACCACCAGTCGGTTTTGGGGAATTGGAAAAAACCGGTGATGAGAACAAAGCAAGCGTTACCGGAAAAGTAATGGCTGCCTATGACTTTGCCATCAATGCCATTAAAAAATATCCCAATGCAAAACTTTCAGAGCCTATTAAATTATTCGGACAATTTGAAATGAGCAGAACGCAAGTGCTAAACAAGTGTTTTGAACATCAAACCCATCATCGAGCTCAAACAACGGTTTATTTGAGATTGGTAGGCGCTACTCCTCCGGCTGAAAGATTATTTTAATTAATTCCTTGAAAGAAACCAATTATGCTAAAATTATTAAAAATTACAATTCCGTTTTTGCTCTTATGTGTAGTTTCTTATGGACAGAAACTGACATTGGGCAAGCAAACATTTGAATTAAAAAATGTTACCGGGTCAATTATTAGTTTTCAAGGTCAAAAAGTGTTGAAAATAGAACGGGATCTTAATGCTCTTGCTTTTGATGTGAACAGATTGGAATCTACTGTTGATGAGCCCACTTATGCAAAACTTACTGATTTAGAATTTGAAAATGGAACGATTGAAGTAAAAATGTATAGCCAAATTCAGAATCCTTCACCATTTCAATTTGCTCAAGGTTTTATTGGAGTTGCTTTCCGAATAAATGATAACGATAAGGCTTTTGAGAACATCTATTTAAGGCCAAAAGTAGGAAGATCAGACAATCAATCCTATAGAAATCATACCGTTCAATATTATGCTTACCCAAATTTTAAGTTTGAAACATTAAGAAAACTCTCCCCTGGGATGTACGAGACATCAGCACCAGTTAATATTAACGAATGGATAACGTTGAGAATCGAAGTAAAAGGACAAAGAGCAGAATTGTTTGTAAATGATGCAAAGTATTCTAATTTCATTGTTGATAAGATGAAAGGGAGTACCACTAAAGGAACTATCGCTTTATGGGTGGATATAGCAACGATTGGTTATTTCAAGGATTTGAAAATTATAAAGCGCTAATTATAAAAAAACTTTAACTTTAATAAAAAATGGTACGTTTTTTCAACCTATTCTGGGTATGTATTTTATTTACAATACAGCTACAGGCTCAACAGCCCATCCGAGGATTTATGCAGCCTGCAAATGTAATTTATAAAGTTCCCTATGGAAATAATCCGCAAACGGGGCATTATGTAAAATCAAAAGATGCCAAAATTTATTATGAAGTATATGGTAAAGGACAACCCATTGTAATATTGCATGGCGGGTTGTTTGGTTCAACGATAGAAATGGCAAGGATTATAGATAGTCTAGCGGTTGATTTCCAAGTAATAGCTGTTTCTACACGTGGGCATGGAAAATCTGAAATCGGAGTCGAACCTTTGACATTAGAACAAAGAGCCAATGATGTACTGGCAGTAATCAATGAAGTAACCAAAGAAAAAGTAATGATTCTCGGATTTAGTGATGGAGGATTTACCGCTTATAAATTTGGCTCGATGTATCCTGATAAAGTAAAAAAAATGATCGTCATAGGCGCGGGTATTTTATATCCGGGATTAAGCGATTTTAATTTTAACTTCAATCATGCGATGGGGTTGGATGCGGAATTTTGGACCCAACAGCGTGCTTTAATGCCAGAACCGAATCGGTTAGAAGAAGTGTTTAAACAGGTTTCCAATTGCTACAACCAACTTACTGTAGGGTCAGCATTATTAGGCTCTATCCAATGCCCGGTTTTAGTGATGGCAGGCGACCGAGATGAGGGGAACTCCGTACAAAATGTTTTAAATGCCGCATTGTTAATTCCCAATCACCAGTTAGCGATTATCCCTAATGCTGGTCATCCTGCTTTTATTGTGAATTTTAATGCCGCTTGGGCTAGTATAGCTCCGTTCATAAAAGAAAACTAAGTTTCTTCCATTTTCAGTAAGCATAACCCTTTAGTTTTATTGAAACGAAATGATTTGTTCTGCATCTTTCGTCAATAAGGGAAACTTTAAAAGCCTGACAGCAATGTCTGGCTTTTTTATGTTCAAAAATTAGTGATTCCTGATTTTTTAATTTCGAAAAATTTCGAAAAAAGGCATCACTTTTATATAAAATGATTTTTATTCCCAAATAATTGAATAAATTAGAGGCCTAAATTATTTACTATGAAACGACGTCAATTTCTTCAAAGCACTGCCCTGTTTTCTGTAGCATCTTTAGTAAACGCAAATGAACTGTTTGCCAAAACTCCATTAATCAATAAAGTGGGCTTGGGTTTATTCTCTATACCAAAAATGTTAGAGAATGACTTTGATGGTGCTTTTGCTATGTTAGCTAAAATGGGATACAAAGAAGTGGAATGTTTTGGACCTTATGAATTCAGTACTGAAAAAGCAAAAGCTTCATGGAATGCTGTTACACCCCAACTAGGATTCAAAGGAAGTGGTTTCTTTAACAAAACTGCGTCCGAATTTTTAAAAGCGGCAAAATCAAATGGCATTAGCATTCCTGCCATGCATACCGATTTGGACACATTATCAACCAAAATGGGCTCATTAGCTGAAGTGGCTCATTTAATTGGTGCAAAATATGTGGTACTTCCTTCCATTCCGGATGCTGAAAGAAAAACCTTGGACGATTATAAACGAGTAGCAGAAAAATTCAACTCTATTGGTGCTGAAGCCAAGAAAGAAGGAATTCGTTTTGCATATCACAATCATGGTTATGGTTTAAACAATGTGAATGGCGTTATGCCATTAGATATTATTTTTGACCAAACTGACCCTAGCTTGGTTTATTTTGAAATGGATCTTTATTGGACAATAGCCGGTGGAGCAGATCCCGTTGAATTATTCAAAAAGCACAAAGACAGGTATAAAATGGTGCATATAAAAGATATGAAAGAAGCAAAAAGATTCGCAGGAGATGGTGGCGATGCATCACAATGGATTAGCCTTTTTCCATACATGACTTCATCTGGTGAAGGTGTACTAGATTTGCCTACAATACTTACTGCTGCAAAGCAAAATGGTGTTGAGCATTTCTTCGTTGAACAAGATATGGTACAATCACCTGAAATAGCATTGAAAAAAAGTATCGATTATTTAAAGTCCCTTTAATTTATATAGGTTCTTTTCTTAGAGAGGAAGCTTTTTAAAAAGAGTTTACAGCAATGGTCAAATCCAAAGAAACAGGCAAATTCTATGTGACAGCGGGTATTCCAGTCTAAACTGGTCACCCCATTCCAGTGAAAGTGGTTCTTCGCCAATTTTGGTGATCTACAATTCATGCCAACCTAACAGAATTGCAAAAAAAAGAGGCTAACAACTTTAGCCTCTTTTAATTCTTTTAATTACCAAGTAGTAATTGTTGGCGGATCAGTAAAATAATCCGTAAATCTTCCGCTGCCGCTTGAATTCCACAAGCTCCCATAAATAAGCTCATTGTCAATGTAAAAATTAAAATCCCCTGACAAATCATTATTGATATTTGACACATAACGCATGGTGCCATAGTCGCCCATATTAAAAACCATATTAAAATTATAATTGCCTACATTGTTTTTAGTCCAATCAAAGTCAATATTAAAATTTGAAGTGGATGGTACACCAACAACTGATAAATTTATATCGTAAGTCCAATGACCTGCTGTACCATTTGTGTTCTGCCATCCATTTATCGTTGCGTAAGTATCCCCTTTTAAAGTTATCACATAAGTATATTCATATTTCTCCCCTACTAGTTTATAAGAATAATCTACAACATAGTCCCCAACACTCCAAGTATAATTTGATGCTGAAAGAGAAACCTTACTTGTTAATGACTTAGCTGTTTTTTTTGTATTGGACTGGTTCATAAACATTCCTCCCATATTCATATATGCTTCCATAGTACTAATCTGCTCCCAAGTCACTGGCGACTTAGATTGCAAAGAAGTGGGGACTTTTGCAGTTAAATTTAGAGTCGTAATTGCAGGTTTAAAATCACCAGAATCCTCAGAGGATTCATCACTACAACTTGACAATACTAATGCTAATAATAAAAAAGTTAACAGATTTTTCATAATCGGAAGAGTTTTAGTTAAACGTAATGAAAAAATAATAAAAGTAAATTGTTTTCTCTGTAAATAAACTCATATTAGATTGTTTATACAATACCCACTTTTAGTGATATTCTCAACTATCTTTTTTTGCCACAAAAAGCTATTTTTCAACGGAGTACATTTTATTTCTGATAGCCATTTTGATTGATTCTTGTTCTAATTTTAACGCTATTATACGAGCTTGAGAGCTTTCTTTTTGACTTGTATAACAACACTTAAAACCTTCTTTAAATAGCTTATTCCAGTAAAAATGTACAACTGCATAACAATTTATATCCTGTCCCTAGTAAAGAAATTCAGAACAACACGCAAGCTAAATTAACTCAGAATGACGGGTATAATTAACTTATACGAAGCACTGTTTTTAAATTTACAACTATTGAGATTAGGGAATACACCATGTTTTTTGGGAGTATTCCCTTTTTTTATTTTCTTATAAAATGGTTGACTTAATTAAAAATGATTAAAGTCCGATAGTAAAGCCTGCAAATAGTTTTCTTAGGTGAACTAGGGCTATCTGTCGGCATTCTATAGGAAACTGCAGATTTTCATTTTAGGACATCTTTTATTCCTTATATTTATTTTTAATTTGTACATGATGAAACCATTTTCAGTTAAAGATATTTCGATTTTTTCAAAAGCTTTACTCTTTTTTGGACTGCTTATAGTTCAAAGTATGCCACTATATATGAATATTAGCTTTCCAATAGAATTTTGGATAAAACAAATCTTTATGTATGTTATATGGATTATAGTGTTTTATCTTACCTATAAAATAATTATTCCTACCCTTTTATTTCAAGGCAAGAACGGTTTTTTCTTTATTGCGATATGCATTCTCACACTATCGGTTCTGTACATTAGTGATACTTTCAACTCACTCATAAACCTTGACGCCATTTTAAATCAGCATTTTAAAATTTCGAAAAAAGACAACATGCATGGTGCTTTGATTTCAAATTTAAGCGAAATCATAATAACCTTGTTAATGGTGGGCGCCAGCACTGTCATAAGCGTTGCCAAAAAACTGCAAGCGGAAACCCAAGTGCGACAAAATCTTGAAAAAGAAAAAGTCACTTCGGAATTATCGTTCCTGAAATCCCAAATCAACCCTCACTTTTTTTTCAACATCCTGAACAGTATTTATGCTTTGGCGGGTACAGAAAACCAACCGGCACGGGAAGCCATATATACGTTGTCACACATGATGCGCTATGTACTTTATGATACCAGAAACAATATGACAACGCTTAGTAAAGAAATAGGTTTTGTAGAAGATTATCTTAAACTTATGGAACTCAGAATAACGGATAAAGTACAGGTAATATTTGAAAAGCCTACAAATGTAAAAGATGTTGAAGTAGCGCCAATGCTATTTTTACCTTTTATCGAAAATGCCTATAAACATGGCATTAGCGGTATTTATCCAAGCTATATTTATATCGGAATTCAGCAGTCCGAAAGATTGCTACAAATTGAGGTCCGCAATTCTATATTTGAAAATCAAACCCTAAGTAAAGAAGAAAGCAACGGAATTGGTTTAATCAATACCCGCCGAAGACTCGATTTGATTTATCCCGGCAAATACGAATTAGTCACTAATGAAGACACCCTTCAAATGGAATACTCGGTAATCTTAAAATTACAAATCTCATGATATTAAAATGTATCGCGGTTGATGATGAACCGCTGGCGTTACAGATTATAGTTTCTTATATAGAACAAACGCCATCCTTATCATTAGTGGGACAGTTTTCGAATGCCATAGAAGCATTAAAAGCAATCCATGAACAGGATATTGATCTGATTTTTCTTGATATTCGAATGCCGGACATAAATGGAATTGAACTGGCAAAGATTGTAGAACAATACCGTGTAAAAGGGAATTTAAGAATCATATTTACAACGGCTTTTGATCAGTATGCGCTTGATGGTTACAAGGTTGATGCGCTAGATTACCTGCTTAAACCTTTTAGTTTTGTTGATTTCAGTAAATCAGTTGCAAAGGCACTGGGCTATTTCGAACTCATCCGAAACCCGGAACAGGAAGTACAAAAACTGAGTCCGCCAATTCCCGAAACTGAAGTAGCTTATATTTATCTGAAATTTGAATATCAGCTGGTTAGAATCGCAGTCGATGATATCATTTATGTAGAAAGCATGAAAGATTATGTAAAAGTATTCAGGCTCAGCGAAGACAAACCACTGCTGTCGCTGACAAGTATGAAATCACTGGAAGAAAAGCTTCCTGCAAATAAATTTATGCGAATCCACCGGTCTTTTATTGTGTCATTGGATAAAATAAAATCTGCTACAAAAAATTCCGTCCAAATTGACAAAATCACCATTGTTGTCACCGATCAATACAAAGATAATTTTATGAAATTTTTCCAAGATTGGGCTTAAAATTTTGATTCTACAGAAAATGTTATGAAACAGTCATTTTAAGCAAATTAAGGATATATAATCCACTTCAGAATCTGCGAAAATCCGCAAAATCTGCGTGCTAATATTTTCACGCAGATTTTGCGGATTTTCGCAGATTTTTAAAGAGACTAATTTTTTTAAAGTGAATGCGCTGCGAAATAGTATACGCTAAACTTAAATGAACCCTATTTATTATTTCCAAACAAAATCCAGTAAAACAAAAAATTTGAATTCTTAAACTTCCGTCGACGTTCTCCGCCTCTCTGTCGAATGTGTTGGCATATGTTCC
Source organism: Flavobacterium melibiosi (assembly GCF_048158545.1). NCBI lineage: Bacteria > Pseudomonadati > Bacteroidota > Flavobacteriia > Flavobacteriales > Flavobacteriaceae > Flavobacterium > Flavobacterium melibiosi. The sequence goes on along the minus strand of NZ_JBLNKU010000017.1, from coordinate 91,649 downwards.
TGTTAAGATGTTGCTTTGTACCGTAATCCAAACGAATTTATTGAAATAATTCTAATGGATTTGGAACTTAAAATATCTTAAAATGAAAAAAATTATCCTTCTAACCGTATTGCTTTTTGCTGTTTTATCTGTAAAATCTCAGACTTTTACCGGAACGAATAGTATAAAAGGAAAAATTTCTGGTACCGTAATCGATTCGATAACTAAGGCACCCGTAGATTATGCATCAGTAAGCCTTTATAAACTCAACTCAACTAAACCTGTGACGGGCGTTTTGACCGATGCTACCGGAAATTTCAAATTGGATGAAGTTGAAGCGGGTACTTATACCGTTACCATTTCATTTATTGGCTACAATGACAAAACTATTACATCCGTAATTACAACGGATGCAAAACTGGATCTTGAGATTGGGAAAGTAATTCTAAGTCCTGAAACAAATACATTGAAAGAAGTTGTAGTGGTCGGGAAAACGCAACAAGTGACGAATAAGATTGATAAAATTGTTTACAATGTAGAAAAAGATTTGACAGCAAGCGGTGGTAATGCCACGGACGTATTGCAGAAAGTTCCTATGGTAAATGTGGATATTGATGGTAACGTATCCATTCGTGGAGATGGAAATGTGCGTGTGCTTATCAACGGAAAACCATCGGGAGCAACTTCTGCAAACCTTTCGGATGTGTTGAAAACAATACCGGCTGACCAAATCAAAAATATCGAAGTGGTTACTTCGCCATCTGCAAAATACGATGCCGAAGGATCTGCCGGAATCATAAACATTATCACCAAACAGAAAAGTGTTTCGGGAGTGAGTGGCTCCGTAAGTGGCGGTATTGGCACGAGACAAAATAACTTTAATGCCAATATTAATTATAATAAAAACCGTTTCAGCCTTTCGGCAAATGTTGGATTCAACAACGGCTGGCCACAAGAGTCCGATTCCGAGTCCAATCAAATTTTGAACAACAGTACGGCCAACAGTTTACAAACAACCAAAGGTACTAATGAAGTGCAACGAAGTGGCGTAGTAGCTTCTGTAACGGCAGGATATGATTTTAATACTTTCAACAGTTTAAGTACCACCTTCCGATATAATGACGGAGGATTTGAACGAACCGGGACGAATGAAAACCAGTTTACAGACTATATGAATCCTTCAAACAGTACTGTTTATTCGGGGCAAAGCAGCGCGAAAAACTCTTTTGGAGGATTTGACTGGAACCTGAATTATGCCCATAAATTTGCAAAGGATGGACATGAACTTACCTTTTCATCACAATGGAGCCACAATATAGTTGAGACAAATTACCAAAATATCTACTCTGGTTTTTATACTAATCAAAAAGCAAATAATGACGGGAATAATGATGAATACACGCTTCAATTAGATTACACCTTGCCCGTAACTGAAAAATTTAAACTGGAAGCCGGAGGTAAAACAATCATCAGAAAGATTTCGAGCGATTTTCAAAATTATGTTCCTGATGCACAAAATGCATTTGTTTTTGACCCTATCAGTTCTAATTTATACAATTACGACCAGGATGTTGCGTCGCTTTATACAGTAGGAACGGTCACTTTACCCAAAGGTTTTACTGTAATGGCGGGTGCGCGTTTTGAAAACACAGCCATCAAAGGGGATCCTACGAATGCGCTGCAAACCGATTTAAGCCCTTTCAAAATTGACTATGGAACATTTATTCCAAGTTTTACATTACAGAAAGCATTGTCAGCATCATCTTCTTTAAAATTGACATACAGCAAACGTATTTCAAGACCAAGCTTTACGTACCTCAACCCATTTATTAATAAATCAAATATTCAAGCACAAACGCAGGGAAATCCAACCCTTGATCCTGAAGTGTCACAAACCGTAGAATTTGGATATTCCACATTTTCGCAAAAGCGCAGCCTGAATATTTCAGCGTATTATAAATATACATCAGACCTGATCGAAGGTATTGCAACACCTTTATCAGGCGAGACAGGAACAATCACTAATTATCAAAACATTGGTAACAATAAATCTTTTGGAATGAGTTTCTTCGGTTCCGTAAACCCATTTAAGATCTTAACGCTACGTGGAAACTTTAATGCCTTTACGTACAAACCAGATCCAACCGGGGCATACAACCTGGAACAATCCACGAATGGCACATCGATACAATATTCTGCGTTCGTGAGTGGGACACTTCAATTAAAAAACGATATTTCAGCTGAAGCTTTTGTAATCCAAAATTCTTCCAAGAAAACACTGCAAGGCACGAGTCCCGCTTTTAATTTAATGGTGTTTGGAGTCAAAAAACAATTTTGGAACAAAACAGCATCATTTGGAGTTAACATGGTATCGCCATTTAAAAAAGATTTAGAATTTAAGCAGAATTCAAGTGGACAAGGCTTCAGCCAAAGCAGTACCTTTAAATTTCCAATCCGTTCCTTTGGAGTTACATTCAGTTATAATTTTGGTTCAATGAATTTCACTGGAGCCAAAAAGAAAGGAGTTACTAATGATGACCTTAAAGAAGGAGAGCAAAACAACCAGGGAGGCATGCCTGCAATGAAATAAGACAATAAGAAGTGGAGTAACACCCGAAAAGGTTTCAAGATAGTCTCTTGGAACCTTTTTTTATAGGTAAGATTTTATTAAATATTTAAAAAAATACCTAAAAGAAAACTTCTATTAGGGGATTAATTGTTCTGTGCGAAGCTGTTCCAACAAATAAAGGCGTTATTTTGTCTTTTTTTATTTTTTAAATTTCGATATTTACCTATTAAAATAAATAAATTGATGATACGTAGAAGATTTATTGGTTCTGCAGCTTTATTTGGAGTTGCAGGTATTATGGGCTTTGCAATGCGTCCAAAGAAAAAACCCTTGTTGCACCATGTGTTTTTTTGGTTAAAGAACCCCCAATCAGAAGCTGATAAACAGCAATTGATTTCCGGTTTGAAAACTTTGGCGGCAATTCCAACTATTCGCCAAATTCATGTGGGCGTTTTAGCTTCGACAGAAAAGCGTGAGGTAGTGGACACCTCTTGGAATGTTTCAGAACTCATGTTTTTTGATGATGAGGCCGGGCAAAAAATATACCAGGACCACCCACTTCATCAGGCTTTTATAAAGAACTGTTCTCATTTATGGGAAAAAGTGGTTGTTTATGATGCTATAGATGTATAGGAGTTGGACTGTCCAATTCTAGTGAAAAACTATTAAAATAGGGGTTTCAAGATTTGTTTTCATTAGTTGGTGCTGTTGGTGTAATTGCATCTAGAAGTATTCTACATTCCAACAACGCTAATAGCTATTGCAACAATTTTTGCCCTACTTTATATTAAGAAAATTCAAGAACCTTGCATTATTGCTGTTGCAGCAATTCTAGGTATTGTTATAAAATTAATGCTATGAACAGAAAATAATTTTAAAAATCGCGCATATTGTTTGGTGCTGTAGTACTTCCTAATACCAATGCGTTTGCTCAAAATTTAGCAGATAATTTAATACATATAAAAGTAAAAAGACAAAATAGTCCTTCATTAAAAAAATAATTTACTATATCGTCCTTTTTTTAAAACTTAGACAATATAGTAAATTATAAGAAAAATTATAATCGCTTATTTCAATTCTAAAACTAGAGCCTCATAAGGTCTTAGTGTTGCTTTTTTTGATACCGTTGCATAATTATTAATCAACACTTTTGCGTTTTTTAAGTTCATTCCAGTATTTGCAATAGCATTTTTGGCAGAAAAATTTAATAACACCAACACTTTTTTACCCTCTAATTCTCTGGTGTAAGCATACACATCAGGATTGTCTTTGTCTAAAAGAGTGTATTTCCCATAAACTAAAACGGGATTCGATTTACGAAGTTTGGTCATTTTTCTAAAGTAATTCAATACTGAATTTGGGTCTTTTTCTTGAGCCACTGCGTTCAAAACCGTGTGATTATCATTTACTTTTAACCAAGGTTCCGCTGTTGAAAAACCTCCATTTTTAGAACTATCCCATTGAAAAGGAGTTCTCCCGTTGTCTCTTGCCCCACCAGTTTTTTGATCTTCGATGAATTGTTTTAAATCACCCCCGGCAATTTTTACTTTTTCATATTCTGCAATCGTTTCAATGTCTTTATAATCTTCAATTTTATTGAATTTGGCATTCACCATTCCTATTTCATCTCCATTATAATAATAGGGCGTTCCTTTCATCGAAAGTAAAAAAGTAGTCAACATTTTTGATGAAACAGCTCTGAATTCTGGTGCGTCATTTCCCCAACGAGAAGTCATTCTAGGTTGATCGTGGTTTCCTAAATAAATGGTTCCCCATCCTTTTTGGTCGTAAACAGCATCCCAGTCAGAATAGATTTTTTTGAAATCAATTAAACTCCAATTTGGATTCATTTTTTTGAAATAACCCGGAATGTATCCTAAGTTGGTCCCTTCAAAATGATACCCCATATCCAGTTCTTTTCTATCGGCATCCACAAAATCGTGAGCTGATTTCAGCGTCATTCCGGCACCTTCCGCTAATGCCATTACATCATATTTACTCAAGACTTCTTTATTCATTTCTTTCAAATAATCGTGCAAATGAGGTCCGCTGGCCATAAAAACATCCCAACGTCCTTGGTAGTTTTTATCTAAATCGGCTTGAGTAATCACCGGAAAAGTAGTGTCTTTTGCGATAAATGGAATCACGTCCATACGGAATCCATCAATCCCTTTTTGGAACCACCAATTCATCATACTATAAATTTCCTGACGTAATTTTGGATTTTCCCAATTCAAATCAGGTTGCTTATAGCTGAAGTAATGTAAATAATAAGAATCGGTTTGTTTGTCATATCTCCAACCGCTTCCATCTGCTTCAAAAGCACCGGGGCGGAAAGCCGGTTTTCCTTTTTCGGCTGGCCACCAATGGTAATAATCGCGGTATGGATTGTCTCGGGATTTTCTGCTTTCCTGAAACCATTTATGCTCATCTGAACTGTGATTGACAACTAAATCCATTACTAATTTCAAACCTCTTTCATGCATTCCTTTCAATAATGCATCAAAATCTTCCATGGTTCCAAATTCCTTCATGATAGATTGATAATCCGAAATATCGTATCCGTTATCCGCATTTGGCGAACCATAAATTGGATTCAACCAAACCACATCTATTCCTAAACTTTTGATGTAATCTAATTTTTGAATAATCCCTTTCAAATCTCCTACTCCATCTCCATTAGTGTCTTTGAAACTTCTTGGATAAATTTGATATACAACGGCTTCCTTCCACCATTTGCGCTCAATTGTCGGTTTTTTTTCCTGCGCTGCAGATGGGTTTGTTACTAATCCAAAGCAAAACAATGCAATGGCCATTCCCTTTGATAATACTACTTTCATTTTAATTTTTTTAGTTAATGGTTTTTTGAACGAAATCGATTTATTAAACACATTTGAGTATTGCCTTATATTTAAAAAATTTCGAATAGTAAAAGTAGATTCTTTCCCTGCTTAAAATTTTACAGGTAAAAAAAAAGTAAATTATATTTTTTATAATCAACTGTAAATCAATAGTTTAAAATTAATTTCCACACAAAAAAAGTGGCAGATTTATAAAATAAAAACGCAATAAATACTGCTTTTCAACAAGTATTAGTGAGGTAAAGGGTTTTAGTTTTTGCCCGATGAACCAATTAAAAGGACTTTGGATTCAAATTCTTCCCTGAGTCCTAATGATTTGTTTTTTATTTGGGAACGATAATTGTAAATCGTCGACACCGAATACCTTAAAAATTCTGCAATTTTTGTACTGTCTTTAATCCCCAACCGAATGAGTGCAAAGATTCTTAACTCTGTGTTTAAAAGTTCCCCTTGTTTCAAATGAAGTACCTCTTTGTCTACTAACAATTTCGAAAACTCATCAATAAAACGGGGAAATAATTGTAAAAAAGTTTGGTCAAAATTGGTATAAAATTCTTTTAATTCTTTCTCAATAGGAGTATTCGACTTCACTGCTTTTACAAGTTCATTCATTTTTCCCGCAGTAGCCATTACATTCAATTTTCGTCTGTATTCCTCCAGTTTTGCAATATAATCCGAACATTGATCCATGTAGCGGCCAATATAAATTTCTTTCAATAAACTCGCTTCGGCAAGTGTTGCATTCGTTTGATTCAATTTTTCATTGATTTCATTTAATTCTTTGTTCAATACCGACAGTTTTGTATTGGCTAGACTTATTTCTTTTTGGGCATTCGCCAATTTTTTCATTTGTTTAAAAAGCAGAATCAAAACGACTAATAAGAACAAGGATAAAATACTGGCACATATTAAAAAAATGATTAGCTGCTTTCTATTGGTTTCATTCTTATTTTCATATGCCTCATTTATAATGGGCAACATTTTTGATATTTCGTAGGTTCTCAATTTAGCATTACAAAAAAGAGCATCTTCTAGTGATCTTTTGGTGTATGTATAAGCACGGTCTATATCGCCTTGTTCATATAAGATGAAAGCCAATTTACGCAAAGAAATATTTTCTTTTTTTACCAATTGTAAATCCGATATTGCAGAGATAATCAACCATTTCTCTTCCTGTTCTTTATCCTTTTTCAATTGATATCCTTCCGAAATAACATACGCGATAACAGCTCTGTCCGGATCTTGTTTTGCTGTTTTTGAAAAGAATACATTCAGTAATTTAATCGCTTGATCCGGATGCCCATGCTCCAAAAATTGGTCTGATTTGGCGATACCGAATTGTATGGATTTTGGCGAAAAATAAAGCATTGCCGAATCTCTGTATTTTTTCGTCAACGCATCATATTCCTTTTTTTCTTGACTGGAAGTGCCATAATCATTCAAATAACCATAGATAATCCCATTCGTCCAATAATACGTTCCCTTTAGATTTGGTGTCAAATGGATGTTTATTGTTTCCAATATATCAAGGGATTCCTTATACATTCCTAAAGTTCCCATTATGGAGGCAACGTTTAATTTTGCTTCATTTACTTTGTCTGGATTTTTTAATTTCTGGGAAATGAATACGCTCTTTCTAGCGTAAATTAATGCAGAATCCGACTGGTATGCTTTATACTGAACATACAGTTTTCCATAAATATCGAATTTTTGCAGGTCAGTAGCAGTATAGTGTAAAAGTCCTTTGAGTTTATTTATATCGGCCTCTTTTCTATTTAAATACAACCCATATTCATTGACGGTATTATCCAGTTCTTTTAATAATGAATCGTTTTTAACTTGACCAAAAAGAAAAACGGGAAAAATCAATGCGATAAGTAAAGCTGAAAATTTATTCATTTTAGGTTGATTAGAATCGTGTAAAAATAACTAAAAAACCAGTTTAACGGAATACCATTTTCCAAATACTCCTTTTTGTTACCACTTTCTATATACTAGATTTTTTGTTTCTAGAATTCTCTAAAACAGTACTTTTATTATTTAAAAACACCAGTTCGAGTGTTTTTTGATGCTATAGATCTATTGTAGCTTTTAATTCATCGTTCTGTATTTATAAGGGGAATAACCTACCCGTTGTGTAAATAATCTAGTAAAATGTTGTGGGTATTTGAAACCCATTTCATAAGCAATCTCGCTAATTGATTTATTGATATCAAAAAGTTTTTCTTTGGCGAGAGCTATCACTTTTTCTTGTATGTATTCCTGAGCTGGTTTTCCGGTTTCTTTCTTCACCAAATCTCCAAAATAGTTTACTGACAAGTGAAGTTCTTCAGCAAAATGCCGTACAGAAGGTAATCCTAGCGTTTGTGGTTTATCCAATTGGAAATAGTCGTTCAACAAAGTTTCGAACCTCACTAAGGCATCTTTATGAATGTTTTCTCTGGTTATGAACTGCCGGTCATAAAAGCGAATACAATAATTTAAGAATAATTCTATATTACTCACAATTATAGATTTACTGTGTTTATCAATTGGGTATTCTAATTCATGTTTTATTTTGTTAAAACATTCCAAAACAATTTGTTTCTCTCTTTCAGAGACATGCAACGCTTCATTTACATCATAGGAGAAAAAATCATAGTCTTTGATGCGTTTAGCAAGTGAACTTCCCCGTATTAGATCAGGATGAAATGCTAATGCCCATCCATTTGGCTGTATCATTTTAATATCCTTTTCAAATCCCAAAACCTGACCTGGTGCAATGAAAAGCAATGTTTCTTCTTGGTAATCATAATGGGTGCGCCCATATTTGAGTTCCTCACATTTTAAGTCCTTAAAAAAAATGATATAAAGTTCCGAAACGAAACGGGTTGCTGTTATAGGTTTTGACAGTGATTGGTTCAGAACACTTACCTTGGGGTGTAAAGTCTTTTGTCCTCGCTCAGAATTAAATTGTGCGATACTTTCCAATTTTACTATTTCTTTCATGACTTTTAAATTCAATTCATTCAAAATTAATATAAATATTTTTTACTTTTTTATTTTTATCTTTAATCAGTAATAATGGTAAGATATACAGTGATTTATATAATTTTATCATAAAAAATAGAAAGAAATTTGCATATCAGATACTCAAAATAGTACTAATTAACAAGAAGAATTATGAAAGCAAAAAATTGGATTTTTACAGTAGCTACTTTTTTAGTTTCAATACTAATCGTCCAGGCACAATCGCCAACAAACGGTAAACAAAGTACGGCAACAGAAAAGAAAGAGAAGAAATATCAAGCCCGACCAGGTAAAACACAAACTTTTGGTGCAGAGGCTTTTAAAGCATCTGATAAAACCACCTTAAGATGGCTGGGTATGGCTGGTTTTTTCATCAATAGTCGCGGTACTATTTTGATGGTTGATCCACTGTTGAAAGGTTTTGATATGCCCATTTTGATAGATTTTCCCATAGCGCCAAAAGATGTCCCTCGATTAGATGCTGTATTGGTTACGCATGCCGATAATGACCATTATAGTATTCCTACCAATCGCGACCTTTTGCGTGTAACAAAAGCATATCATTCTACAATATATGTTGATTCACTGATGAAAAATGAAGGTTTCAAATCATTTGGTCACACTATTGGAGATCAGTTTAAAGTAGGGCATCTAAAGATTAAACTGACTCCCGCTGATCATGCGTACCAAAATGCTTATCCGGGCATGAGTAAACGCGTCTTTAAAAATGAAGATGCATGTGGATTTTGGATTGAAACACCTGATGGTACTATTTGGGCGCCAGGCGATTCTCGATTGATGAAGGAGCATCTTGAATTCCCTGCACCAGATGCTATTCTGTTTGATTTTTCAGATAGCGAATGGCATTTCACTTTAGAAGGTGCGGTGAAAATTGCAAATGCGTATCCAAACACGCCACTACTGCTGAATCATTGGGGATCAGTGGATTCACCTGATTTTGCACCTTTCAATGGTGATCCTGAAAAATTAAAAAAACTGGTGGTTAATCCACAACGCATTTATGTGCTTGTTCCCGGAGAAGCATTTACACTTAAAAAGATCAAAAAGTAAAGTGAAGCACACGGATTCTTAGTATTGGTAATCTGAAAATTTATAAAGAAAGCCGGTATGAAAAGATGGGTGGAAAAGGGACTATCCGCCCATTCTAGTGAAGAAACTAAATAAACACTAATATGATAAACAATGAAGAATCAAGATATATTTTATCAAATTATAGCAATGATAATGATGACAACCCTTTTAAGCGGCAGTGCATTTGCTCAAAATAAAAATCTGGTCGTACGTATTGCAAAACTTGAAATTGATGCGGCTCAGCTGGAAAACTATAAAAGTATCCTGAAAGAAGAAATGGAAATTTCGGTTCGTGTAGAGCCGGGAGTACTGTCATTGTATGCAGTGTCTGATAAAGCTAATCCTGCCAGCATCACCGTATTTGAGATATATGCTAATGACGATGCTTACAATGCCCATATACAACGCCACATTTTAAGAGATATAAGAGCTATACAATGGAAATGGTCAAATCCCTGGAACTCCTAGACACAGACCCTATTGCCCTCGAGGCAAAGAAGAAGTTACAATTAAAATAGTCTGCATTTTGTAAAAGTTAGATAGTTAGCTAGGAATTTTTGTTTTTAGTTTTGATTTTGCAAAAATTTTAAGGTGTTGAACGATTCGTCAAATTCATGTGGCGTTATAGCTTCGACGGAGAAACGGGAAGTTGTAGACACCTCTTGGGATGTTTCAGAGCTGATATTTTTTGATGATGAAGCCGGGCAAAAAATATATCAGGACCACCCAATTCATCAGGATTTTATAAAGAACTGTTCTCATTTATGGGAAAAAGTAGTGGTTTATGATGCTATAGATGTATAAATGTTAAAGAGGGGTTGGGCTGTTGCCAATACAAGAGAAATAATAATAAAATTAGAGGTTTCAAGATTTATTTCTTGAAACTTTTTTTATTGTCTATGATTTTAAATTTTCAGTCAACTTTTTAAGGACTCTACTACGCTTTTATAAGTCTGACTATATTACGCACTTTTTTATATCCTGGTAAAAGACACCATAATGAGTATTAAAAAAACACTAGCATGATTAAACCTTTTTATTCTTTTTTTATCATATAGACTAATCTTCATAGAATGATAGTACACTTCTTTTATTTGTATTACCTATTTTTATTTGTAATTAACCATAAAACCAATTAATAATTTTTAATTAAAACCCTGTTTAAACATGTCAAAAAAGCAAACTCTTAGTAAAACAATGCGTATTGTTCACCGTTATTTAGGCTTTTTCCTTGCTGGAATTATGGCCGTCTATGCTTTAAGTGGAATCATATTAATTTTTAGAGATTCTGATTTTCTGAAACAGGAAAAACAAGTAGTTAAAACGGTTAAACCAAATACCAGTGGAGAGGATTTAGGCCGAATGTTAGAAATTCGTAATTTTAAAGCGGAACGAGAAGAAGGCGATATTGTTTATTTTAAGGAAGGAACCTATAACAAAAAAACAGGAGCAGCCGATTATAAAACAAAAAAACTCCCTGCTGCCATCGAAAAAATGACTCATCTTCATAAATCAAAATCAGGAGATCCATTATTCTTTTTAAATGTCTTTTTTGGTCTGTCGCTTTTATTTTTTGTAGTATCTTCTTTCTGGATGTTCATGCCCAAAACCTCAATATTCAAAAAAGGATTATACTTCACTGCTGCCGGTCTTGTGTTGACTTTGATTTTGTTGTTTGTATAAATTTAATTATCGGATTCTAGTTGCAACTTCTAGTAAGAAGAGGAACCCTAATAAGCCTGACCGAAATGTCAGGCTCTTTTGTTTTTAGCATATTTACTATTATTTAAGTTCCTATGATTGCACAAGAAATCCCAATAGAACAGGTATTGTTATTGCGCCAAAAAGTACTTTGGCCAAATAAAAATTTAGATTTTGTAAGGATCCTCAAGGCATGCATTTGTTTGTTTTTAGACCAACAATGGATTTCTTGCATTTCACTTTTTATGGAAGACAATCATCGAGCAGAATTTAGAAATTTGCCTCTTTACCAACATACCAAGGTAAAGGATATGGCAGTCAATTACTCAAATACAGTTTTCAATATTTACAACAGCAAAAAGTTAAGACTGTTTATTGCAGTGCGCGATTTGAAATGCAGGGATTTATAAAAAAATGGACTAAATTATATTCAAATGGAATCAAATTCATTAAAAAACAAATAGATTTGATGATTTTTTTTTATTTCTTTGTGTGCAATTGACACATTGTTATATATTTGTAATTTATTTAGAAAAAAAATACGTCTAATTCTATTTTATGAACAAAACTTTACTTGTAATCATTACATCTCTTTTTAGCACATTTTTGCATGCTCAATACGCCAATTTTGAGGCGAGTACCGGTGGATTCTCTTTTATCCCGACCTTTACCTCTAAAGATCCTCATTTAATAATTAACGCAGGAACAAATGACAGTAAACGACTTTCGTTTCACTTATTGTCTACGATACGATTAAGTAATCTAACTCCCAGAGGAGTTGTTTTTATCTCCCGATATAAATTAGTTGACAAAAAATTAAAAGTAAACATAGGAGTCCATTTACCAGCATTACAAATTAGTAAAGATTATCTCGTTGATACTTTCTTTGCCCAAGAATTAATCACGAGTTATGAGTTATCCAAAAGCGTTTCGATAGGCACTTTTTATTTACATGGTAAAGGTAAGAACAATGATTTTGAAGCTAATTTTTTAGCTTTTAATACAACTATAACCAAAGGTGATTTTAGTTTTGTATCTCAACTCTATGGTCTTGATCTGGATAATACCTACGGTATTTCCGAAACCATTACTTATAAAATAAATAAAAAAATTGATGTTAGAGGATTTGCTAATAAGACCATATCTAACGGTAAATTCAATTGGACACTAGGGGCTAGATACAACTTGTAAATCAATTACTAAAAACAGAAAAAATGAAAAAGCTTGACAGTAATGCCAGGTTTTTGTCCTTGCCAACTATTTTTTAAGGACACAAAAGAGTGTTAAATGACGCATTTATAGCGTATTCGGAAACTATTTTTTTAAAATATTTTTAGCTCATTGTGTTGTTGTGACGCATTATTTTATATATTTGAAAACGTTTTCGTAAAGCTAATATAGAAATCTGAATAATAATTGGGCGAAGTATTACCAATTAAAAACAAGAAGACAGATTAGCCTGCGAATACAATTTAGCTGTTTACCTATCTAAAAACCAACCCAAAAATATGAAAAAAGGAATTGTACTACCTGCGTTACTTTTAATTTTAGGAACGCAAACCTATGCACAAAAGAAATGGGCAGAAACCTCAAAAGGATCACATACTATTGTTCAAAATAAAGGTGGACAAACGTTAGGCTATTCGCCAAAATCAGGAGTTAAAATTATACAAGTCGATGGTTTGGCTTTTAAAGACCTGAACAAAAACGGCAAGCTCGATATTTATGAAGATTGGAGAAAACCGGTAGCCGAACGCGCCAAAGACCTTGCTACTAAAATGACGGTGGAGCAAATGTCAGGATTAATGTTGTACAGCCGTCATCAAGCTGTTCCGGCACCGGAAGCAGGAATGTTTACGGGAACTTACAATGGAAAACCTTTTTCTGTAAGTGGTGCAAAACCATCTGATTTATCCGATCAGCAAATTGCATTTTTAACCAAAGACAATTTACGTCACGTACTAATGACTTCGGTTGTAAGTCCTATCGTTGCAGCACAGTGGAATAATAATATACAAGCATTGGTTGAAGGTATTGGAGTTGGAATTCCTTCTAATAACAGTTCCGACCCAAGAAACGGAGCCAATAAAGATGCGGAATACAATGCAGGATCAGGCGGCTCCATATCACAATGGCCTGAGGAATTAGGTTTAGCAGCTACTTTTGATCCCGCTATTACGGAACAATTTGGTACTATTGCTGCTAAAGAATACAGAGCCATCGGAATTACAACTGCTTTGTCGCCACAGATAGATTTAGCGACAGAGCCAAGATGGAATCGTTTTGTGGGTACTTTTGGCGAAGACCCAAAATTAGCGACGGATATGGCAAGAGCTTATGTAGATGGATTTCAAACATCACCAAAATCGATTAATGCTTATGAAGGATGGGGGAATCAAAGTGTCAACGCCATGATCAAACACTGGCCAAGTGGAGGTCCGGAAGAAGGAGGTCGCGATGGTCATTTTGCGTACGGGAAATTTGCAGTGTATCCGGGTAATAATTTCGAAACCCATTTAAAACCCTTTACAGATGGTGCTTTTCAATTAAAAGGTGCTACTAAAAAAGCCTCCGCAGTGATGCCGTATTACACGGTTTCGTATGATCAGGATAAAAAATACGGTGAGAATGTTGGTAACGGATTCAGTAAATACATTATTACTGATTTATTAAGAAACAGGTTTGGTTATGAAGGTGTAGTGTGTACCGATTGGTTGATTACTGCAGATGAAGGACCTAAGCCAGATGTGTTTTCAGGAAAATCTTGGGGTGTTGAAAAATTGAGTGTTGCCGAAAGACATTATAAAGTTTTGATGGCAGGAGTCGATCAATTTGGCGGAAATAATGACATTAATCCGGTGCTGGAAGCGTACCAAATGGGTATAAAAGAACACGGTGAAACCTTTATGCGCAAACGTTTTGAGCAATCAGCGGTTCGTTTGCTTTTGAATATATTCAGAGTGGGATTATTCGAAAACTCCTATTTAGATCCTATTGAGACCAAAGCTATTGTGGGAAAACCTGATTTTATGAAAGCAGGATATGACGCGCAATTAAAGTCTGTTGTGATGATTAAAAATCAAAATAAGACGTTACCGATTCAAAAAGGAAAGACGGTTTATATCCCAAAAAGAGTTACTCCGGCGGGTATCAACTTTTTTGGTCAGCCCTCTCCTGAAAAAATTGAATATCCGGTTAATTTAGAATTGATTAAAAAATATTATACCGTAACGGAGGATCCTGCTAAAGCAGATTTTGCCATTGTATTTATCAAAAGCCCTATCAGTGGCGGATACAGCAGAGCCGACAGAGAAGCCGGTGGAAATGGATATGTGCCAATTAGTTTACAATTAAAAGACTATACCGCAGTCGATGCCAGAGCGCAAAGTATTGCAGCCGGAGATCCTGTGATTGACCCAACGATTACCAACCGCTCGTATTTGAATAAAACGTCAAAATCAAATTCGTACCCGGATTTAAATACCATTCTGGAAACTAAAAAAGCGATGAATGGAAAGCCAGTATTGGTGTCTGTGAATATTTCTAATCCGATGGTCTTTGGGGAATTTGAAAAAGAAGTCGATGCAATCGTGGGAGAATTTGGTGTACAGGTAGAAGCTTTGTTAGATATTGTTTCTGGAAAAACAGAACCTTCCGGATTGTTGCCTTTACAAATGCCATTGAATATGGCTACCGTTGAAAAACAAATGGAAGACGTTCCGCACGACATGACTCCATATATAGATGCTAACGGAAATGTGTATGATTTTGGTTTCGGATTAAACTGGAAAGGCGTAATCAAAGACTCCAGAACTGCAAAATACAGCGTTAAGAAGTAATAAGATATAATAATGTCCCGTCCTAAAAAACCGATACATATTATTAGATAAAATTAAATATTAAACAGTAGCAAAAACGTTTTTGCTACTGTTTTTTGCTTTATAGGTTCTCATATTAATTATGTTTTGAGAATGCATTTGATTCGGAGTCAACATATAATTAGAATAATGAGGTCTAAGTTCATTATAAATAGAGACAGATTCCTTTATAATTTGGTTTGTTATTTTTGCTCCTTGATTATATTTATCAATCTGTCTAGTCCTGAAAAAACGATGCAAGATTAATAAAAAATAAAAGGTCTAAATTCTCGCCTCCCTTTAGGGTTAGGGAAAACGAAAATTTACACTAAACCCCTATTTTCGGCTCCCTTTAGGGCTGGGGTAAAACGAAAATTTACACCTCTTATTTTCTTTTTCTTGCCCCAACCCTAAAGGGAGGAAAAAGAAAACACCGTTATCGTATTCCAGGCTGCTCTAAATTCTCGGCTCCCTTTAGGGTCGGGGGAAACGAAAACTCACACTAAACCCCCTATTTTCGGCTCCCTATAGGACTGGAGTAAAACGAAAATTCACACCCCTTATTTTCTTTTTTTTTGTCCCAACCCTAAAGGGAGGAAAAAGAAAACACCGTTATCGTATTCCAGGCTGCTCTAAATTTTCGGCTCCCTTTAGGGTCGGGTAAAACGAAAATTTACACTAAACCCCTATTTTCGGCTCCCTTTAGGGCTGGGGTAAAACGAAAATTCACACCCCTTATTTTCTTTTTTTTTGCCCCAACCCTAAAGGGAGGAAAAAGAAAACACCGTTATCGTATTCCAGGCTGCTCTAAATTCTCGGCTCCCTTTAGGGTTAGGAAAAACGAAAATTTACACTAAACCCCTATTTTCGGCTCCCTTTAGGGCTGGGGTAAAACGAAAATTTACACCTCTTATTTTCTTTTTCTTGCCCCAACCCTAAAGGGAGGAAAAAGAAAACACCGTTATCGTATTCCAGGCTGCTCTAAATTCTCGGCTCCCTTTAGGGTTGGGGTAAAACGAAAATCCAACGAACGCAATGGTACACCTCAGGTCAATTCAGCTCCTTTTTTTTGAAACCCCTCCCAACTGTACATTGAGTAACGATAAGGCATACACAAAGGCGGGTGCCGCAGTACGCATGGCCGCATGATTGATTGTTAAGAACCAAAATGTAACAAAACACAGTAAAAACATATTAAACTTGTTCTCCAAATACAAAACCAGTGGCGTAAAAAATAAAATCAGTAAGGCTAAAACCCCTAGCGAACCATGTTCTGCAAGCATTCTGGTGATTTCATCGTGGGATATCGGAACGTCACTTTTCTCTAATCGTCGTACTTCCACTCCTTTGGCTACACCTACCCCAAAAATGGGATTTTCTAAAAAAATATTGATTTCATCCTGTGCAATGTCTTCCCGCCCCGTAAATTTATTTTCTTTGGCCCTTCCTTTTGCATCTTGGTTGGCATAGCGTTTATCAATCATCCCCCCGGTCTGGAACGAAGTATACCCCCAGGTACCCAACATGGCCAACACCATCAATATAAGAATATAATTCAGTTTGACTCTTCCGCTATAGTTGGACTTATAATACAAGAACAACAACAACAATACAATCATTAGAAATCCCGTTATCATACCCCCTCTGGAGAAAGTAAGCATCCCACGATAGGTAATATTGAGCGCTATGATCAAATTGACAACTACTAAAAACTTGCTTCGGGATTCCAATATAATCCTGGAGAAAAAAATAAACATACCCAAGCCTAAAATAGTGGCCACCTGATTGGGACCATACCCCCCTGAAGCTTCAAAATTAGATTGGGTACTGGTGATAACATCTCGGATATTTGGCGTATACAAGGTCAGGTAGACCATACAAGAAATGATAGGCAACCCCATACTCAACAAAATGACATTCACCTGCTCTAAGGCAATTTTTCGTCTAAAAGTATACAGGGAGGCAATTCCTAAACAGACGGGACCTGAAATATTAAAGGCTATAGTAGTTCTCATATTAGTATCAAAATTCAATACAAAAGTGGACAGCACTACGCCGGGAACCAACAGTAACAAATACAACCAGTACGGCACGGCACCTTTGGAAAACCCACTAAAATACATACCCGTTAAAAGAAAAAGTATCACACCATACTTAGAAATTTCATACGAAGGGTTCCCGCCCGTCATTCTCAAAAAAACTTCACTGCCTACCACATAAGCAGCAGCAATAAGCGCTTCATCATTCCTGTTTTGCTTTTTAATAATGTAGAAAAACAAAAAGATATAAATACAATAACCGTAAATTTTGGAAGTAAAAGGCAGTGCATAAGCCAAAAGCCCGATAAAAACATGGAATCCGATTAAATAGAGATAGGATTGATCCTCTTTTTTCATTTTAAATAGTTTGTAGCCAATTTAAATATTTTTTTAGTATCACTGCTTCTGAATAATTTTCAACAATGGTTTTATAAAGTGCATTCCCAAAATTCGTTTGTATGGTTGGATTTGCCATTAATGCAACAAGCGCATCATAAAACAATCCGTCATCATGAGCAGGGGTAACAAAACCATTCTGACCATTTTGAATCAAGGAAGGAATGTCACCGACAGCAGTAACCACAACAGGTTTTTTATGCCAGCCATATTCCAAAAGCGCAACGGGTAAGCCTTCAGATTGTGAACTGAGTATAGCGATTGTTGCCTGATTGAGAATATGCTTCACATCCTGTCGCGTATCGTAAAGAAACACATTTTTTTCCAAACGGAAAGCAAGTAGCAAATGCCTGATTTGTTGTGAATAATCATCCTTAAAATCTTTTCCGATCAAATGAAAAGTCCATTCGGGATGGGACACTTTTACTTTTTTGGCCACCTCCAACAATAAAAAATGATCTTTCTGAACCCTTAAATTAGCCAAACACACAATCCGCTTCCCTTCAATACCTTTCAAAACAGTAGATTCGGAAATCATAGTTTCTTCAGAAGGGAAATTAGGCAAATAAATGATGTTCTTTAAATTTAATTTTTGCTCCGTCCAAACTTTCAATCTTTGATTGACTGAAATAATCCCATGAAAAAAAGGCAATACCATTTTTAAAACGACGTGTGGCCTTTTATTCAAAAACTCACTGTCACCATAATGATCGTGCCAAATTAATTGTATCGAAGGGTAAACTACTTTCAATAAAAAAGCAAGAAAAAAAGAACTGCTGTGCGCGTGAACAACTGTTACCTTGTTCCGTATTATATAATTTCTTAACCTAAAAAGAGCTTTAAGATCAATGATACTTCTTTTATTTAAAAACAAATAGGAAACCTCAGAATCTAATTGCTGCACCAAAGCCCCTTCCTTTCGGGTGGCGATTAGTCCCGAAAAAGAAACCTGTCCGGCTAAAGCATTGGCATAATTGACGGCCATACGCTCCGCTCCTCCTGATTCTAAACTATCTATTAATTGAAGTATTCGCATTTTTTAATTATCCAATTTTTTAAATCCAAATAACTCCATTTCAGCGGTCCTCTAATATTCAGCGTTTGGGCGGTACTCGCCAATCGATTCCCATCATACACATAATAGTACTGATTCACACCGATGCGCTGCACATCTAAATGATGCATCCCCGCATTAAATGCTGCTATATTTTCATTTGCCCTTAAAAAAAGGGGAGCTTCTCTATTGGTACTGTACCTTCCGTCCTTAAAGGAGAAACGATACAAAGATAAACCATACCCATATCCTTTGGTACAATTTTGCACCGGCAAAACCAATCCTTTTTTATCCGCAAAAAAACGGCCACCCGCTCTTGCTTCCGTACCTATTAAAGCAATTGGTTTCTGATGCAATTTCCATTTCCCAAACAGGGAGTCCGCCTCGTAGAGGTACATGTTTTTTTCATAATCTGTGGCAACAATAATATTGAGGGAGTCTGACAGATAGATGGAAGGATCCACCAGTTGAACATCAGCAATCAACGTATCACAAATCCTCCAGTCATAAGGAAACCGATGGGCTTTGTACAACAACACCGCATTGGCCTGTTTGGTCTCCGGTACCATATAAAAATCGTTCTTATATTTAAAAACCTGAGGGTAAGACAAATGGAATTTTTGGGTTAAAACAGTTCCCCGATACGTGTATTTTTTTCCGTCAACTGAAGTAAGCAAACCAACATCGGCATTGGATTTGTTTTTTTTATGTTCAAAAAACAGATAAAAACGATTCTTTTCTTTCACAAAAAAGGGATCGGCAAGAAAAACGGTACTGTCATTTTGGGCTTTTAGCGTTTCGATTGAATAAATGGCATTTTTAGCCACATCAATCCGTTCTGGATAACTGGCGGAGGCTCCATAACCCAAAGACCAAGCACCTCCATCTTGTTGCAAAAAAGGAGTTCTATAATTGATTATAGCCAGCAGTGCCACAGTAAAAAAGACGAATCCCAACAGGTACTTTTTTTTCATCTATGCTCCATTTTGTTTTTTTGCTTTAATAGACCTGCAATTTCCTGTTCAAAAACTTCCAAGGTATAGTTCCTGGACCAGTCCGCTGCGTTTTCGCGCATTTTGTCAAAATCTGTCTGATTTTGCAACAGCGATTCAAGCATTGCGACATCCTTTTCCAACTTCATCTCCAGTAAAACCCCTCTTTTTCCATAATCCAGCATGAACGGAATACAAGATACGGGAGTTCCCAGCGGAACACACCCCCAAAACATCCCTTCGGTAATCGCTTTTGGCCAACCTTCGCTTTGAGAGGGCAAGACGACAAAATGGCTGTTTTGATAGGCTTTTTGAACGGTATCTTTAGATTGGTTCCCTTGTAAGTCAATTACCGCTTCTAATTGATTGGCTAGAACATAGTGCTCTAATTGAGTACGTTCTGTACCTTCTCCATATAAACTAAGGCGCACATCATATCCCTTTTTAGCCAAAAATGCCACTAACTGAATCGCATATAATGGATTTTTCCCTTTTGCCAAAGCGCCCACAAAAACAAAATTAATTTTTCCTTTCAACTCTTTCGGTAGTATAGGCAATTTATCATCTTCAGCATAAGTCGCTGTAAAAAAATACTTAATATTTGTACTGGAATTTTTCCAATCTCCATAAACCAATACCTGCATATTTTGGGTCAGGAACGTATTGCTTAGTATCCATTGTTGCAATTTATAAGTCCAAGGCTGTTTAGATTTGGGATCCCAATTGCCGGCATATTTAGCAGTTTTGGGAATATTGGGGAAAAGTATCTGAAGCAGACATCCCAACAATCCTATATTACCCGGACAACGCAAGTGAATGTGATCCGCATTTTGCATCGCTTTAAAAATCTTCCAGCTTATTATTGGTATTTTTAAAACGGCACTAAAAATACCTTTTGAACTCAGAATATCAAAGCTCTCAATAGTTATAAATTTAATATTTTGATGTTCATAAGCTTTATCTACAGGAGTTTTCTCAGACGTTACTATTGGAGCCACCAGAATCAATTCCTCCATATACTTTGCCCAAATATTCATTTCGCTAACATAGGGAGCATAAGCAAAGTAGTTATTACGCTCAATGATATGAGGTACATGGGTTATGATTGCAAATTTCATAGTATCAAATTAGAAATGGCATTACAATAGGTGTCTATACCAAACTTATCTAAAAAAGTAGCTCTCGCATCAAAACTCATTTGTTCATAAAGATTGAAATTATTTTCAATTTTATCAAATAATGATACCATTGAGTCAATATTTGGCTCAAATTTAAAACATTCCTTTCCATCAGTTAAATAAGTCGCCAAACCAATTGTATTAGAAATTAACAAAGGAGTCTGATTCATCATCGATTCTAAACCAACAGTTGGGAGGTTATCAAATTTTGATGGAATTATCACAAAATGACTCTTATTCAAATAGTCATCAATAGTATCATATGGCAATCCACCAAGGTAACGTATTGCCAAATTATCCTTTATCATTTCTTTTATTTCTAATTCTTGACTTCCAGTTCCGGCAATATTTAAAATAATTTTTGAACTCCGGACTTTATTTCTATAAGCTGAAAAAGCGACAATTAAATCAGTCACACCTTTTGAAGGATCTAATCGACCAAGGTAAGAAATAGTGATTGTATGTTCATCAATAGCAATTTTATTTTTAAATCTATCTTTAATTGGATTGAGCATTACCAATCCCTTATCAATTAAATAAAAATCTTCTAGATTTTTTTTTGCTAATGCTGATGGACATATAATCACATCACAAAATAAATTGTAAAATATTTTTTTTCTAAAAAAAAGCATCTTTTGTTGTATCGAAGTCTTTTTTCCGTCAGCCAAAAGCTGATTGGTCAAGGTGTGATAATATTCAAATGTTTTTATTTTCCCGAAAGACAATAATTTTGAAACACTAACTGAAATATTGCTTCCTACAAAATGACCAATAACAACATCCGGCTTATACTTAAAATAGATGGAAACATACCAAGTAAAATCTCTTATTAAAGTCGGTCTTTCCGTTGTAGGCCAGGAACAAATACTAATTTTACCATTTTTTTTCTTTACAACTTGATCCTCAAAAAAATAGGGTTGATGGGACACAAAAATAACTTGATGTCCTAAGGTAGCCAAATGATGCGCCAAATGATAACTCATTGCTGAAAACGAGACTTCGCTGTAATTATGTGCTATAAGAATTGTTTTCATGAATTTGATTTATATCTATTTTATGCTTTTGTTGCTTCAAAATAAATAGTTGAACCATGATAATGATAAAAAAAAGATTTAAAAAAATTAATATAAAAATTTTTACTTTTAATTTCAAGATATGGAAATTTCTTTACTGTAGCCTTACATTTTACAAACTTATTAATTTCAAAAATAGCGGTGATATTTTCTTTTGTAAAAAAATTCAAATGAATGGGCGGTTTATCTTGAAATATAGAATTTTCTTTCCTTTTTGGATAATTATAAATCTTATTGTAATTTGGAGTAGAAAGAATAATTTTTCCATTATTATTTATTTTTTCATAAGCCAACTCCAAAAATAATTTTAAATCCTGTAAGTGCTCTATTACTTCCCATAACATAATAACATCAAAAGATTCTTCTATTTTATCTATCGCTGTAAAATCAGCATGTATTGTATTTAGTTTTAAAAATTGCGATTTATCAAATGATTCTTTATCAATTTCTACACCTGTATATTTAATACTATCATTTTTTTTACGAATATAGCAACCTATTAAACCTATTCCACTTCCTATTTCTAGGACAGATTTACATTTTCTATTTAAAACATGTTTTTTTAAGAGTCTGGATCGGTGAAACCCAACATTAATTCTTTTATTGTTTAAAAGCATTTCATACTCTACAATAGAGTGATTACTGTAAACAGCATTCTCCTTATTATATAATTCGTCATAAACAGTTACAAATTCTGCTTGTGAATAAATTGTTGAACAAAAAATAAATTCACAATTTCTACATTGTATCAAATTGCATTTCTTGTTTATTAATTTCACTTCTCCTTCACAAATTTTACATTTTATGTATTTATCCATCTTTAAATATAGTCTTTCATTTCAAAATCAACATCCTTTTTATAAATTCACAATTATCCGAATATACAAAAATATATTTTTATATATTCTTTGGTTTATTCAATAATAAACTCCACCATCCTACTGTCCTACCTAATGCTTCCGTAAAGGATTCCTTT
The DNA here is from genome assembly GCF_048158545.1 of Flavobacterium melibiosi. Classification (NCBI taxonomy): domain Bacteria; kingdom Pseudomonadati; phylum Bacteroidota; class Flavobacteriia; order Flavobacteriales; family Flavobacteriaceae; genus Flavobacterium; species Flavobacterium melibiosi. Next base: position 68,873 of record NZ_JBLNKU010000017.1, on the reverse strand, counting down.
TTTTTAGTAGTCGTGAAAGTATTACTGTATCGTATAATAGTCAAAAGTATCGTGATGGAATGCCATTTTAATTGGGCATCAAACTGGGGTTTGGGATTCTTAGTTCGCCACACATACCAGCCATTACGCACCACCATTTTACCGTATTCATACTGGTTAGGCCTTCCGGAGGCATCATGATAATGATTTAATTTCGCCGTTGTATTTATATATAATTTACCTGTTTCAGCGACCCGTATTGAAAAATCAGCATCTTCATATAAGCCATAGCCTTCAAAATAAGTGGAGAATTGCAGCGTATCAAATATTTTTTTTCTAAAAGAGGAGACCCCGCCCATTAATTGTTCAACTTCATAAATTTTCCCATTGGGGGGCAAAAAACCAACACTCCTTCCGTGAGAAAATAAAGGCGAAAAACCGGGAGGACAATCACTATCCAATCCTAATTTCTTTCTGAGTATAAATCGGCTGCCGTCTTTTCGCTTCCAGCCATCAAAATAAAATTCATTAATTGGGGCTTGGTATTGATTCCCTACAAATTCATATTTGGTATCGTTTATAATATACCCCCCGACTCCTAAAGCATTCGGGTAAATTTGATAGGTTTTAAGGAGTTGTTGAAAATAATCCGTTTCCAAAATGACATCGTCGTCGAGAAAACAAACAATATCCATATCGTTTCCAACTCTTTGAATACCATAATTCCGCTGTTTGGTCAGTCCACGGTGTTCCGATGGCACCAAAAAATAATTTAGTCCTTCAAATTGATTTTGTTTTAAAACAATTCCCGTTTCATCATTTGTGGAACCATCTACAATTAAAATTGCATCAGGGTATACGGTTTGCTTCCGAACCGATTGCAACAATTGAATCAAAGGTTCCGGCCGCATATAGGTGCATATAATTAGAGAAAATTTCATGATGTCTTTTTTAATTCATTTGCCCAAAATACACTTTGATTCCATTGTTTTTGAAACATTTTAAAATAGCTAAATGGATTTTTAACCTTTTGATATTTATAATATTTTATAAATAATGTTGTTTTATAGCCAAAAAGTTGTTCTTGTGTATTATGCAAGATTTGATACAACATGACTGTTGGAGAAGGTTTTGGCTGTACCTCCTCTTTATGCCATTCTAATATGGGCTTTGTCCTAAAACCCCCTATAGGTACTTTCAAATGCAAAATTTCAGGTTCGGGTAAGTACAATACATCATGCCCTTGATTTCGCAATTGCATCCCAAAATCACTGTCTTCTCCAAATCCAAATTCATAACCCATATTAAAATTACAATTATTTAAAGCTTCTGTCGCAACAAAACTGCATCCCGAACCGAAACTTCCCCATTGAAAAACAGTATTAAACGTCAGCTTCTCTCCCTTTTGCAAACAACTAATCGAAACTGCTTTTACACCTAATATTGCAACATGTTCAAGTGCCTTTTCGATAAAGTCTTCTCCAATTCTAATATCATCATCTGCCAAGAATACCCACTCGCTTGTTATTTGATTTAAACCTATATTTCTGGCATTACAGGCACCTGCCTGATGGGTAAAAGTATGCTTTATAGGAAATGGCCAACTTTCCGAAGTTAAAAAATCCAGCTCAGAAACACTATTTACTGCAGGATTTTGCTCTATTATTATGACATTTTTTGGCAAATACGTTTGTGTTTTTAAATCCAATAACACATCATACAACTGTTCTTTCCTTCCAATGGTCGGAATAATGACATCTAAAGTTCTTTTATCAATAACTTTTAGTGAAGATTCCGCTTTTATGTCATCGAGACTTATATTTCTAGTACTCCTATTTTTGTAAAAAAAACAATAGATAAAAGACAGTACAGGAAATTTCCTTTCAAATAGAACCAAATTTAATAACAATAAAAACACCCACTGGGTTTTATAATGCTGCTTCACAAACCGAAAAAGCAAATACACACTGGCTTTTGGACTTGCTATGGACTCTCCTTGTTTTAAAAGTAGAGGTTCAGAATAGCAGAGTAAACCCAAAGGCATACACAATTTTGCCAGAGAATTTAAATAATAATCAAAATTAGCATCACTACCTGTTTTATCCTTGATCGCATTCAAAACAGATGCATGCACAATCCCTACAACACTGCTCATTTGCCAAGTTGGATACGACACTTTTTTGTTGACATTAATGAATAATGACGCTTCCACATAGCCTATTTTATTTCCAAAATAATCATTGGTGTTTGGATTAAAAGAGAGCATCATTTTATCATGGTGAAACAGCGTTTTTATAGCCGCTAAATTCAACTGTTCTTTAACCGCTGAATGACACCAAAGTATTTTTCTGTCTGGAAATTGTTGTGCGAGCTCCTGTAAACCACCCGCAATAGTTCCTTGATAATCAAATTCTATTTTTTGATTATCTGAAGTCACTACGGCTGTAATCTTATCATTTATATGGTATACAATAATCAAAACTTATTATATTAAGGTTTTGTAAAACAACATACTTTGTTGTGCAACGATTGCCATACTAAATTTTTCAGTCACCTTTTTTCTCGCTGCGACACCAAATTCTTTTTGCAAATTGACATTTTCCAGTAGCTCAATAATTTTATTGGCGTATTCCGGATGATCGGTGGGATGCACCAAAAACCCATTGATACCGTCATCCACCACTTCAGTGGCCCAACCGATATTGGAAGCTACAATAGGTTTTTGCAGCGCCATCGCTTCAATCCAGGAAACAGGCAAGGCCTCCGCAAAGGATGGAAAGACACAAACTGTGGCTTCATTGATTTGCTTTTTTATATTCTGATAGGGTACACTTCCCAAATATTGGACTTTCTTTCTTGCCTGTTCCGTAAACAGTCCCTCCATCATCTGCCAAGTTGAAGGACTTCCTGAAATAATGTCCGGAACATCTCTTCCCACCAGAACAAGATTTGCGGTAGGGTATTTATTGATCACCGCATTAAAAATGTATGGCAATTCCAGTAATCCTTTCTTCCGGATTAAACTGCCAAAATATAAAATGGTATCCTCTCTCCTCCCGAATGCTGCCGGGACCTCTCCAGAGGATAGAGAGCCAGAAAAACTTAAATTATCAGGATAAACGTTCTTCCCAAATAAATCAGTATCAATGCAATTAGGAATTATTGTGAACTTTTTTCCTAATCCAAAAAGTTGATTGGTCCTATCAGCCGTAAACTGACTTACTGAAAGCAAACCATCCGCTTTTTGCAGCGCTCTTTTTTCATGGAATTTATTATTCCGCTTTACGGGACGCTGATCCAAATGACAAAAATAAGTGTCCGAACCGTTCAATCGAATCACGATAGGGCATTTTTTTGGAGATATAAAAGAAGTAATACCCGTCCAATCTGGTGCTTCTACCAAATCAATTTTTTTGTTTTCATATAAACCATCAATTATTTTCTGAAGTTTTTTTCGGGTAAGATACCACGACAATCCTTTGAGTTTCACATTCCGTATTTGTTGGATACAAATACCATCATCATCAAAAAAACCCTCTTCTTTTTGACCATATACCAAAACACGAACGGAACAGCCTTCTGTCAATAATCCCATCGCTAGGTTTTTGATGCTCGTACCAATACCTCCGGAACTTCCGGTTTTGGGGTGTGGATATTCAGGTGTCAGAAATGCAATTTTCATATTTATTTTTTAAAAAAATGACTCATTATTACAGCGGTAAACTTCCTCGCTCCTGTATCATTCAGATGCCCACAGGAGGAGAAATATCGATCTCCTTCAACCGCATTTTCATAATTGTGAATTTCAGGATAAATTTGATTTACTTTTTCAAAATAATTCAATCCTTTTGTATTCGTACACATCGGCGTCATCACAGCTATTAGATTGATATTATTGGCTTTGCATATTCCCTTTATTTCTTCATAATACTTGTTTTGAAGTGGCATCAAAGCACGTATGTCATTTTTCATATTCCCCTTTTTGTTGCCTAACGGATAGTATCCCCGATTATCTAGATGAACTGTTTTTTTATGAATAGCATTAAAAAACATCTCGCGAAACCCTATTTGTGAATCAAAGGCTATATAACGATAAAAAGGAATAAAATACAATGAATTAAAATCCTGCTCTTCAGAAAAATGCGCCGCTATAGTTTTAGAATGATGGATATACGGCATAAATTTTGACGAAATCCCTTCGGATCGATGCTCATTGGATAAATTCAAATCCGTCTCTAAAATTAGATTTTTTATACTATATTTTCGCTCTACCATTAATTTCAGCATTAAAGAAGCCTCGAACAAATGAGAACCACTCATTCCAAAATTAAAAGCTTTCAATCCTTTTTCCTCAAACATCGGAGCTACAAAATGATTATTGGCTCTGGAAGAACCCAATATGATCACATCATACTGTTGAGCGCCTGAGTTGTAAACATAGTCTATTTTTCCTCTATTGGAGGATTGTAAATATACTCGAGTATACACTACATCCAACACCACCAACAGCAAAAAGAGTATCAAAAGTATTTTGATTGTAAAAATTAAAAACTGCTTCATTGTTGATTTTTTCTCTTTTATATTTATGAATTCATTCTAATTATTATTTATACCCCAACCAAAAGAATATTCTAAATTTTCAGCTCCCTTTAGGGTCGGGGTAAAACGAAAATTTAACACCCCCTATTTTCTTTTTCTTGCCCCAGCTCTAAAGGGAGGAAAAAAAAACACCCTCATCGTATTCCAGAATGTTCTAAATTTTCAGCTCCCTTTAGGGGTCGGGGAAAATGAAAATTTACGACATTATCTTAATAAACGCCTTGATTTTATCAATAACTTCCGGCAATTGCAATAGTATTTCCTCATTGGTGAATCGAATCACTTTTAATCCTTGAAATTCGATATTACTTGTTCTTTTTTCATCTAAAAGCCGTTGCTCTTCGTCCAGGTGATATCCTCCATCAACCTCAATTACTAACTTTAGGGCATGACAATAAAAATCAGCAATATAAATACTAAGAGGATGTTGTCTCCTAAATTTATATCCCTCTATCTGATTATTTTTTACTGCTAACCACAGCTTTTCTTCAGCTGCTGTTTGATTTTCTCTTAATTTTTTTGCATTTGAAAAAATCTGCGGAGATGCACCTTTCCACATATCATCTGGTTGAAACGGATTCTTATCCATAAACTTATAAAATAGTTTTAATTCAAAAACAATATTACTTTTTTTAAAATTTTCGGCTCCCTTTAGGGCAGGGGTAAACGAAAATTTACACTAAACCCCCTATTTTCGGCTCCCTTTAGGGTCGGGGTAAAACGAAAATTTACACTAAACCCCCTATTTTCGGCTCCCTTTAGGGTCGGGGTAAAACGAAAATTTACACTAAACCCCCTATTTTCTTTTTTCTTTCCCCGCCCTAAAGGGTGGAAAAAAGAAAGAGAACGTTATACTATTTCAAGATCGCTCTAAATTTTCGGCTCCCTTTAGGGTCGGGGTAAACGAAAATTTCTCATCAAAACTGAAAATAAATAAATTCTTTGTAATCGGAGTACGTTCCCAGCGCCACAATCGCAGCAATGCATAACGCTAATTTCAAACTACTGAATCTTCCTGAAATCGGCTCAATTTGTGTTCGACTATTCCATTCGACCAAAATAAAAGCAACGACTAAAATAATGATCTCGTGATTATATCGCTCGTTTTCTAGGTATTGCAATTGAAAGCTCTGATTGGAAAAAATACGTCCAATATAATCAAATGCTTCTCCTATCGATTTTGCCCTGAAAAACACCCAGGCCAGACAGGTCAAACCAAAAGTACTGATCATGCTTCCAAAAACTCTCAGCGATGTCCAATCCCATTGCAACGACACCGTTTCCATATTGGAACGATTCTTTTTTAAAAGCAACAACGGTAAAAAATACAACGCGTTAATAAAACCCCAAGCAATAAAGGTCCAATTAGCGCCATGCCAAAAACCACTAACCAAAAAAATGACAAAGGTATTGCGAATTTTCATAGCCATACCACCACTGCTGCCTCCCAAAGGAATGTATAAATAATCCCGAAACCAAGACGATAAAGAAATGTGCCATCGACGCCAAAACTCAGCGATATCACGAGAGAAATAGGGATAATTAAAATTACGCAGCAAATCGATTCCAAACAACTTAGACATCCCCAGCGCCATATCTGAATAACCGGAAAAGTCTCCATATATCTGAAAGGCAAAATAAACTGCTCCCAATAACAATGATAGCGAATTCATAGATTCATAATTATCAAAAATGGCATTGGCATACGTAGCGCAGGTATCTGCTATAACCACTTTTTTGACCAAGCCCCAAACGAATTGATATACCCCTTCTTTGGCTTTTTCATAGTCAAAGTGGCGTTTCACTTTTACTTGTGGCAATAAGTGCGTGGCTCTCTCTATGGGACCAGCGACCAACAATGGAAAATAACTGACAAACAAGGAATAATCAACGAAGTTATATTCGGCTTTGATTCTTTTTAAATAAATATCGATTACATACGATAATCCGTGAAAGGTGTAGAACGAAATCCCCACGGGTAAAATAACGTTTAGTAATAAAGGTGTTGTTTGTAATCCCACCCCATTCAACAATTCCGAAAAAGAAGCAGCAAAAAAATTGTAATATTTGAATATGCCTAGAAAGCCCAAATTGACCGCAATACTCAGCCAAAACCAAAACTTTCGACCGAATTCGGTCTTAGCCTTTTCAATACGAATGCCCGTATAATAATCCAGAAAGGTGGAGAACACTAACAAGAATAAAAAACGCCAATCCCAGCAGGAATAAAAATAATAACTGGCGATAATGAGTACTGCATTTTGAGTGCTTTTAGTTTTATTAAAAACAAACCAATAGAGCAAAAAAACTATGGGTAAAAAAACAGCAAAGGTTAGAGAATTAAAAAACATATTATTTTTTTATACAATTTTCAATGGCAGACCAAATACTCGCTGAGGCCTGTGTTGGATTGGCACCAGCCACAATTTCATACCATTTTTTCCCATCAGGAACATTTGATAATTTTCCGTCTAAGATTTCATTGACCAAATGTTCCAACTCTTTTTTATCGCTACAAAATACAGCAGCCTCTTGACTGGGCATACTCCTAAAATGAACGTATTTGTAATTCTGTCCTATATCGCGAATCCCTTTTTTTAATTGTGGTTGCTCGTAATTGAAATAAATACAGGGTTTATCGTGTGCCACAAAATCAAAAACTGTTGAGGAACACACATTGGTTACCAATTCTGAATGGGCACAAACATTGTACAATAGGGCAAAATCTTCTTTGGTAGGCAAAATTTCATTCCATTGTTTCCCCATGGGTTTCCAGATAGGATCCAGAACGGTAATAATATCCGTATTCGCTTCAAGAACCGCATCATATCTGGTAGTAGTATCAACAGGGCATTTCCTGTAAATAATCCCCAAGTTTTTGCCTTTGGTATTTAAACTGCGTACCACATGAGCCAAATCTTCTAAATAATAGTGATCTAAAGGTGAAGTCGTTTCATCATCACCGGAATAGCAAATGTATTTTTTAGCGGTATCTAAATTATGTTCGGCAAAAAACACGTCTCTTTGTTGCAACAATCGGCTATCATAATGCGGTTCAAACTGTGGCGTCCCCGTCACGATAACTTGGGATTCTTTTACAAAAGAGTAGTATTTTAAAACTTCTGATTTCATTAAATCACTCCAAACAAAATAGTAATCCGTTTCCACCACTTGCATAGCTTTAGGCACATTGTCCCAGGAATATACAAAAGCCACTGTAGGAATTCCTAAATCTTTAGCTGCCAATAAAGCACTTATAGATTGCGTGGCCCGTTGTGTGGTACAAAACACCAAATCCGGTTGATGCTCTTGTAACTGTGCCTTACAATACTGGTATTTTTCAGTAGAACGTTCTAAACTATTAATTCGTTTGCGGATGCGAACAATCCCTTTTTCCGAAGAATTAAGCCCTATTAACAACTTGGTATAAAACGTTATTAAGGTATTCTTTAGCCCATTGTAACTAAACGGAAATTTATAGGTAGCGTACACTTTATCATTAAACTTATTTTGAGAAACATTAAGTTCGATGTGTTTTCGAATACGGGAATAAATTGGGGTTAAGGGATGGATACTATGATTTTCAATTGTAACCTCATCATAACCCAGCTCTTCTTTTAGAGAAAAAACAGTATTATTCCAATATACAATTTGGTGTCCTTTTTGCTCTCCCAAGGCTTTAAATTGTGTAAACGCAAAATTGCGTAAACCTACGCCATCTGGAAAAAAAACAAATATTTTTTTACTCATAAATTAATGGTCAAACTATTTTCGCATTCTTGAAGATTTTTAAAAGGAGACTGCCTGATAGTATTTTTTAATGAATTCCTATTCTATTCCAAAAGCAAAATTGAGAAAAAAAAGAGGTTTAAACTAAATTATAGCGATTGTTTTTGGGAAAATTTAATTCTCTGATTACTTATGTTTTAAATGGCATAAAGAAGAAATCACACAAGACTTATTCTTTTGTCATTCCGACAAAGGAGACTCGAGCTTTAGCGAACAGACGAAGTAAATCACACAACGAGAGTAACAAACAATAGTTATTTATTGTCATTCAGACAAAATAGAAATTACACAACAAGAGTAAAAAACAGCAACAAATGTGATTTCTCCTGCGTCGAAATGACACAGCCTGCACTCTCTTTTATCATTCCGACACTCCCTTTTGTCATTCCGACATAGGAGGAATCACATAACGAGAGTAACAGCCAAAATGCAAAAACGATAAAAACAATAATAGTTATTTCTTATCATTCCGACAAAAAACAAATTACACAACAAGAGAAAAAAAAGAGCAACAAATGTGATTTCTCCTGCGTCGAAATGACACAGCCCACATTCCTTTTTGTCATTCCGACATAGGAGGAATCACTTCCAACTTCATAAAACGATGATTCAAAAACTCAAAATTTGAATTAAACGAACGAATTAAATTTGTTTTTTTATCTCTTCTCCATCCTTTTAACTCCTTTTCTCTAGCAATAGCTTGTTGCACTCAAGTAAATTTTTCATAATAAATTAAAAATTCCAAACTGTATTTTGAAGCAAATGTTTTATTCCCTGTAAGTATATTTTGATGATGTTGTTCTAATCTTATTTTTAAGTTGTTTGTCATACCTATATAGTAAGTAGACCTGTATTTGTTCGTAATAATATAAACATAATACGTATGATACCCCTCATTTAATTCATACATACGTTTTACTGTTTAGTATTTTGTAAAAGCTAATAAACAAATTTAATTTAACTTTTTGTCATTCCGACATAGGAGGAATCATATAACGAGAGTAACAGCCATAATACAAAAACGATAAAAACAATAACAGTTATTTATTGTCATTCCGACAAAAAACAAATTACACAACAAGAGAAAAAAAGAGCAACAAATGTGATTTCTCCTGCGTCAAAATGACACAGCCTGCACTCTCTTTTGTCATTCCGACACTCCTTTTTGTCATTCCGACATAGGAGGAATCACATAACGAGAGTAACAGCCATAATGCAAAAACGATAAAAATAACAACAGTTATTTATTGTCCTTCCGACAAAGGAGTAATAACAATAAAAAAGAAAAAAATGTGATTAAGAAAGAGAAAAAATGACAACACAAAAGTTATTTTTTTTGTCATTTCGACGCAGGAGAAATCACATAACGAGAGCAACAAAATCAAGAGCAACAAGTGTGATTTCTCCTGCGTCGAAATGACCATAACCTACACCCCTTTTTATTATTCCTACAAAGCTTTTAGCCAAAATACAGATGTAATCTCGCTACGCTTTGTTGACTAAAAAAATCTATACTTTTTTATTCTTTAACTTATCCCTTTGCACTTGTTCAATAGGCAAAATATCCATTGATTTAAAGGATAAAGCACTATGAACAGCGTTTAAGTCTCGTGATAATTTTCGCAATCCCATAGGTTCTAAGGAAGCAGCATGATCGGTACCTTTCCAAGTGCGATCAATCGTGTAATGTCTTTCAATAATGTTAGCTCCCAACGTGTAAGCGGCTACATCTACCGCTATTCCTAAATGATGTCCGGAAAAACCAATATGTTTTACGGTGTCACCATATTTTTGCTTCAGCAAATTAATGTCTAATAAACATACATCCTCAAAGGGTACCGGATAGCCTGAAGTACAATTGTATAACACTAAGTCTTTATTCCTGCCTTTTTCAACAAAATAATGAACTAAAGTATCCGCTTCGTCTTTAGTGGTCATCCCAGTCGAAATATGAATTTCTCCTTGGTAATGGTCGCACAACCAGCCTAACATTTCATAATTATTATTACAGGCTGACGGTATTTTAATAAATTCCGGATGAAGCGAAGCTATTTCTTTGGCGGAAGTCGTGTCCCAAACTGAGGTGGAATAGGTAATCCCTATTGATTCACAATACTGTTTAAGTACGGCATGTTGGTTTACATCAAATTCTAAAAATTCCCTGTGCGCACCATAAGTATCTCCATACGAATTACTGGCATTAGGATGTGGTGCATTGTATTGCGCTTCGGTCAATAATTCGGTATTGTTCCTTTTTTGAAACTTAACCGCATCAACATTACAAAATATCTTGGCAATCTTTATCAATTCTTTTGCAATTTCTATATCTCCTTTGTGATTGCAGCCAATCTCAGCAATTACATAAGGTTTTTTAAACTCAGTCATATCTTTTATTATACTTTACTATCGTTTCACAAACTTCTCTAATAGCTCCTGCTCCAGAGGTACTGCCAAGAACAAAATCAGCGTTTAATTTCACTATTGCTGTTGCATTTGCCGGAGCAAAAGACCAAGCTGAACTAAGCATATTTGTCAAATCATTCACATCATCCCCAACATAAGCAACGGCTCCAAAACTACTATTTTTAGTGGCAAGAAATTGCTTTAAAAAAGAATATTTATCTTTAACGCCAAAAAAAGCATCTTTAATTTGAAGTTTTAGCATCCGTTGTGCTACCAGTTTAGAATTTTCAGAAGTCAATGTTATCACTTCAACATTATTTTCTCTTAAAATTTCTAATCCCATACCATCCCGCATATCAAATTTTTTGGCCATTTCTCCCGCTTCATTATAATAGACACCTCCATCTGTAAAAACACCGTCTACATCCAGCACCAAATATTGAATCCTTTGATTGGTTTTCATTGCTTTTTGTCGCTCCATCAGTAGATTTTCGATACTATTCCAGTCAGAGCGGCTATCAATCTCCATCAAAGTTTCCTCTGGCATTTCTACCAATCCAATAGTACCGCTTACCCTGTTATTCGATTTCAAAAACGCTTCTTTTGTAGTGCAATATACCGCCCCGTTTTCAATCAACAAACCTTCAAAATCCTGTCTTCGGGGTCTGTTGAACACATCGTAATTTTGAGGGGTTCCATCACTATTCCATGTAAAACGATGCGTATTGACCACACTAAGGGCACTGTCATATTTTTCTGTGCTGATTTTATCCAATACTTTATTAATATCTTCCGCTCTAGTTAACGGGGAAGTGGCTTGAAGCAAACATAAAACAGCATAATCATGATTAATTTTCTCTGAAAATTCCATCATGGTACTCTCGGTTGAAGCAGTATCATTGGCATTTTCTTCGTTACGCAACAAAGCAAATACCTTATTCGTCCAATGGTATTCCCTTTCTACATAGCTAATAATTTCGACATCATTAGTAAACACATAAATTTCATCCAATTCCGAAAAAATTGCTTCGCTGAGTACCCATGAAAATAACGGGCGTCCCACCATTTTCTTCTTATTCTTTCCCGGAATTCCTTTGGAATCTTTACGAAGCGGTATAACTCCTATTTTTTTCATTGTTATATATTTTTACCTTTATCAAAATTAGTCAAATAATTGAATTTAGGATTATCCTTAAATTATGTCACACCTTGTTTCAGACAGAGAACTTTACTAAAGAAAATGAGTCCTAATTTAGTGTTTTTAATCTCTTAATTTTCTCTTTATAAAAGTTGAAAATTTTTCTTTGAACCAAAATAATTTCATTTTAAAGGTAGGATCAGTAAAAATTAATTGCCCACCTCCAATATAACTATCAACACTTCTACCTTCATGTGCATAAGGTGGATTCTTTTTTAGCGTAATGACATTAACATATAAACTTTTCGGAAAAATATCAAGAATTTTTTTTGTCTGAACTCCTCTAGCACCTTCAACATAGAGTATTGAATTTTTAACACAATATTTCTCTATTTCATTGAACGAGTTATCATAGCCATCAATAATAATAAATTCAAAATTTTTATTCTCTATTTCATTCAATTCAGAAAATAAATGAATTTTTTTATAATCTTCCACATTCTTAGACAATGCGTTTAAACAAAAATCATTCTTTTCTGTTCCAACATATTCTATGGTCAAGTTACTGTTTTTAGCAAATTTGAAAACTGTATCAGAAATAGAGCCAATACCTAATCCTAACTCTAAAACATTTGAAACATTAAACTCTTTTATCAACTTTAAAATAGTTTCTAATGCAAATTCACTTGCGATATAATCACAACCTTCCAAACTACAAAAATGTTTGTAATTCCTAAATGCAATTTCTTTATATTTCATATTTATTTAAATTAATTATTCTTATCTGCAATAAAAAAACTCCTACTCGCAGTTATATTACTAATAAACAAAAGCATTATTTTTCACATCTCCTTTAAGACAAAAACCCAGGCAAAAAAAGAATTTAAATAATTGCCCGTAAAAATGTAATCAAAAATCATAAAAATTGAAAATCCAATTTTCAATTTTCAGAAAAAACATGGTTTAGAAAAAAAGGAGTGACACCATCATTTAGCTTTGTTTTTCCGAGAATCCCTTTGGAATCTTTACGAAGCGGAAGTATACCTATTTCTTTCATTTTGTGATTGTTTAATTGGAACCCAAATATACTAATTTGGTTGTTTTTAAAATGATTGTTTTCATTTTAGTAAAAAACCCAAAACTATTTTTAAAATTTAGGACTGGGCAGTTGACGTATTTTCGCCAGAATTTTAGAATCAATCGGGTTCCTATATGACATCAATCGTGGCAAAAAAATCAGTATTTCAAACATACTTTGAAAGTAGATTTTAAAATAGATCCAATCACTACAAGCATATTTTTTGAAATTATGCCAAAATAACTTAGCTATTTTAAAGAACGGAAAAGGATAATACACTAAATAATAAAAGGCGGTATTCTTTAATTGTTTCCCAAATCTAAAATAATTTCTTCCCATTTGCATTCGCATCGTCCTATCAACTCTGTGATTGACTGCAATACTATTAGTATACAAAATAGCATAGCCTTGGGCTAAAACTTCAATAGCAACACAAGATTCTTCCCCATAAATGTCTATCCAAACCGGAAATCCATTCGTAGCCTCATATACTTCTTTTCTAATGGCAAAACCACAACCTACAAATTCACTACAGAAATACTCTTCTAAAGCCTCTTGATGGTGAGCTAAAGCCTCTTCATCTGAATTAAAAACGCCTTTAATTTCTTCAAACGCCAAAACTCCTACATTAGAATTTTTTTCAAAAACAGCAACTGTTCTTTCAATGAAATCAACATACAACGGATGAGCGTCATCATCTAAACCGATTAATATGTCCCCTTTTGCTTTTTCATATAAAACGTTCCGCGCTGGAGATGCCCCTATACTTTTTTCAGACGAATCCCATTTTACCCAATCAAATTGCGATTTCAACAAAAAGGATTCATCCATACAACCATCCAAAAAAACCAAGACCTCATGTACAGATAAATCAATCAAACTTTGTAAAACAGTTAAAGTTTTTTCGAGTGCTGCTTTTCGGTTTTTTGAAACGATTAAAATGGATGCTTGCATGAATTATTTTATTATGCTTTTTACTAATCTTACTTTACTCATAAACTCAATCCTATTAAGAATAAAAAACCAAATAAATAGATTCTTTCTACTTACTCCGGAACGTTTCCAATAACTCAATATTCTTCTTGCTAACATATAACTAAAATACCCTTGGTCTTGAAACGAAAGTTCAGATTTACTTTGATAAAAAACAGCATTAAATGCAGTTATTAATTTAGCGGTATTAGTCATAAAAATTCTCTTTGACTGCTTTTTTTCTTCAAAATAAAACGCATAAATTTCCTTCTCTGAAAAAGGACAACCAAAATATTCCCAATATCCTGAAATAATCCTTGATCTATATTCTAAATGTTTATTATTTTTATCAAGAGAACGATGATTACTATTTTCAAGAATACGATACTTCATCAAAAAATCGGATAAATTAGCCATTATTCCAACTTTTGAAATTCTGGACCATAACTCCCAATCCTGACAACTTAGTTTGGTTTCATCATACCGAAGATTATATTCTATCATTTTTTGACTTCGTAAAACAACCGAAGAATGTCCAAAAGTAGCACCAAAAAGCAAATAATATTTTATATAGCTTGAATTAACAGGATACGTCCATCCTTCGCTAGGATTTTGTTGCATGTCTTTCAACCAATAGCCTTGTGTTCCGCATACTATAACTTCCGGATTTTCATCCATAAAATAAAGTTGTTTTTCAAATCGTTCAGAGAAACACCAATCATCAGCATCCATTCGGGCGACATATTTATAATGAGGCAGCAAATAGTCAAGGCCTTTGTTTAAGGTTTTGGTCACTCCGATATTCTTCTCATTTTTAATGTAAAAAATTCGGGAATCCTTATAAGAACTTATAATTTCTTCAGTAGCATCCGTTGAACAGTCATCATACACAAACAAATCAAAATCAGTGAAAGTTTGATTCAAAACCGAATCAATACTTTCCTTCAAATAGGGAGCCGCATTATATGTTGGTAGTAAAACTGCTAGTTTTTTTGTTTGCCGTATCTTCATAAAATGATTAGGAATTAGGACTTGTTAAATTCAATCTATCAATGGTCTGTTTTAAATTTTCCGCAGAAAGATACTGTTCCAAATCTATTCTGTTCAATAGTAGATTCTCTGGGTTTTGTTTCCAAAGCAAATACATTTTTTCTACAATTGTGGCAATAGATTTAACATCATCGACCTCAGACCAATAAGGATAGTCTTCACCTAAAAGCCTTCTGACTTCACTGTTGGATGGTGCCAATGATAAAATCATTTTATTGGCTTCGACACAATGAACGAACTTTGCAGGCAAAAAGGGACTAATTTCTGATTTAGCCTCTAAAATAATATTTACTGCGGCTTGTTTTTGAATATGATATACGGCATCAAAATTCACATTTTCATTTTTAACAATAAGTTCCGGAATCTCTTTTTGATAGCCTTGAATAATTTTGCTAAAATGAGAAGAAGGACCAATCAACAACAATCTAATCTCATCTTTCGCAATTGGGTTTCGCTCCAAAAACAATTTAAACCCTTCTATAAGCCCTTTGGGGGAACGAGCATCCAGCAAATTTCCTGCATGAAGTAAATTAAATTTTGAAGCATCAAAATAAGAAGGCAATACAGGATGCTGTACTTCGACCTTTGCATTTTGATGTGGAACAAGAATTCCAGTTTTTAAAAAACCTGGGAAATATCCGCCCATCCACTCCTGCAATAACTGACTTGGAAAAGCACTGTATTTAGCTTTTTGAGATACTTCTTTAAAAAAAGCTTCTTTAAATTTATGACTGGGTTCTAACCATTTATAAGGTTTGGGATAAAAATAAAAAGGATACGGATCATGTATATATGCCATCCATTTGTCCTGTAACTGCGGAATTTGAAGCAGAGCATAATGAGGTCTGAAACTCGCACCTTTACTTAAAGTTAGTACTAAATCCGTTTGAAACGTTATTTTTTTAATAGCATTTGCAATACTGCGAGTATCATTAAAAAAAGTAAATGAAAAACCGAATCTCTTTTCAAAAAAAAGAGCTAAATTAATAGTAGTCTTTCTTTGTATGATTCTTTGAACTCTACTCATAAAATACAGAGGGCTGTATTTTATTTCTGGTATCGAAAAACAGCGAACTCCTGAAAGCTGAATATCTTTCCTTGTGTAATGATAAACCAGAACTTCATAACCCGCTTTGATTAGATTATTTATTAAGGCCACATTAGCTTTGGATCCGCTACTATCTTCAATGTCAATAGAATCTACAACTACCAATATTTTCATCTGTCTTTTTTTACTAAAGAATCAACAATTTGTTGAGCAGCATTGCCATCACCATAAGGATTAGTTATTTTCTCAAAACCTGTAAAATCATCTAAAATGGAATGGATTGTCTCAATAATTTTATTTTTATCTGTCCCTACCAAAGTAGAAAAACCTGCTGCGATTCCTTCCGGTCTTTCAGAAACGCTTCGTGTAACCAAGACTGGTTTCCCTAGAGTTGGTGCTTCTTCCTGTATTCCGCCGGAATCGGTGAGAATCAAAAAAGAGTGCTGCATCAACCAGACAAAGGCAGGATAAGATACCGGTGCTATGAGATAAATATTTTCCTGATGGGCTAATTTTTGATTTACAACATCTTGCACGTTCGGATTCAGATGTACAGGATAAACGATACTTACATCATCCCGTTTTGCAATTGTCAATAAGGCGCTACACACATTTTCAAAGCCTTCACCATAATTTTCCCTGCGATGTCCCGTAACCAAAACCATTTTCTTATGCAATGGAATCGTTTTTTTTAAGACTTCAATTTCTGGATGACTATACTGTTCTTCCTTTATTTTGGCACTAGTCCACAATAAAGCATCAATAACGGTATTGCCTGTTTGAAAAACATCTTTTGATGCTATTCCTTCGTTTAATAAATTTTGAGTAGCTAGTGTTGTAGGGGTAAAATGAATATCGGCAATTTTGCTGGTAAATTGCCTGTTGATTTCTTCGGGAAAAGGGGCTTGTTTATTAAAACTTCGCAATCCAGCCTCTACATGTCCTACTTGTATCCCCAAATGAAAAGCTGCTAAAGCTACCATAGCAGCGGTAGTGGTATCCCCGTGAACCAAAACCAAATTAGGTTTTGCATCCAGTAGCACCGCATCTATTGCTGATAAAATAGAAGCACTTAATTGATTTAAGGTCTGATTCGCTTGCATCAAATTCAAATCATAATCGGGAACCATTTCAAAAAAATGCAATACCTGATCCAACATTTCCCGGTGCTGCGCTGTGACACAAACAAGTACTTCAAAACTTTTTTGCTCTTTTAAAGCGTGATATACCGGTGCCATTTTAATAGCCTCTGGGCGAGTGCCAAAACAAAGTAAGATTTTCATTTTTTTATACGATCTTTTTTAAATCTATTCCACATTCCAAAAAGGCACAATCTCAAGGGTATCAATTTATAAAAAAACTGCCATTGTATTTTTTCAAATAATGACAACTCCAATTCCTTTAAAATTTGGTCAAACAAGTTGTATTCTTTATATTTCACTGAATTCAGTATAAAATATTTCTTTAAAGAATAAGTTAATAGTTTTTTCTCTTTCAAATTTTGCAAAACTAACAAAATTGCTTGAACTGTTGAGTCTATTCTTATTGGATTACAGCTATAAAACGCCGCTGTATTGGAATCTGCATGTTTTCTATTGTAATATAAAACCGTATCAATTATTACTCCATTGAAATTGTGGGTAATTAATTTAGAATAACATTCCCACTCTTCCGCATATAAAAGATTTTCATTAAACCGAACTTGATTAAAACAATGTTTTCTCCACAGCACCGTACAGGAAGCCAATCCAATTTCTTGGGTAATCACCTTCTCAATAGCTGTTTTATCAATTGATTTTCGTTCTTTTACTATGGCATTCTTAAATTTTGGTTTTACATCTGAATATGATAATTTTTGATAATGACAAAAATCTTTCAAAGAATCGTCCAATTCCTTCAAACAGATTTTTAAATTATCTGGATGCACAAAATCATCATCATCAAAGAAAATTACATAATCCCCTTGAGCTAAATCTAATCCATAATTTCTACAACCCGGCAAACCTTTTTTATAGCTATCAGGTCGTTTTAAAAATTGAAATCGAGAATCATGTTCCGAAAAAAGGGCAATAATTTCAGATGTATTATCAGTACCACCATCATCAATTATCAAACATTCCCAATTAGTAAAAGCCTGATTTAGTATAGATAGCAAAGACTCTTCAATAAAGTGAGCTCTATTGTAAGTGGCCATGATTATAGTTACTGTGGGATGTAAACTCATCTTAGTTTTACTTTATTTTTTTAATTTCAATAAAACTAAAAATGACACTCCAATAGATTTTATTGAAGTCCATACTTTTTTTGGAAAACTAAAAGTCAATTTAGGATTTAAAATAATGGTTCTAAAAAACAACAAAATTTGCTTTATTATATTTTTCCCTTTATAACAATTAGCACAATCTAATTTCAATAAAAATATTTTTTCTTGCAATTCAATATCATATTTCCCTTTAAAATATGACTTCATAAGTTCCAATTGCTTGATCAATTTTTTTATATTCTCTAAATCTTGATATAATTTAACTGTAATACTTTGTTCATTAATGCGATAGACACTCATCATTTCATTAAAGGCACCTACTTTCCCAAACTCACACAAATAAACTCGTAAAGCAAGATCTCCATGTGTTGCTTCTTTTAAAAACAAAGGAAATTCAGTAATCACATTTCTAAAAACCATACTTGCCGTAGGGGTTATCCAATTTTTTAAAATTTCATTGGGGGTATAATCTGATTTTAAAAATTTATTGAAAACGCCGCTAACATTTCTATGGCTATTCATAATTGTCGCATTATGAAATGACAGTACATAATCACGATTAGCATCCAAAAAACCTACTTGTTTTTGCAATTTCAATGAATCAGTCCAATAATCATCTCCTTCGCATAATGCCACATACTCTCCTTTACATTGTTGCAATGAAAAAAGAAAATTAGCCATCATACCTTGGTTTACCTCGTGTTTTATATAAGTAATCACTCCTGCTCTAGGATGTGTCTCCATGATTTTTTTTACCACTTCATCTGTCCCGTCAGGTGAACAATCATTTGCCAAAATCAATTCGATTTCAAAATCACATTCCTGTATCAAAATGCTATTTATTGCCTCTTCAATGAATTGTTCATGACGATAGGTAATCATACAGATGCTTACTTTTGGCAATTGATTCATTTTATAAATTTTATTATTGGCTTATATATCTTTTTAATGCCTTTCAATATTGAGAAACGATAGTTCTTATACCAAATGATAGTTCTATTAGAATATGTCTTTATGAACTTCCCTTCATTAATGACTCTATCAATTCTTACAGTATGGTATTTATTATTTCCATAGGATCTGGCATACCACGTATGATATAATAATATTTTATTATTACTATCAAAAACCTTTGTGGTCTCTAAATCATTTTCAAAATCATTGCCCTGAGCATTCAAAAACTTGAACTTAAAATTATTTCTTCTCAACCACAAAAAAAAACAATAATATTCTTCAAAAAGTGACTCTTTATTAAACTTAAATGGCAAAGCTGACAGGTCATCATCAAATTCATCCGGTATAATATATTGATGACTTAAAAACTCTTTTTCATTATATATTGTATAAATTTTCTCTAAGTTAAAAATGCAAAAAAAGGGATTTAATAGATGTGGATTTTTATCTCTCCACGATAAAACGCCACCACCTCTAATACCACAAATATCTTCATGATTATTTTCTAAAGATTTTATAATATTTAGAACGGCATCTGGATTAACAAAAACCACATCTTCATCAACCAGAACCAACCATTTTAATTTTTGATTTTTAAGTTTTTTGAACATAAACTTAAAACTGTTCAATCCATACAAACCTTCTGATCCGTCAATTACAAAAGTTTTAAATTGTTCTGGAAAAGACGTAACTGTCTGTTTGTATAGGGCAAAATTATTTACAGTGGTTAATAATCCTATATCTTGCCTCGTTTTTATTTCCATTTTTATTTTAAAAGATTATTAAGTATTTACTTACTAGATTTCAAAAAGAAATTTTTTAAACTTCTAAATGGGATTAAAAAATAATTCCCAATTATAAAATCAATACGTTTAGTATTTTTTACTTTTTCAATTTCTTCCTTTTCAATTCGATGTAATAAGTGATTGACAAGCAATTCAAAATTTTCTTTATAGAGTTTTTGGTGTTTTGTATAAATATACTTCAAAAGGTTATACTTACCCTTATTTGCTTTTGTGGTGGTTGAATTTTCTTTAATCCTGTAATTAAAAAGGGGTTCTTGAATAATATAAGCGTATCCCCCATCCTTCAGCAGTCGAATATAAAATTCCCAATCTTCAAATCCTTGGCGCATATCTTCATCATAACCTCTAACCTGTTCCCAATCCTTTTTTTTAAACATAGCACTACCTGTAGCGCAATTGTATTTTAAAAAATTCTTAATATTGCCTCCAATAGGCTCAAAAACATCATTTTGACCGTTTAACTGTAATCGACTAACATAAGAAGTAATAATTTTAATCGTTGTGTCATTTTCAAAATAAACAATCGCTTTTTCACAAAAAGTGGGTTCAAAAAAATCATCACTATCCAATACCAAAACATACTCCCCTTTAGTGACAATGATTCCTACATTTCTGGCTGTACTTTGCCCTTGATTTTCTTGTGTGATTAATTTAGTAATTTTAGGTTCTAGTTTTTTTAAAACTACTTTGGTTTCTATATTTGAACCATCATCAACCACTATTACTTCAATATTAGAATAGGTTTGATTTAAAGCAGAATTAATAGATTGCTCTATAAATTCAGCATCATTATAACACGGAATAACTACCGAAACAAGAGGCAAAATAGTACCTTTAACTTCTCGCATACTTCATAATATTATAGCCTTTATTAAAATATTTAGCCAAAAATAAAGCCAATATAAAAATAAAACCTTTCGGAATTGAAAAATAATTACATATTAGTTTAAATACATCCTTTTTATATGGAATTATTTTCTTTTTTAACGCAATATCAAAAGAAATACGCATATATCCGGATAGAAACCAACAGATTAATTCTTTATTTTCATAAACTACTAAATCTTTAGCCGTTTGAAATTTTAATGTAGCTAAAATTTTTAAATATTCTAAATCATTCGCTCTATTGATTATAGATATTGAATCAGCATGTACACGCCTATGAGTTAATACTTCATCTACAAAAACACCTCTAAAGGGTTGTTGTAACATTTTTATAAAAAAATTATACTCATCTCCATCAACAATAAATTCATTAAACCTAATATTTTCAACTATTTTGCGAGTACCAAAAAAATCATCCGTTATCCATCCTATGTGATTTAATGCTAAATTTTGAGAGGTTATTAATGCTTTATTTCTATCAAAACAATATGGTTTATTTGTAATCTCTCTTGTTTCATGATTAAAGTTTACCGTATCAGTAATAACAAAGTCTAGTTTATTTTGGACTAAAATAGTAACTGCTCTTTCCAAATGATTAGGCAACATGATATCATCACTATCAAACCACTTGATATAACTCCCTAATGACTTTTTAAAACCATAATTCCGACAAGCATTGGCTCCTTTTTTTATAACAACTGGTCTTTTAAAAATTTTAAATCGATAGTCTTTTTCTTCATATTGCTCCATCACATGATAAGAACCATCAGTACTTCTATCATCAACTAATATACATTCCCAATCGGTAAAGGACTGCGAAATAAGACTATTTAGTGTTTCAGATAATAATTTTTCCCGATTATAAACGGGAATGATGATTGAAATTAACGGTTTATTTTGCATTATTTTTTTAAATAGATAAAAACTCTTCTTGTAAATTTCAAAGCTTCAATGAAGTAAAAAAATTTTATAAAGCACCCCAAAAGAAAAAACCAAAAAGAAAAACTAACTTTTTTATTTTTATAAATTAATTGTTCATAATGTAGCATAAAATGTTTCTGTTGATCTCGTTTAAATTTCATTAAAGCTTTTGAGACTATAAATTTAAAAAACTGTAATTGAACCGCTTCTTTTTCTTTAGTTTTATAATTATTTCTTGAGATATTTTCATTACTCAATCTAAAACGAACAATGGCAGTATTAATCGTATAAATATTTTTGAATTCTGAAAATTCTAACCAAGCTCTATCATCTGCATACCAAGCTAAATTGTAGTCATAAAAACCATACTTTTTATAAGCACTTCTCTTGAAAATATATTCCGACAATGAACTACGTGTTTTATTGGTAAATCGTCTGTAAAAAAAATCGGTTGCTTTTTCTATTTTAGGATGAATATACCTTATCGAAGTAGACTTACTTTGTTCATCAATGATTTCAGTTGAAAAACGAACCACATTACAATTCACTTCATTTATTTCAGGCAAGTTAGTATAAAATTCGGAGATACAATTTGAACTCAATACATCATCATCCCCTAATATCATCATCCACTCCCCATCTCCTGACAAAGCAATACAACGTTCCCATTGTTGCACCAAAGAAGTCCCTCCCAAATTGGTTTCAAAACGATGATAAACCAAATCCAATTGGTCTTTGTATTTTGCTACAATCTCAGATGGATTTTCAGGACTGGCATCGTCACCAATATAGACTTTAAATCGTTCATCTGTTTGATTTGCTAAAGATTGTAAAGCTTCCTCAAAAAAGGATATTTTATAATAGGGAATTATAATGGTTAGCATTAGTTTATTTTTAGATAAGAATCTTCTTTGAACAAATCATTAATACTACTATTTAATCTATAATCTCGGTCAGTTATTTTATAAATAATTTTATAACACAGCAATCTAATTTTTAAAATCAACAAAGATTTATAATTACAGTCTAATTTTAATATTATATTTATAAAATCAATATAACTTGAATGATAGAAATATAACCTTAATGATTTTTCTAACAGACGTCTATTAAAGGAATGTATTTCTAAAAATTCCAAAATTGTAAAATAATTTAGTAATTGGCTTCTTACTCTAATATCCGATAATAAAAAAACAGGAGTCGCTTGATGGAAAGAATTAACAATGGAATCCTCATGCTTTCTTACAAGAAATCCATTCTCACAAAGATAAATTCCTTTTAAAACCCCAAAACCATACTTTTTAAAAACTTTAAAAATAAAATTTAATTCTTGAGATTTTTTTAAGCTCTCGTCAAATTGTATCCCATTAATAATTTCGCGTTTCCAAATAATAGAAGGAGTTGCCAGATTTATTTTGCCAGAAAAATAATCCAATAATGGATTAACCGAATTATTGTACTGAGAGTAAGTAATATTTTTAATATCTCCACTAAATTCTTGATAATTATAAAAAATAAAATCAAACATTGAATTTGACAAATTAATACATAATTTTAATATCGAAATATCTAAAATATCATCACTATCAAAAAACAATGCAAATTGCCCTTTACTAATGCTAAAACCATAATTTCGGCAAGCATTTGCTCCTTTGTTTCTATTTTTAGGCCTATTATGGTATTGAAAACGATTATCCTTCTTAACATAATCGTCAATAACCACTGATGAATTATCTGTAGAACCATCATCAACTATAATACATTCCCAATTTTTATAAGTTTGTGCCAAGACACTATCCAGCGTTTCACTAATTAGATGCGCTCGATTATAAGTAGGAATGATGATGGAAACTAGTGGATTATTCATTATCATGAATTACTTTGCTTAATAACATGTCTATTGTCAATAAATGGTTTTTAATTCTTTCTTTTCCTTTTATTCCCATTTGTGAAGCTACTGTTTTATTTTCTAAAAAAAATATCATTTTTTGAGCCATCGCTGCTACATCATGCTCTGGAACCAATAATCCTGTTTCTCCATAAGTATCACATCAGGAATACAGGCATGGATTGTTTCAATTACTGCACTCCTGATGTACTCGCCTCTAAAACCACTACAGGAGTACCCTCCTGTTCACCTGAAAGTGCCGTAACCGAATGCTGAACAAAGGCCCGCGAAGTTGCCAAATAATCTAAAAATTGTTCTTTAGAAAATATCCCTGGTAATGAAACACAGTCTTCAATTTTCAAATGTCGTAAAAAAAACTATACGAGTTGAATTGCAAACGAATTATAGTCCAGAACGTGGGTTTACCGAATAATCTATCGTGATAAGCACAAAAATAATTTAAAACTAAAAGGTTAATTATAAAGTTTCAAATACTGCTCTGTAGTTTTTTCAAAGGTATAAGTGTTCAAAATATGATTTTTTGCCTTTTCGCTCATCGTGCGCAATAAATTCTCATCAAGCATTAATTTTTCGATGGCATTTGCCATTGCGGCAACATTTTGATCTTCAACAATAAAACCCGTTTCTCCTTCAACCACTGTCTCCGGAAAACCGCCTGATTGAAAACCAATCACCGGTAATCCCATGGCTTGTGCTTCTAATGAAACGACACCAAACGTTTCTCGCCTTCCGGTTTTGTCTCTTGAAGAAGTCATTAAAAACAATTGGTGTTCTTTAAGCATTTTTTTTATCACCGTTTGGTTTTTTGAACCCATAAAATGTACTGTATCCTCTAAATTTAAATCCTTAACTAGCTGTTCTAAGTTGTTTAATTCTTTTCCATAACCAACTAATGAATAACAGATTTTATATCCTTTATCTTTTAATAACTTAACAGCCTTAATTCCAAAAGACTGGCCTTTAAATTCGACGAAACGTCCAACTGTTATTATTTTAAATAGCTGTTTTTTTGTGTTTTTAATAGCATCATTTTTAAAAAAATTATTATCAATTCCAATAGGTACTACTTTAATTTTTTTTATATCAAACCCTTTTGCCACTAAATTATTTTTTAAATAATTCGTATTAGTCGTAATGTTATCGACATAATTATAAAAATTATAAATAAGGTTATTTAATGACGCCCCTTTCTGCAAACCATGTTCATCATACCCATGAAAAGTAACCAGTATTTTTGACTTTAAAAATCCGATTTCCTTTAAATCAAATAGAGGATTGATGGCTGTTGCAAAATGCACATGATAAGCTTTTGCACTTCTATATTTCCAATAAAATTTTAAAATGAACACATAATCAAATGATTTTTTTCCTTTATATATGCTATATTTTATAAAATAATAAAGCAACAAAGGGTTTAGCAAAAAATACAATGCTTTTATTTTTCGTGTGTGTGTTTGTGCGGGCTGATTAAATTTTATTGTTTTATCCATTAAACCATATTGTTCCAACAAGTCTGGCTGTGCAGTATTTGTTTTTGGGTTTATAGTATCAACAATTATTTTAACTTCATATCCCTTTTTAATGGTTTCAACAATATTAGAAACGATAAATGTTTCTGATATGGTGGGAAAGGCATTGGTTTTAAAAACAACTAATTTATCCATCCTTTATTTAAAAGCTAATAATTAAAATTATTCTAAATTTTTAGTATTTCTATTTAATTCTTCTTTTCAAATATATAAAAATCAGACATTGAAGTTGTATCAGGTTTTGTTTTCTCAAATGGAAATTTGTTATTAATAACTTCCTTTAATTTCCAATTTTCGGAAACATTTTTATCAATCCAGTCAGTAAACTTTCTGCATTTTACATGAGGCGCAAAATGATCATTATAATTACTTGCATAAATAATCACATATTTAATGGCATGATTAAATAAATCATTCATGTAATTTTCAAATACTTTATCTTCTATCAGATGAAAAATTACATCTAGGGAAAGCGCAAGTTCTGCTTTAATATTTTCATTTTTAAACTCATCAATAAGAAAAAATTCCTTAGTATTATCTCCGCTAAAAATTTTTTGACAAAGCAAGATGGCAGTTTCTGAAACATCTAGACCAATATAATTAGGGTAATTAGCCAGACCAAGTTGATTTCCATCTCCACAACCATATTCTATTACACTCTGAATACCATTCTTGATTACAAAATCATTCAATATTTCTGCTTTAAAATCAGCTAAACGACCATAACTTCCAGAACCTGAATTTCTATTTTCTTTATATCTTGCTTCCCAATAATTGTTTGAACCAGGAAAACCATTTATTCCTAATTTCTTTTGAGTTACTCTTTTAAAAAATATAAATAGTATTTTTTTTTTAATTAACTCAAAACTGTTTTTTTTTATAAAATTTACATCTCCCATTTTTAATCCATATTTTATTATTTGTGAAACCGCACTAAAATATTTCTTATGCACTATTAATTCATTTACATAATTCTCATGAAAATTTCGATATTTCACTTTAAGTAATGTTAAGTTTTTATGCTTATTATAAATTTCTTGATAACATAAACTCCCTATTCGACTACCGTTCAATACGGAAACAGAAGAGTGGACACCACCATCATGGATACGGTACAAAGCAGTAAAAAAATTAAGGCAAATACCCTTGCCTTTTATCAAAAGTTCTGTTATAAGATGTATATCTCTAAAATATTTATATTTAAAAAATACATCTTGATTAATAGAAGATGATCTAAAAACTAAAGTAGGTATTCCTCCATACCATCCCTTAACAAATTTCTCAAAATCAAATACTATATTTAATTGATTCCCAAAATAATGTCCATTTTTATCCTCACTAAAAACACTTCCATTTTTCACAATAAACCTTGTAAAACATAAAGTATAATCCTCATTCGCTTCCAAAAAACAAATTTGTTTTTGTAATTTCAAAGGATCAGTCCAGTAATCGTCCCCATCACAAAGCGCAATATATTTGCCTTTACATTTTTTCAAAGCAAAAATAAAATTAGGTATCATCCCTATATTTTTTTCATGCTTTGTATATCTAATCCATGAGCCACGAGGATGATTTTTAATAATAGCTTGTATAATTTCATCTGTAGTATCAGGAGATGCATCATTAGCTATTACAAGTTCTATTACAAAATCACATTCTTGCATTAAAACACCTTCAATAGCTTGCAGAATAAATTCTTCATGACCATAGGTTATCATACAAACGCTAACTTGTGGAGTACTACTCATTTTAAAATTCTAATGGGATTAATTCTTTTTTAATGATAGCGGGAACGCCCACAACCAAAGAATTATCGGGAATATTTTTGGTAACTACCGAGCCTGCTCCAACTATAACATTTTTTCCGATAGTTACTCTAGGCAAAACTGTTGCGTTTGTTCCCAATACAGAATAATCTCCAATTTTACAATTTCCCGAAATATGCACTCCCGGTGACATTTCTACAAAATTTCCTATTACACTATCGTGACCAATTGTACAATTCAAATTAATTAAAACGCCTTTTCTGACAACAATATCAGATGTAATTACAGTCCCTGTCATGATATTACAACCCTCTTCAATTATATTCCCAAAATTTCCAATTCGTGCAAGTGGACTTAAAGTAGATGTAAATACCCCTCCTATTGACTCAAACTTATTAAACAACTCTTTACGTAAAACAGGATTTCCAATCCCAATAGTAAAACGATTATCCAATGTTTTAAAATAATTTGCTGCTTGTTCTAGAGTTATTAAAACAGGAAACTGTCCGAATAATTTCTCTGGAATATCTGTATTTACATCATCATAAAAAACCAAATTTTCTAAATCGTTTAATTGATATAGTACTTCTAATACCTCTTTCGCAAATCCTTTGGCTCCAACTATCAACATAAATTTGTATTTATTATTTGAGTAATTTTATTCAAATCAATTTCTGATAAACCTACATACAATGGCAAACACAATATTCTCGAAGCAATACTTTCAGAAATAGGCATTACAACATTAGAAACATATTGAAGCGTATTCAAAGCCGGATAAAAATATCTTCGTGGGAAAATATGACTTTCCTTTAAGCGCTGTTCCATCTTTAGAAGCTGTGCCTCGTTGTCAAAAATTACGGGATAATAGCTGTAATTCCACGTTGTATTGTCTCTAATTTTTAAAGCTTTCAGTTCAGAAAAGTCTAAATTGGTGTTGTAATAATCAATTACTTTCTTTCTTTCTGCTAAAATTGTTTTCATATACGGCAAGACCGCTAATCCCATAGCGGCTTGCAGTTCGGACATCTTGGCATTAATCCCTAAACCGTGAAAAGCCAATGGCCCATTATGTCCAAAATTATGACTGTAAAATAACCGGTGTAGCAAATCATTATTAGTAGTAAAGATAGCTCCACCTTCTCCTGTATGAAATAACTTGGTGGCATGAAAACTGCAGGTGCTCACATCTCCATAATCAAAAATAGATTTTCCCTTGTATTTTACCCCAAAACAATGGGCTGCATCATAAATTACTTTGAGATTGTATTTTTTGGCAATAGCCTCAATAACATCTATATGACACGGATTACCAAAAACGTGAGTAGCCAAAATAGCAGTGGTTTTATCCGTAATCGCAGCTTCAATCTTAGTTTCGTCTATGGTCAAATATTCGGGATGAATATCTACAAAAACAGGGGTGCAATGTTCCCAAACAATCGCTGCAGTAGTGGCCACATAGGAAAATGGGGTAGTGATGATTTCTCCTTTATTGCCCAATAATTTTAATGCAATTTGTAAGGGAGTGGTCCCGTTATTGGTTGCAATAATATTTGGTGCGTCAAGGTATTTTTTTAATTTATCTTCCAGTTCTAAAACTAATTCTCCCCTATTAGTCAACCATTGATTGTCCCAAGCACGCTGCAAGTGCTTGTTGTATTCTTCAATGGGCGGTAAAAAAGTTTTAGTGACGTTTATCATCTCTTTTTAATATACTTTACATTCTGATTCCAATTCAATAGGAACCCACATTTGATTATTACTTTCTACCTGAAAAGAAACCAAATTATTGATTCTTAACATTGGGGTTTTATTTTCAAAATTCAACACAGTCACATCAATAGAATACAAACCCAGAGAAAACAAAAGGTTTTTTATGGTAATATCATAATGTAATGCCGTCGAATTGAGTTGCGTTTTTACTTCATTAACTATGGTACCAGCAATAGGCCTTTGTTCTTTATCTCTAAATTCGAGATAAATTCGAGGAGCAAAATCAAGTTTTTTAATTATATTAAATATAAGATTGAGTTTTATATCCTCCCCTCTTTTTACCTGTACTTTTTCGACGGTTTCATTGAAGATAAAAGATTTGAGTTCTAATGAACCTTCATCAAAAAGCACTCCTTTTTCAGTATTGGAAAACTTATTATAATACAATCCTATCCCTTTTACAATATCAAATCCCTGAAAATCAGATTCCCCCCTTTCCATCAAAATAACTTGATTACAAATTCGGGCTATCATGGGCATTGAATGCGAAACAAAAATCATTGCGGTATTTGGTAATATAGTATCAATTTGTTTGAAACATTTTAAAACAAACCCCAGATCCCCCACAGCCAAGACTTCATCCACAATTAATACATCAGGTTGCATTTGTGCTGCTATGGCGAAACCCAAACGGACTTTCATTCCCGAGCTGTAATTTTGAACAGGCATATCGATGAACTCTTCCAACTCCGAAAAAGCAATAATTGCATCAAACTTGACTTCTATTTCTTTTTTAGAAAATCCAATAACTGCAGCATTATTATAGATGTTTTCCCGTCCGGTCAGTATTGGGTTAAAACCGGCGCCTAATTCGATTAAAGCACCTATTTTCCCTTTGATGGTAATGATTCCTTCATCAGGCGAAATTAAACCATTGAGCATTTTGAGTAAGGTGCTTTTCCCCGCTCCGTTATGTCCAATCAATCCTAAACATTCGCCTCTTCGAACTTCAAAACTGATGTCTTTTACTGCCCAAAACTCGTCTTTTCTTAAATCCTTATTTTGGTTTCTGCCAGTAATTCCGCTAATTAAATCCTGAACTCCATAGAACAGACTCTTCTTTAAGCTCTTGGCAAATTTCTTCGAAACATGTTCGGCTCGTATCAATACTTCTCCTTCCATTACGCACTCATTCTTTCGGTTATTATAGGCATCGAAACGCGATACACTACCATAGCTATCAAACATAGAACGATAGTAACCAATACAGCAATCAACCAGAAAAAATCATTTTCTACCGGCATTCCTGTTAAGCTGTTTCTAATATCGGTAATTACATAACTCAACGGATTCAAAGACATCACTTTTTGCATGAACCCGCTTTTGGGAACAACATATAATACGGGAGTAATATACATCAATAATTGCAATCCTAGAGGAATAAATCTACTGATGTCATTATATAAAATACCTATTGGGGAAATAATAATGCCAATACTGGTGAATAAAAGAATCATTAAAAATAAAAAGGGGAAAAACAACAGTATCGACCCCGAAGGTACCACTTGAAAATACAGAATAAAAAATACAATCATCCCCAATTTAATCAACAGATTAAAACAGAGTTTTAGAAACCCTAAAGTAATCAATGCTTCTTTTTCAAAATTAATCTTGGTTATAATTCCTTTATTCGCATTAATCGTATTCATAGGCATATTTAAACATTCCCCTAATATGGACCAAATGGTCGTTCCCACCAAAGCAAACAAAGGATAAGGAATAGTAGTGGGTGTTAATTGAATGGTGCCTGTGCTTTGTAAAAAAATCCAGACCATCGCATTCATCACCACAGGCAAAACGACCCAAAAAATTCCCAAAATAGATTGCCTGTGTTGGGATTTAATATCACGTTTAGCTAATTGATTAGCCAAGTAAAAGGAACTTTTGTATCCTTTTACACTATCTAAAAGTATTTGTTTTACACTAAATTTATTACTATTAGAATAAATTCTGGTTTCCAATTTTACTCTATCTCTATTAGTCATTGTATATGTAAAAATCTAATGCTTCATTTTGTTACTAAAATCCCATTCTCGGTAGCAATTTAACTTAAAAAGCAAATATACTATATTAGTTTTGGTATTGCACTAAAATCTTCTTGATCCGTTTTTGGCTTAAACAAAATCATATAAACCAAATCCCACAGCAAAAAAATACTCCAAGAGACGTGTGTTTTTTAAAGACCTAAAACAAGCCGCAGTATTACCAAATATTTATTTACTTTGCATAGCAATTTCTAAACACATACTATTGTTCTCTTTTTTCAAAAACAAACCCGTTTTAAAAGATCTTATTCCGGATCACCATATCGATATCCACTCGCATCTTTTGCCGGGTATTGATGATGGCGTCAACGGTTCAGGTCGTGTGCCATAGTACCCGTACCTACCTGTCCCAAGCGGTATTGTTTAGAGATGTTTTCGGCTTTTAATATAATGTCTTTCAATTGGGTGTGTGTTTTTACCGGAAAGCACTTGATTTTTGCCACCAAGACGCTAAGGCGCAAAGTTGTTATTGTTGTTATTGTTGTTGTTTCAGGAAAACACATAGGTTATTAGGCTGTATGTTAAGTTCATAAATCTGTTTTAAGATTACTATTCAAAACTTTACACAAAACCTCAACTGCTACTCTACTATATTTTGTTTCTTTAAATAATCCATAAAATCAGAAACAGTTTTTTGAAAAAAAGGCGTCAACTGTAATGCTTCTTCATACAATTCCTGGAATGCAACAGCCGAATATTCGTGTACTGCTTGATTTCTAAAACTTTTTAGCTCCATTAATTTATCAGTACTTGCTATCACACCTATTTTTTCTAACAAATTAAGTCTGTCAATAAACAACAAATTATCTTCTCCTTTCAGCTTAAAGTATCCTTTTACTATCTGTTGGAAGAAAACATCCGAATTTCTTGTTAACTTTATGATCAATGCATCGTAGGCTTCTGTTTCTTCAAAAGCATATTTTTCTTTTGTACCGATTGCCTGACAATGTTCTAAAGACTTAGCCAGTCCTTCCATTGCTATACTAAAAGATTTACACGATTCTTTAAATGCTAATTGGAATAACTCATTCATTGTTTAATAATTTTGCATAACTCAGAACATATTTTTTAAATACGCTTACATCATCCTTTGTAAAACTAACCACATCCATTTTTTGCGCTCCGAATTTAGAAAAAAACAATTGTTTCATTTTAAATAAGTCAGTATGATGTAGTTTTTTATCCGACAATACCAAAATATCAATATCCCCCCCTTTTTTAGAATCGTCTACTCGCGACCCAAATAGATACACTTGATTGGAAGGCTCTTTTTCCTTCCAATAGTCATAAATGAATTTTTTTTGTGCAGTCGCTATTCTCATTGTTTTTATGTTTTATCCAACACCATAACAAAATTACGTTATTTTTTCTCTTGAAATTGATTGGAATTCGGAATTTCTTACTTGAAACTTTACGGTGGTTTTTATCAAAAACAGCTTCATTTTTTTTTTAGTTTTTAAAAAGTTTTAGCTACACCTATAACTTTATCTCTTTTCACCTATTTCTAAAGCTACGCTTAAAACTTTTTTTACTATTTTTTTAAAGAAAAATCACGTAAAACGCAACAACTTACCTCTAAAATCTAACTTCTGAACACTAAAAACAAAACACTACTCCCTAAACCGTATCTATGAAACTCTTCTCCGTCTTATTAAAAACCAATACGCCTACAAAAAATACAATTACTGTTACTAAGAACGTATAGGATAATCCCCAAATGGAAATTTGACCTACATTCAATAACATATAACGGGTAGTCTCTATTACATAAGCCAGCGGATTATATTGAACCAGCCATCCATAAGTAGGCAGTTTTTCTTTGATTAGTGCCATGGGATACATAACCGCCGACAGATACATCAACAGTTGTACACCGAAGCCAACCAAATTACTGAAATCTCGGTATTTCGTCACTAACGACGAAATAAACATGCCTAATCCTAAACCCAAAATACCCATCATTACAATTAGCAATGGAAAAAATAAGGCAACTCCATTGATCCCAATTGCAGCCCCCTGAAAATAGTAATAGGTATAAAAACAAATGAATATAAAAAACTGGATTCCAAATTTTAATAAGTTGGAAATAACAATAGACAGTGGTACGATAATTCTGGGAAAATAAACCTTTCCAAAAATACCCGCATTACTGCCAAAGGTATTCGAGGTACCATTCAGACAGGCGGTAAAGTAATTCCAAACCGTGATTCCGGCCAGATTGAACAAAAACGGAGGCACCGTTCCTGTATCGATTCCTGCCACATTATTAAAAATAATGGTAAACGTAATCGAGGTAAACAGCGGCTGTATTAAATACCAAAGCGGCCCCAAGACCGTTTGTTTGTACACCGTCACCACATCCCTTTTCACAAAAAGCATCAGCAAATCACGATATTGCCAAACTTCTTTTAGATTAAGCGAGAAGAATTTATTTTTGGGTGTTATTTCAAACAGCCATGTGGTATTGGTATGTTCGGGTTGGTTCATAGTTATAATAAAAACCTAAATAAATTTAGATTACGTTCTGAATAGTGGTATTGTTAGTACGCAAATATAATAATTTGCTCTAAGTATTGTATCCTATTTACGATTAGTATTACCAAATATTTATTTACTTTGCATAGCAATTTCTAAACACATACTATTGTTCTCTTTTTTCAAAAACAAACCCGTTTTAAAAGATCTTATTCCGGATCACCATATCGATATCCACTCGCATCTTTTGCCGGGTATTGATGATGGCGCCAGAACTTTTGAGGATACGTTACGACTGACCCGTGCCCTTGAAGGGCATGGGGTGACACAGTTTATCACTACCCCACACATTATCCAACAGGTATGGGACAATACACACGAAGGAATTCAATCCAATGCTACAACAACGGTAGCGGAGCTAAAAAAACAGGCCATCACCGCACCCTTCAAAGCGGCTGCTGAATACCTGATGGACGATCAGTTTGTGTGTCTTTTTCAATCCCACGATTTACTCACGCTGAAAGATAATTATGTATTGGTGGAAATGTCTTACATCAATGCGCCCATACAATTGTATTCCATATTGTTTGACTTGCAGGTCGCAGGATACATTCCAGTTTTAGCCCACCCGGAACGCTACTTATTTTACCACAATAATTTTAATGAGTACCTAAAACTAAAAAGAGCCGGCTGCTTGTTTCAGCTGAATTTATTATCGGTAGTGGGGTATTATGGTGCCGAAATCACTAAAATAGCCGAGCAGTTGCTACAAAAAGGAATGTACAATTATGTAGGTTCTGATGTACATCATGACAATCACATCGCGGCCTTTGATCAAAAAGTAAAACTAAAAGATGTAGTTCCATTGAAAGAAGCAATCGCCAATAACCAGTTTTTTAAGTGGGAGTAAACAGTAAAACTGTTATTGCGCCACATTGAAACTCTTTGATACATTCCGCTAACAATAACTTCTAAATTTTCGGCTCCCTTTAGGGCTGGGGAAAAACGAAAATTATCCCATATATTTAATCTTTTTATTAAAAAGACAGGTTTCCCATTTAAAAACTAACAACTTCTGAATTTTCGGCTCCCTTTAGGGCTGGGGTAAAACGAAAATTATCCCCTATTTTTAGGCTTTTTATTAAAAAGACAGGTTTCCCATTTAAAAACTAACAACTTCTAAATTTTCGACTCCCTTAAGAGCCGGGGTAAAACGAAAATTATCCCCTATTTTTAGGATTTTTACTAAAAAGACAGGTTTCACATTTAAAAACTAACAACTTCTAAATTTTCGGCTCCCTTTAGGGCTGGGGAAAAACGAAAATTATCCCCTATTTTTAGGATTTTTACTAAAAAGAAAGGTTTCCCATTTAAAAACTAACAACTTCTAAATTTTCGGCTCCCTTTAGGGCTGGGGTATAACGAAAATTATCCCCTATTTTTAGGATTTTTACTAAAAAGACAGGTTTCGCATTTACAAACTAACAGCTTCTAAATTTTCGGCTCCCTTTAGGGCTGGGGTAAAACGAAAATTACCCCCTATTTTTAGGATTTTTATTAAAAAGGCAGGTTTCCCATTTACAAAAACACGATAAAAAAGCAACACTTAAATCGGTCTGGTTTGTTAATTCTAAGCAAAATTAAACACTTCCTTCCCTTTTTAACGCCTCTTTTACTATCTTTAAAAAAGATTTCTATTCAAACGGAACCAAAAAACAATACTCATGAAAAAAATCACAATAGTTTCTCTTTCGCTTCTTTCATTCCTTTCTTTCAGTTGCGATGCGCAGGTAAAATCTAACGACATCCCCATTAAAGAAGAAGTAAAAACATATACTTTAGAAACTGTAGCTTCTGATATTGCAATACCTTGGGGAATGACTTGGTTGCCTGACGGCACAATGTTGGTTACCGAAAAAAGTGGCATCCTATATCATATTAAAAACGGCACAAAAACTGAAATCAAAAATGTTCCCAAAGTATATTCAAGAGGACAAGGCGGATTGTTAGACATCGTTCTACATCCTGATTACACCAAAAATGGTTGGATCTATATGACGTATGCTTCCGATGAAGCTGAAGGTACCGGTGGTAACACTAAACTCATTCGAGCAAAATTATTGGACGGAAGTCTGACACAAATCGAATCGCTTTACAAAGCCACTCCCAACACTACAAAAGGACAGCATTTTGGTTCCCGAATTGTATTTGACAACGACGGCTATTTGTATTTCTCCGTGGGAGAACGTGGGGATCATTTTGTAAATCCGCAAGACATTAAACGCGATGGCGGAAAAATATACCGCTTAAATGATGACGGAAGTATTCCTAAAGACAATCCTTTTGTAGGTCAGACCGGAGCGAAAGAAGCAATCTACACGTATGGGAATCGCAATCCGCAAGGAATGGCGAAAAACCCGGTAACAGGAGCTATTTGGGCGCATGAACACGGCCCTCAAGGCGGAGATGAAATCAACATCATTAAAAAAGGAGCCAATTATGGATGGCCGATGGTTACCTATGGCATCGATTATGACGGAACAACCATTAGTAAAGAAAACGAAAAACCGGGTATTGAAAAACCAATTTATTATTGGCTGCCTTCCATCGCTCCAAGCGGAATGACTTTTGTTACCCGTGACAAATATCCGGACTGGAAAGGACATTTGCTGGTAGGCTCTTTAAAATTTCAATATCTTGAATTGGTAAAACTGAAAGGCAATGAAGTTATCGGCAGACAAAAAATTGCAACTGACATTGGTCGTGTACGTAATGTGGCACAAGGTCCGGACGGTTATATTTATATGGGCGTTGAAGGTAAAGGAATACTCAAAATTATACCAAATTAAGCTATGTTGACAACGAAATTATTATTAGGATTTGGAGCGTTTGTATTGGGAAGCTCCTCTTTCGAAAACCCATTTTCCGCTAACAATTATATTGACTTCAATAAAGACAATGCTGTTGTTTCAAAATTTCAGACACCGGGAAAAGAAATTTATGCTGATTTTTGCATGCAATGTCATGGGGCGAATGGAAAAGGGGATACTAAAAATTTCCCGCCTCTTGCCGGTTCTGACTGGCTGACAAAGAAGAGAAACCAGAGCATTGCTGTCGTAAAATTTGGACAAAGTGGCGAAATTGTTGTCAATAAAACAAAGTACAATAGCAGCATGCCGGCGATGGGACTTTCGGATCAGGAAGTAGCCGATGTGATGAATTACATCATGACTTCCTGGGGAAATAAACAAACTAAAATTGTTACTGAAAAAGAAGTGGCAGGGATTAAGAAATAAAAACTGAGTCAGCATTTAGCTTAATCTAATGAAATAATTTAAAAAAATTAATACTTCATGAAGATTAAAATGAGTACGTTATTTTTTTGTAAAAAAAGCATATAAATCAATTGGGCATTAAAATTCTAGATACGTCCATTATAAAATCCGAATTGTTATCCCAATGGTTTCGCACAAAAAAATTATCAGTATTAAAAACAACGCACCTTATCGAAGAATATTTCACTTTACAATTCTAATTCTTTGTGATTTTTGATAATACAAATAGACAATCCAAATCTGTGAATTATGTAAAAAATATCCTCTTAGAACGGCATTATAATGGAGCAATCGCTCTTAAAATACTTTATATTTGTATTCGAACATTTAAAAAAAACCTATTTAACTAAACAGGAATAAAGATTTTCTTTAAACTGAAGTGTTCCAAATCCCTTTACTAACTATATTACCTACATATGAAAAAGCAAGCTATAGTATTCCTTATACTTCCCCTATTATTTTATGTTTCCAGTTGTAATCGTGGCAAAGCAGCTGATGCTTTAAATGAGACAAAAAAAACGGAAACCATAAAGTCTGATTCCATAGAGAAAAAGGTAGCGCTTACAATTGATACTCTTGATTATAATAAAAGAATGGTGGCATTAAGCAATAATGACACTACTGGCAGATGGCCGGTAAAAGCACCTTACCCGCTACCCGGAGCACTTTTACCCTACAACCGTATTATTGCCTATTATGGAAATTTATATTCCACAAGAATGGGGATTTTAGGCGAAATACCCCGAAAACAAATGTTGGCAAAACTACAAGGCGAAGTAGCCAAATGGCAAGCAGCTGACTCTACCGTTAAAGCAATTCCTGCTTTGCATTACATCGCTGTTACCGCTCAAGGCGCTCCGGGGAAAAACAACATGCACCGCATGCGCATGCCTTTTAAACAAATAGACACTATTCTAAGTTGGGCAAAACCTATTAATGCATTAGTGTTTTTGGATATTCAAGTAGGACACAGCACCGTTAAAGCCGAAGTAGCTGAACTAGAAAAATACCTTTCCATGCCGAATGTTCATTTAGGAATTGATCCTGAATTTTCGATGAAGAATGGAGAACGTCCGGGTTCCAAAATTGGGCATTTTACTGCCGCTGATATCAATGACGCCATTGATATTTTGGCAAACATCGTGCGCAAAAACAAACTGACTCCAAAAGTATTGGTGGTACACCGTTTTACGCAAGGAATGGTAAAAAATTATAAAGAAATTAAAACCGTACCCGAAGTTCAAATCGTAATGGACATGGATGGTTTTGGAAGTAAGGTATTAAAAAAAGATTCTTACATGAGTTATATCTATAGAGAACCGGTACAGTTCGCCGGCTTTAAATTATTTTATAAAAATGATAATAAAAAAGATTGGAAAATGTATAGTCCGGAAGAATTAGTTAAATTCACTCCAAAACCCATCTACATTCAGTACCAATAATTAATGTATCTATGAAAAATTTTCTTTTTTTAGTTTTCGCCAGTTTTTTTCTATTATTGGGCTGTCAATCAGAGCCTCGTAAAATAACGAAGGAAATCCCCATTATTGCTGCTCCCGTGAAAATAGTAGCACCAAAAAAAGTAATGGCTGACGCTGCGACCATCCTTTCGAAAAAAGAAGTGCCTATATTATGTTATCATAGCATTCAGAATTTCAGTGCCAATGCAAGTGAAATGAAAAAAACGTACACTGTGACTCCAGCCAATTTTGCCGAGCAAATGAAAGCACTGTCAGACGAAGGGTATCAGACCATTTTACCGAATCAATTGTACGAATATTTAGTTCATGATGCGCCATTACCCGCTAAACCCATAATGATCACATTTGATGATACCCGAGAAGAGCAATTCAGTATAGGCGCTGCCGAAATGAAAAAATACGGTTTCAAAGGCGTGTTTTTTATCATGACCGTTTCTATTAACCGTCCTAATTATTTGTCAAAAGAACAAATTAAAAACCTGTCTGATAGCGGACATGTTGTAGCAGCTCATACTTGGGATCACCATATGGTAACTAAATATACAGGAGACGATTGGAATACGCAATTGGTAAAACCAAAAGCAAAACTGGAAGACATCATTGGAAAACCCGTGACGGATTTTGCATATCCGTTTGGTTTATGGAATACGGCGGCAATCCCTGAAATAAAAAAGAGCGATTATAAAATGGCATTTATCTTGTCTACCAAAAGAGATTCTATAGATCCATTATACACCATCAGACGTATTATTGTTGCCGGCCAATGGTCAACTCCAAGTGTAATGAAAGCTGTAAAATCTTCCTTTAATAAGAATCCATAAACCATTATTTTTTTAAAGAATACAAACCAATCTCAATTATTAAATCAACTTAATAATTGAGATTTTTTTTGTTCGAAAAAAAGAAAAACTACCATATAAAATTGAGATTATTAGTTCCCAAAACAAATCGAACCTTTTTTCATTATTAATTTTACACCCCCTTTTTTAAATCCTATTTTGGATTGTTTATTAAAACTATCAACGGAAATACTCCTTTATTAACAGGGGCATTCTAATTAAAAAAATATTTTTCACTGCGAAATCACAAAAAACAACATTGTAAAAAAAAAGAATTATCAAAAAAGAATTATCAAAAAAAGAATGCTGTAAAAATTATTAAATAGTCACATAATCGTCATTTATATCTATTTTAAATTGGTATTTTAGCTACTATAGTGCATTTTACACAACAAAATGTCATTAAGTTTAACCATTTAATAATGATGTGAATTATGATGAAGTCGATACCTAATTTAAACCCAAATGGTTGGGACGAAATGTTTTCTAATGAAGGAGTTCGGGAATCTTACCGTCAGGTACTACAAACATTACAAAGCTTAAACCATGAAAAACTAAACGATAAACACAGGCAGGCTTCCGATTTTTTTATGAATCAAGGAATCACTTTTACGGTTTATAGTGACGACAATCAAGGTATTGAAAGGATTTTTCCTTTTGATATCATTCCAAGAATCATTACCCAACAAGACTGGAACGAAGTAGAATCCGGAATAAAACAAAGGTTAAAAGCGCTCAATTTATTCTTGGAAGATATCTATAACGAGCAGCATATTATCAAAGACGGTATAATTCCCGGAGCATTAATTGCCTCTTGTCCTCATTATATCCAAGAAGTTCACGGGATTAAAGTCCCACACAACATTCATGTACACATTGCAGGAATTGATTTGATTAGAGGTGCCAAAGGAGAATTTTATGTCCTCGAAGACAACCTGCGTTGCCCAAGTGGCGTGAGTTATATGCTTGAAAACAGGGAAATAACTAAACGTATTTTTCCTGAAATGCTCACCTCCAATCATGTGAGTATGGTCAGTAATTATCCGATGATTTTTCATAATATTTTGGTTTCGCTGTCTCCAAGAAATATTGCGAACCCAAATGTAGTTTTATTAACACCCGGAGTTTACAACTCGGCGTATTATGAGCATACTTTTTTAGCAAGGCAAATGGGAATTCCTTTGGTAGAAGGAAGAGATTTAGTCGTGAATAACAATAAAGTTTATATGAAAACTACTTCCGGACTTCATCAGGTAGATGTTATTTATAGACGTCTGGATGATGAATATCTTGACCCTTTGGTTTTCAAACCAGATAGTACGCTGGGCGTTCCAGGACTTATTAGTGCTTACAAACAAGGAAATGTTGCTTTAGTAAATGCAGTAGGAAACGGTGTTGCCGATGATAAAGCAGTATACGCTTATGTACCGGACATGATAAAATATTACATGAACGAAGAGCCAATTCTCAAAAATGTCCCAACCTACAGAATGGAAAATCTGGACGAAAGAGAAATGGTTTTTGCTAATATGGAAAACATGGTCATCAAGGAAACCAATCAAAGTGGTGGCTATGGAATGATTATGGGAAATAAGGCTACCCAAGAGGAATTAGATAATGCAAAAATTGCCATTGTTGGTAATCCCCGTAATTTCATTGCACAACCCATCATTCAACTCAGTACTGTTCCTTGCCTCATCGACGGTGAACTAAAACTGCGTCATGTCGATTTAAGACCCTATGCTTTATGTGGCCCCAATGGCGTAAAAATAGTTCCTGGTGGACTAACCCGAGTCGCGCTTACCGAAGGCTCATTAGTCGTTAATTCTTCGCAAGGCGGAGGAAGTAAAGATACTTGGATAGTAAAATAAATTAAAGGTCTAACAGCGCGAACCCTTTTTAAAAAATAAACAAAATGAAAGTAAATATGCTCAGCCGGGTTGCAGACGGAATGTTTTGGCTCAACCGATATATGGAAAGAACAGACGGAATGTTACTTACCCTAAACACCTTTTATATCTTGTCTTTTGACAAAGAAACGAATGATTCTCAAGGGTATAAACCGTTATTGGAATACTATACTGATTTGCCAATGGAACAAATAAATCAAATGCAATACGATACAAATTTTGTTCTAAAGTATATCATTTGCGATAGTCCAAACCATAATTCCGTGAAGAATCTCGTTATCAAAGCACGAGAAAATGCGAGAGGTTCCCAAGATAAAATTACAAAAGAACTTTGGGAGCACATCAATTCTTTGTATCACTTCATGAATTCACCTGACTTGCCAAAAAAATTAGAAACGTCTGATGCGAGTAATATAATCTCAAAACTCAATAAGGATTTTTTGCTATACAATGGCATTCTTCAGGTTACAATGCCCCGAGGGTTGGGTTGGTGTTTTTCCAGTATTGGCAAACACATAGAAAGATGTCTGCAAACTATTTCGCTAACCCAAGCGTACTACGCTCCTATTCAGTATAATCTCGATGGAAATGAAGATTTATTGTATTGGAGAAGATTATTACTTTCTCTTTCAGGTTACGAATTATACTTGAAAAGTTACAGTAATATTCCGCACAATCGCAAAGTGGTGCAACAGGTTATCTTCAATAGAGATTTTGCGCATTCCGTAATTTATACTTTAGAATTAATAGACACTTATTTGAACAACTTGTTTAAAGACAATAATCTGAGCGAAGCGAGAACATTGCACAATCAGTTTGGAAGACTTAAAAGTTCTGTCGAATTTACGGATTATCACCATCTTACCAACAAAGAATTAGAAGACGTACTTAACAATACCAGAACACAATTAATACAGTTTTCGACAGATTTTTCTAAATTATTTTTCTCTTACACCTAATAAAAATGGCGATTTTCAAAATAGTTCACATCACAAAATACCAATACAACTGGCCCATAAAAGAAAGCATCAATGAGATTCGTTTATTCCCACACCATTTTGATAACCAAGATGTACTTCAATATCAGCTTTTAATAACAAACAATCCCGAGGTCGAGATTTCGCAAGATTACTATGGCAATCGCGTGGGGAATTTCAATACTTTAGAGTCACATACCGAAATGACTATAGAATCCCGGATGTTAGTTCGTGTCAATCATTCGCTCAAAATCCCGGAAATAGATTATACCACAGTAAAGGATTTGGTAAAAGAAAAAAGCATTCCTTTACTGCGACTTTGTTACCCAGAAACCATTAAAAAACAAAATAAAATTAATACAATTCTGGACGAAATAAACTGTATCGACAAACCCATCATAGAAATTGCGCAACAATGCAATCAATACATTTTTACAAATTTCACGTACACCAAAGGAATCACTAATATCGAAACCACAGTCGACGAGATTTTAGAGATTAGAAAAGGAGTTTGTCAAGACTTTGCGCATGTCCTATTACAACTCTTACGTACGGCCGGAATTCCGTCGCGATATGTGAGTGGATACATTTGCCCGAACGAAAGCGGACTCAGAGGTGAAGGTGCTACACACGCTTGGGTAGAAATTTACACTCCAAAACAAGGTTGGTTAGGCTTGGATCCCACCAATAACATCTGGACCATGGACAATCATGTGAAACTTTCCGTTGGTCGTAATTTCTATGATTGCACTCCGGTAAAAGGAACCTTCAAAGGTCTTTCCAGACAAACGCTTTCCGTTTGTGTTTCGATTGGCTATGAGGATGGACGACAATTTGAAGATATAAACGATGTGCAACTCGAAGAAGTTTCCATAGAACTCCAGAAACAATTGGATTACATTGAACTGCTTCAACAGCAACAAAAACAACAGCAACAATAATCAAATCAAATTGTTTGGTACAAAAAAAGCGAATCAAAAATATAATTTGATTCGCTTTTTTAGCTAAATATAAGACCTAATCTACTTCAATTCCAAATCAATTATTACATGTTATACAACCAACTTTGAGGATTGTTATACGTTGTGTTTTGAAGAATTAAAAATTTAATTATGGTTCTCCCTTCACTATTGGTTCTTACTTTTCCAAGGCTTTGTTTGGTGCTTACTTTATCTCCTTTACTTACAGAAACAGAGCTTAAATTCTGATAAACCGTGAAGAAATCTCCATGTTGTACCATTACTGCTTTATTTATTGGAGATAAAACAATTACACTTGCCACTTCACCACCAAAAACTGCTCTTGCATTTGATCCTTGGTCGGTAGTGATTTCCACTCCACTATTATGAATAACTAATGTTTTGTAAACTGGATGTGCCTGATCTCCATACCCTAATGACACAAATCCTTTTTCTACCGGCCATGGTAATTTACCTCTATTGGCTCTAAAGTTATCCGCAATTAATTTTGTCTCTGCTGTCAGTTCTATTTTTGAAGATGACACTGAAGAAGAAGAAACAATTGCCTTAGCACGGGTTTTCAGTTCTGATTTCGATTCTGTTTTTGACTCGGCTTTAGATTCTGCTTTTGCTCTTTCCATTGCCCTTTCCATTGCCGCTTTTCTATTGGCCTCTGCAATTGCTTCGCGTATTAATCTATTGATTTGTCTATCAATTTGTCTGGACTCTTGTTGTCTTTTCTTGATTTCAGCAAGAATTTTGTTCTTATCTTTTTTAATGGATTTTACTAATTTTTCCTGCTCTTGTCGCTCTTTTTCTAATGACAAACGTTCTTTTTCGTTTTCAGCAATGAGTTTTTGTTTTGCCTTTTTTTGTACATCCAATTTTCCATTATATACAATAAGCTCTCCCGTTTTAGATTTTATTTCCTCACCCTGCATCTTTCTATAATTCGTGTACTGTTTCATGTACTGTGCCCTTTTATAGGCCTGTAAAAAATTCTCAGACGATAATAAAAACATTGCTCTACTTTCCTCAGAACGGCTTTTGTACGATTTCACAATCATCTCAGCGTAATCTGCCTTAAGTATTTCCAGTTCTTTTTTAAGTTTATTGATTTTTACCTGATTAATGTACATATCATTCCCCAAAAGCTTCTTTTGTCTTTCAGTGGTATTAATCAGTTTTTCTTTAAGCTTTATCTTGTTACTTTGTATAACAATTACATTTACAGCCGTTTTTTCTTTTTTCTTTACGGTTTGTAACAGCTTTTCATTT
This sequence comes from Flavobacterium melibiosi, assembly GCF_048158545.1. Taxonomy (NCBI): domain Bacteria; kingdom Pseudomonadati; phylum Bacteroidota; class Flavobacteriia; order Flavobacteriales; family Flavobacteriaceae; genus Flavobacterium; species Flavobacterium melibiosi. The sequence goes on along the minus strand of NZ_JBLNKU010000017.1, from coordinate 24,712 downwards.
TCGCGAATTTCTTTTTGAATCTGGGCTTTTCGTTCTTCTAATTTTTCTTGTTGAGAGGTCTGGCTCCACATCAGTGAAGTCATGCTTATAAAAATTAGGCTTAGGAGAAATTTTGGCATCTTAAAAAAATATTTTTTGCAAATTTACTTAATTATAATTCTTTTGTACCCATTTGGAACACTATAAGGAAAAGAAAGTTCTTCATTGAACGTTACACTGTTGTAATCTAAATTAATTTCCGTTTTACCTTTCTTTTGAACTGTGTTTATTAGAACATTTAAAGGTAATGTGGCTTCATTGTACACTTTATTGTCCGAATAAGCCACCTGAATCATTCGGTCTTCAACAATCTGTTTTATTTCTTGTCTTTTGATTAAGAATTTATCGGCATCAAAGAAGAATGATTTTTTTGTGTTTTTATTCGACACATCATCCAATCTATACGTTTGTTCCATCAATGATTCCGTGTATTTCCCTTTATTCAAATCATCAATTGCATCGCCTAACAACATATTTTGGATTTTTTTAAAATCTAAATCAGTTCCCAACCATTGGCTCAAACCTCGAAAATCACCTTCAAAATAACTGCCGTTTATTTTTTCGTAATAGTTTACAGCTGTTGGCGTAATCAATGCTTTTGCCATAGTAATTCCCAAGAACCGAATACTAATCAAAATTTGTTGGTCTTTCTTAATTTTTATTTCGGCGGTAACATTTTGGGTTTGTTTATCGTCAGCATATCGTGCGTTGGACTTAATATATAATGTAGAAAAATTGTTTTTATTGTTGTAATGATTTTCTATTATTTTATCAGCGGTCAAATAGGTCGATTTTACACTTGCCTCAGCCACAATAGCTTTCGATTTACACGACACGAGCGTGAGCGAACTGGCGAAGCAAACCATAACGACTGCAAGTACCCGTAATATTGAAATTTTTTTCATTATTTTTTTTGTTTTAATAATTCGTTGGCTTTGGAGAAATACACTTCTTTCTTCTTGAAATCTCCCAAACCGTTATATGCTTCTCCAAGCTGGATATTGAAATTTGTTTCTAATGTTATGTCGTCTACTAAATAATCCAATCCCATTTCCAGAATTGCTGCCGCTTTTTTATAGTGTTGCAATTGATTGTTCGCCAAACCTGAATAATAATAAAACTGAGGTTGCGTAGGAAATGTTTCAATCATTGTCATGGCTTTTACCGCCAAAAGCTCAAATTGTTTTACTTCGGTATATGCTTGAAGCAAAAGCAAATTCGTTTCAATATCTTCACCTGAACCATTCTTTACTGCACGTTCATAAAACGCAATCGCTTTGTCCCATTGCTTTTTACTATGATAATATTTTCCAATTTCTTTGGCTACATTAACCTCGTTATCAGTATCAAAATAGGCAATTGCTTTTTCTAAATCAGGAGCATATTGAGGGTTTCGATCCACAAAAATCAAAAATTCATTCAGCATTCTGTGTTTTATCTTTGAGTCTATTTTGGCACTGGCCAAAGAAATATTCATCGCATTTATTGCTTTTGGTGCCTCATTATTCTCCAAATAAACTTTGAATAAACTCACTTGTGCCCATTCAGAAGTAGGAATTGCTGCCGCTAACTTTTTAGTTACTTCAAAAGCCTTTTCAATTTCATTATTCTTGGAGTACAAATTAATTAGCGCAATATAATTAGATTCCTCTTTTGGGTGTTTATCGATTTGCGCTATTAAATTGGACTCTTCAACATTTTGAAATTTCCCCTCCGATAAAATCTGCATTTTATATAATTCCCTTCTTTCAGATTTTCCAAAAGTAGCATTCAATTCATTGATGAGATCAAGCGCTTTATCAAATTGCTTAGTCCCCATATAAAGCGACGTTAAATCCTCCTTATACTTTTCGTCAAATGGTATTAATTTATTAATGGCAATCAGCGCTTGATTATAATTGCTGGTTTCATAACTCACATCATACATTCCCACCCAAAACCATTTGTTTTTTGGATCAATTTGTGTGGCGTGTTCAAATGAACTGTACGCATTTCCATAATCCTTTGATGCCAGATAATTTTTTCCTAATTCGAAATAGACTGTGGCATTATTGGGTTGGAGTTTTACACATTGTTCCAAAGCTTTAATTGCTTTGTCATAATTTTCAATCCCCTTTTGAAGCAACGCTTCATAAAAAAATTCCTGAAACTGATCTGTTTCCTGCTTAATCTCTTCCGGTTCGGTTTGCGCCAATAGCAACGTTGAATTGCATTGCAAAACCAAAAATAGAATTATGAAAGCTCCTTTTTTCATTGAATATTCCTTGCCATTTCATCCCTTTGGATGCAATTATTCCAACACCGAATAATCTCCAATACTAATATTTGTAAAATTACCGTCAAAACTGGCGTGATTCCCTATCATGGCATTATCCAGATTCGCATTTTTAATGTGAGAATGGGTTTGTACCAAACTATTTTTTATGGTACTGTTTGATACATGACATCCTTTTCCTAATGACACATTAGGTCCAACAGTTGCATTGATCAAAACCACATCTTCCCCAATATAACATGGCGGAATGATGGTTGAATTTTCTAACTTAACATCAAAGTCCACTAAATGTATTCCATCGTTATGCAAGAACCCTAACATTCTGGAATTCGTTTCCACGGTAACGTCTTTGTTTCCACAATCCATCCACTCGTCTACTTTACCGGGAACAAATACCATGCCTTTTGCCATCATTTGCTTTATTCCATCATTGATTTGATATTCTCCACCGTGAATAATATTATTATCTAATACTAATTGAAGTTCATTTTTTAAAACAGCAACATCTTTAAAATAGTAAATTCCAATAACGGCAAGGTCTGAAACAAATGCCGCAGGTTTCTCTACCAGTTCGACTATTTCATTCGCTTCGTTTAAGTTTATCACACCAAAAGCTTCTGGATGATCTACTTGTTTTACCCAAATAACACTGTCAGCATTTTGATCTAAATCGAAATCGGCACGAATTAAAGTATCGGCATAAGCAATAACAGCTGGTCCACTCAAAGAATCTTTGGCACACATAATAGCATGACCTGTTCCAAGCGCCTCGTTTTGATAATAAATAGTTCCTTTGGCGCCTAATTTTTGTGCGATAGCAATTAATTCCTCTTCTACTTTTTTGCCAAAACTTTCGTGGATAATAAAGGCTACTTCTTCGATATCTTGATTCAATACGCCTGCAATGTCTTCTACCAGACGGTGCACAATAGGTTTTCCGGCGATGGGAATTAATGGTTTAGGAATGGTTAATGTATGTGGTCTTAATCTGGAACCTCGCCCAGCCATTGGTACAATTATTTTCATTTGTTTTGTCATTGCGAGGAACGAAGCAATCTCATCCTCTTATTAATTCAATTTTTATTTTTAACCGCAAAGTTTGCAGGGTTTTCTGCAAAGTTCACGAAGGTTTTTTTTATATTATTTGGCCACAGATTAAACGGATTAAACCGATTTCCCCGGATTTTTTATTTAAAATTTGTTGCAAAATATCATCTCGTTTCACAACTTTTAACTGCGTCTGAACACTGAAACCTACTTCACTCCCGTACTTCCAAAACCGCCTTCACCTCTTGAAGTTTCTGTTAATTCTTGAACTTCAATCCACTCCGCACGTTCGTGTTGTGCGATGATAAGTTGGGCGATGCGTTCTCCGTTTTCGACCACAAAAGCTTCATTGGATAAATTTACTAAAATCACACCTATTTCACCACGATAATCAGCATCAACTGTTCCAGGAGAATTGAGAACGGTAATTCCTTTTTTGGCAGCCAAACCACTTCTTGGGCGAACCTGTGCTTCGTATCCTATAGGTAATTCTATGAAAAGACCTGTTTTCACAATGGCTCTTTCCAATGGTTTTAAGGTTATTGATTCCGTTAAGTTTGCTCTTAAATCCATTCCTGCTGAAGCTATGGTTTCATAGTTTGGCAAACCATGTTGCGATTTGTTGATAATTTTTATTGTCATTTTTTTATTTTATATTATTTTACTTCCTAATCCCGAAGGGAAATCATGTTTATAGAAAACATGATTTCCGAGATTGTACGACCCCTTCGGGGTCGAACCCATGTAACGCATTTGTTTCTATAAACATTTGACCCCGTTGGGGTCTCTAGTATCATATCTTTTTGCACAAAAATTTATTCATCCCTCAATCCTTTCAAACAAATATTCATCTTTGAATTCTATTTCAAAATTTTTCAAATATTCTTCCTTGAAAACTTCTATAACATTTGACCCCGTTGGGGTCTCTAGTATAATATCTTTTTACATAAAAATTTATTCATCCCTCAATCCATTCAAACAAATATTCATCTTTGAATTCTATTTCAAAATTTTTCAACATCTTTAAATATTCTTCCTTGAAAGTTTTCGCATTATGATGCTGCTTTTGATTCATAATATAGGCAATGACATTGTCTAATGCAGAATGACTATATGAAAATGCTCCGTAACCTTCTTGCCAACTAAAAGTTCTAGAACAAAATTTCTTATCATTTATAAATTCATTTGAAGATTTTTTCACTTCTCTAACTAAATCAGATAAGCAACAAGAAGGTTTCATTCCTATAAATATATGGATGTGATCCGGCATTCCATTTATAGCTAACATTTTTTGTCCTTTATTTTGAACAATACCTGTTATGTACTTATACAATTCCTCTTCCCAACTATTATTAATTAAAGACTGTCTGCCCTTTACTGCAAAAACTATCTGTATATAAATTTGAGAAAATGTACCCGACATAAATTTAATTGTTTTTTTCGATCTCCTATTTTTTTTAGCTTCCTAAATGGTATCATCATCGCTGGCTCAAGCGTCCCGCTTGTGACCATTACCCAAACCAACGGAAGAATTGAGAACGATGACTCCTTTTTTGGCAGCCAAACCACTTCTTGGGCGCACTTCTGCTTCGTATCCTATTGATAATTCTATGAAAAGTCCGGGTTTTACAATGGCTCTTTCTAATGGATTTAAGGTTATTGATTCCGTTAAGTTTGCTCTTAAATCCATTCCTGCCGAAGCTATGGTTTCATAGTTTGGTAAAGCATGTTGCGATTTGTTGATAATTTTTATTGTCATTTTTTTATTTTATATTATTTTGCTTCCTAATCCCGAAGGAATTTCATGTTTATAGAAAACATGATTTCCGAGATTGTACGACCCCTTCGGGGTCGAACCCATGTAACGCATTTGATTCTATAAACATTTGACCCCGTTGGGGTCTCTAGTATGGTATCTTTTTACACAAAAAATTATTCATCCTCAATCCATTCAAACAAATATTCGCAGTTTCATAATTTTGCAAATCGTACTTGATTAATTGATACTGTTTATCGTCATTGTTGTTGTTTAGCCGTGATGAAAGTGAAAAGCCTTTACTTTAAAATTGTATTTTTTCTTGGACAAAAAGAGCGACCAAAGGAAGCTCCTTTTTGGACTTAGAAAAAACCAATTTTAAAGTAAAGCTTGTAACGTACAGCGCGATTAGCTCCTAATTAAATTCTAATTGTTATTTCGGTTCAAAATTCGGGTTAACATTTCTTTTTCGTTGTAATATATGAAATACATGAATGCGAGTAGTAGAGGAATTCCAACAAAATAATTTTCTCGGAAACCATAGAATGAAATCACCGAAAATCCTATTGAAAGACCAAGATATCCCCCTATTTTCTTGGCATCATACGGTATTGGATAGTATTTATTTCCTAAATAATAGGAGATAAACATCATGCTTCCATAAGCAGCTAATGTTGCGATTGCTGACCCATAATAACTCATCGTTGGAATAAGCAGGTAATTCAACACCAATGTTACAATTGCGCCAACAATGGAGATATAAGCCCCAATATAGGTTTTGTCAATGAGTTTGTACCAAACGGAAAGATTGGTATAAATTCCGAGGAAAAAATTGGCTAGAATAATCAACGGAACGACTTTCATTGCTTCCCAATACGAGGTATCCCGAATCATAAGCTGTTTTAAAACATCGGCAAAAACGATTACCGCCAATAAAATAAAAGAGCCAAAAATGACAAAATATTTAGTCACTGTGGCATAGGTTTGCGGTGCATTAGCATTAGAAGCGTGGCTAAAAAAGAAAGGCTCTATTCCTAATGTATAGGCGGTTCGATACAAAACCATGAATAACCCTAATTTATAACAAGCCGAATACACTCCAACTTCAGCTTCGGCAATATTTACCGGCAATAATCTCCCTAATAGAATTTTATCAAACTGCTCGTTGATGGCAAATGCGATTCCGGCGACCATTATAGGTAATCCATAACGCATCATTCGCTTCCAAAGAGCTGCATCAAACTTCCATTTAAGCAAAATATAATCCGGTGACAGCACTACAAATGTCAACAAACTGGCAATGATGTTGGCTAAAAAGATATACCCAATCTGGAAATTTTCAATGAATAACGAACCTAAAGATCCATTAGGATGGGATTCCGCAATTTTGGGTAAAAAGAGTAAAAAGAAAACGCTTAAAGAAAGATTAATTAAAACATTTCCAATTTTGATTGCAGCATAAACCATCGGTTTTTGATAGGCTCTCAATTTTGAAAACGGAATAATCACCAAAGCATCCAATGCTAAAATCCAAATGGTATAGGTAATGTATTGCGCATCTATTCCTGACCATTGTGCCAATGTGTTTCGAAATAAAAGCGCAGCGAACAGAAAGCAAATCGAGGTCCAAAAAATTGAAACCATTGTTGTTTCAACTACTGATTTCTTATTGGTTTCATTATTATAAAACCTAAAAAAAGCAGTTTCCATTCCGTAAGCTAAAATAACATTAAAAAAAATCATCCATGCAAAAATGATAGATACTTTTCCATACTCGGCTTTTGGCAATAAATCAGTATAAAGCGGGACCAGTAAAAAACTGAACATTCTAGGTATAACCGTAGCTAGTCCATAAATTGCTGTTTGTTTGAAAAGGCTTTTATATAATCCCAAAATGATTTATCTGTTAATATTTATAAAAACAAAAATAACTAATTCTTTGGTTTATTTATCGATGGATAGGCAATCATTGGCTTTTCTTTGGGATTTACTATTTTAAAAAAAAGCGTTTGATCCATTTTCTTGTATTCCAATACTGCTTCGTTAAGTTTTAAATCGAATTTGGATTTTATAATAACTGGTGCTTTGTTCCCATATTCTTTTAAGGAATCACTATCCATGATTAAATCCGGAATCCTATTTTTTTGGTAAAAATGTACTACAAAAGTACTTTTGGTAACTTCTTCAAGATTTGATTCCTGATTTCTAAAATAGATTTTCCCCAGCTTAATTTCCTTAGAAAGCGGTTTTTTGAATTCAATATAAAAATCGATTCCGCTTATCATTCCATCTTGCCCACCAATCCATTTTTGAAAATAAACGGATTTGATTTCTTGTGGAAATTCCATTTGAAATTCTTGTTTCATAGCACAAAAAGTTAAGCTGATTGTAAGCATAAAAAAGAGCACTATTCTTTTATATCGTTTCATCTTTTGGCGATTTAACTTAATCCTTCTTCGTTTAAAATCTTAAGAAAATGAAATCCTTTTGGCACATATCCTTGGTTGTAATAAAAGCGATGAGCAGTAAAATTTCCCGTAAAAGCATCCAAAACAATCATGGTACAGCCTGTCTCTTTGGCTTTTATATCTATATAATCTGTCATCATTTTGCCCAGACCTTTAGAACGATGTTCCGGGTGAACGATAAAATTGTCTATCTCAATGTATTTTCCCGACCAAAGTTTTGTTCCCGACCAAAATCCGGAAACAGCCACACAAACCTCATTTTCAAAAACAGCTACTTGCTTGTAATTATGCGGAATCATTTCAACCAAATACGATTCATATTTTTCTAAAGTAAATGTGGGATATAAAAACCGCATTACTTCGATATTGCTAAGCATTTCGGCTAACGTGGTCAGTTCTTTAATTTCTAATTGCATTCTTCCTACTGTGTTTTAAACTATAAAATTAAACAAAAAGAACCTGTAAATATAGGCCATTGAAATATTTATAGAAACACGTTATTCTTTTACAACCAATAATTTAGGAAAATTTATAGATTAAACTCTGGATGGATTAAAGCTTAAAGCGCCACGATTCAATAGAAAATGCAAATTATAATCTAATTGGCTTATAGCAATCGTTTTTATAAACTTTGAATAAAATGGGTTGTTAATATAAATGGAGCCAATATTATAGCTGTAATTTCTTAAAATTCCATACTCAATATCATTTAAGGATAAATGATACCGCGAAATCTTAATTCTCTTTTGTTTAAAAACAGACGTATGCTGTCTTGGTTCGTTAGCGATTATTAAAACGTAAGCATTGTAGATATTAATCCAAAACGTTTTTTTTAAATCATCCGTATTCAAATTGATATCAATGTTTTTTTGTTTTAAGTAAAAAAGCTCTCTTCTCAATAAAACAGAATCTTCCCTTGACTGAGCTTTCAATAGAATTCTTTCCGATAAAAGTATTAGATAATTTTCCAAAATAATTTAAATATAGATTTAAAATTTAATCCCGTTGCAACAGATAAAAACAATTCAATCACCGTATTTTTCTACTCGATAATGAATTGAATAAAAATGCAAAGATTGAATTAATTTAAATTTTAAAACTATTACAATTGTTAAGCAATCATTACTCACATTAAATTAATGTTGTTTATCAATAATCAACAAGAATCTCTGCAACTATTTAGATAACAGAAAATATTATACTGAGTACTGGCTAATGGACTAAAAATTTATACCAAAAAAAAAAGAGCCAACACATGGTTGGCTCTTAATATATTTTCAATCAATAATTTATTATCCATTCAATGCTTCGGCACCACCAACAATCTCTAAGATCTCATTAGTAATAGAAGCTTGACGTGCTTTATTGTAAGTCAATTTCAATTGATTTCTCAACTCCGTTGCGTTATCCGTTGCTTTGTGCATGGCAGTCATACGCGCTCCGTGCTCTGAAGCAAATGAATCACGAATTCCTTTATACAATTGTGTTTTTAATGATTTTGGAATCAAAGTCAACACGATTTCTTCTTTTGAAGGTTCAAAAATATAATCACCAGTCGAAACTGTAAGATCAGATTTTATAGGTGCTAATGGCAAAAATTGTTCGGTTTGAACGATTTGTGTCGCAGCATTTTTAAATTGGTTGTAAATCAACTCAATTTTATCGTATTCACCAGAAACGAATTTCTCCGTTAACAGGTCCGCAATTTTAGCCACATTGTCAAAAGTCAAATCGTCAAAAATAGCGCTTTGATTATCAACAATTGAAAGTGATTTGCTCAAAACATCATTTCCTTTTTTACCGATAGCAAAAATATCAACTTGTTTTCCAGCATAAACCTCAGAACGGCTTTTCGCTTCTTTGATAACATTTGTATTAAATGCACCACATAAACCTCTATTTGAAGTTATGGCTACAACTAAAACTTTTTTAATCTCACGTTGTGTTGTAAACTCTCCACCTGCATCACCTTCAAGTGTAGCAGAAAGATTTTGCAATAATTCCGTTAATTTTTCGGCATAAGGGCGCATTGCTGTGATTGCATCTTGTGCTTTCTTTAGCTTTGCTGCAGAAACCATTTTCATTGCCGATGTAATTTGCATCGTAGATGAAACGGAAGTAATTCTATTACGGATTTCCTTTAAATTTGCCATTTTTTTGTAAGTATTAAGTAGTAATTATTAAGTAATAAGTAATAAAGAAAACCTTACTACTTACTACTTAAAATTTAAAACTTTTTTAGTTATATTTTGCTGATAATTCTTTTGCTACAGTTTCGATTACATCAGTAATTTCGTCTGTTAATTTTCCTGCTTTCAAAGCATCAAGAGTCGCTCTGTGTTTGTTGTTTAAGAATTCTAAGAAATCTTTCTCAAATTCTCTTACTTTATTCACAGGAACATTTCTCAATAAGTTTTTAGAACCAGCATAGATAATCGCAACTTGGTCTTCAACAGTATAAGGATCATTTAAACCTTGTTTCAAGATCTCAACGTTTCTTTTTCCTTTTTCAATTACGTTTAAAGTAACTGCATCTAAATCAGAACCAAATTTAGCAAACGCTTCCAATTCACGGAATTGTGCTTGATCCAGTTTTAAAGTACCTGCTACTTTTTTCATTGATTTAATTTGTGCATTTCCTCCAACACGAGATACCGAAATACCTACATTAATTGCCGGACGAACCCCAGAGTTAAACAAATCTCCATCCAAGAAAATTTGACCATCTGTAATCGAAATTACGTTTGTTGGGATATAGGCAGAAACGTCACCAGCTTGAGTTTCAATAATTGGTAAAGCAGTCAATGAACCACCACCTTTTACAATTGATTTCAATGAATCTGGTAAATCGTTCATGTCTTTAGCAATTCCATCATCTGCAATTACTTTACAAGCACGTTCTAATAATCTACTGTGAAGGTAGAAAACGTCTCCAGGATATGCTTCACGTCCCGGTGGTCTTCTTAATAAAAGAGAAACCTCACGGTAAGCAACAGCTTGTTTAGATAAATCATCATAAACAATTAAAGCCGGGCGACCTGAATCTCTAAAATATTCTCCAATTGCAGCACCTGCGAAAGGAGCATACACTTGCATTGGAGCTGGATCAGAAGCATTAGCAGCAACAATAATGGTATAAGCCATTGCGCCTTTTTCTTCTAACATTTTAGCAATTCCTGCTACAGTTGACGCTTTTTGTCCAATTGCAACATATATACAGAATACTGGTTTCCCAGCATCATAAAATTCTTTTTGATTTAAGATAGTATCGATACAAACAGTTGATTTACCTGTTTGACGGTCACCAATAACTAGCTCACGTTGTCCACGACCTACTGGAATCATAGCATCTACTGCTTTAATACCGGTTTGTAATGGCTCAGTAACTGGTTGACGGAAGATAACTCCAGGAGCTTTTCTTTCCAAAGGCATCTCGTATAAATCTCCACCGATTGGTCCTTTTCCATCAATTGGAAAACCAAGAGTATTTACTACACGACCTACCATTTGTTCTCCTACTTTAAGAGAAGCAATACGTTGTGTTCTTTTTGCAGTTGATCCTTCTTTGATTCCTGTAGATGGTCCTAAAAGTACCACACCTACATTGTCTTCTTCAAGATTCAAAACAATAGCTTCTAATCCATTGTCAAATTCAACTAATTCTCCGTATTGAACATTAGAAAGCCCGTAAACACGAGCAATACCATCTCCAACTTGAAGTACTGTTCCTACTTCTTCTAGTGTAGCACCAGATTCAAAACCTTCTACTTGCTTTCTTAATATTGCTGAAATTTCAGCAGGTTTGATTTCCGCCATCTTAATTTATAATTTAGACACTTAAATGTGTAATAAAACTAATTACTTAACTCTCTCTTTAATACTTGTAATCTGTTGGCTACTGAAGCATTATACTGCTTGTCGCCTATTCTTAGAATAAATCCTCCAATGATTGAAGCATCTACTATATTTTCTATTGTGATTTTTTTATCCGATAATGTTGCAATTTTAGCTAAAACTTTAGCTTCTAATGCTGCATCCATTGTGATAGCTGTAGTAACTTGCGCCACTTCAACACCATTCATGATATCAGATAACTTACTGTACTCTATTGCAATTGCTTCTAGAATTTCGAATCTTTTGTTTTCAAATAACAAATGAAATAACCCTTGAGTTACCCCATTGATACCTGCAAAAACTTCTAACAGTGCTTTTTCTTTCACTTCCACTTTCATGGTAGGATTTTGAATAAAAGTACTCAATTCCAAATTACCATTAATTGTCGAAGCAATAGATTTCATATCGTTATTTACAACTTCGGCAACACCTTTTGAGTTTGCTAAGTCTAGAATTGCTTTTGCATAACGAATTGCTGCTCTTGTACTTGCCATAATTGTTAGTTTAACTTTACGTCGCCTAACATTTTCTCAACTAATTTAGTTTGAGCTTCTTTGTTAGATAATTCGTCTTTCAATATTTTTTCTGCGATACTCAATGATAAAGTTGAAACTTGTAATTTCAATTCTGCCATAGCTGCATTTTTTTCGCTTTCAATTGCTGCTTTCGCTTGCTCAATCATTTTCAGACCTTGAACTTGCGCTTCGTTTTTAGCATCAGCAACCATTTTCTCTTTCATTTCACGAGCATCTTTAAGCATGTTGTCACGCTCTAATCTCGCTTCTTGTAAAATACGTTGGTTGTCTGCTTGAAGATTTTGCATTTCTTTTCTAGCATTTTCAGCAGAAAGTAATGCATTTTTGATTCCTTCTTCTCTATCATTAACTGCATCAAGAATTGGTTTCCAAGCGAATTTTTTTAATAAGAATATTAATCCAACAAATATTGCTATTTGCCAAATAAACAAACCAAACGAAAAATCATTTATTAACTTATCCATTATATCTAATTATAAATTTTAAAGTATGAATTGCTTTTAATCGCAATTTTAATGTTTTAATTTTAAAAACAATAGTTACAACCAACCGTTGTAACTATTGTTTTTTTAAGTTTTAATTAAGATGCGAATAACGCAGCAAAACCAATACCTTCAATAAGTGCAGCTGCAATAAGCATAGCTGTTTGGATTTTTCCAGAAGCTTCTGGTTGACGAGCAATAGCGTCCATTGCTGAACCACCAATTCTACCAATACCTAAACCTGCTCCGATAACAATCAATCCTGCTCCTACAATAGTTGGAATTTCCATAATATATATATTAAAAATTAAACATTCTTTGTTAAGGTTTATTCGGTTAATTGTTTATTCGGTTAAACGATTAAACAAAAAACGATTAAACTTTTTTAATGAGCTTCGTCGTGATGATGCTCTTCGTTTCCTGCTCCAAAATAAAGAGCCGACAACATGGTGAAAATATACGCTTGTAAAAACGCAACTAATATTTCAAGGATAGAAAGTGCAAATGCCAATCCGAATGACAAAGTACTTCCAATCCAGCTTTTAAAGATAAACATTAAACCAATGATGCTCATCAAAACAACGTGTCCTGCTAAAATATTAGCGTATAAACGTATCATTAATGAAAATGGTTTGATGATTGTTCCCAATAATTCAATTGGAGCCAAAATAAATTTCATTGGAGTTGGCACACCTGGCATCCAGAAAATATGTCCCCAGTAATTTTTATTAGCAGTGAAAGTTGTAATTAAATACGTTAACAAAGCTAATGATGCTGTAATAGCAATATTACCTGTTACGTTAAATCCTAGCGGAGTTAATCCTAATATGTTTAAAAAGAAAATAAAGAAAAATATAGTCAATAAATAACTCATGTATTTTTTATATCCTTTTTCTCCAATGTTTGGAATTGCAATTTCGTCTCTTACATAAAGAACAAGTGGTTCAAAGAAACGACCAGCTCCTGAAGCTATACCGCCATTTTTAGCATACGATTTTGCTAAACCTGTAAACAATACAAACATTAAGACTGCTATTCCTAAAATACCGATTACACTTTTTGTAATAGATAAGTCTAGTGGAGTTGCATTTGTTGGGTGACCATGCTCTTCTGTTAAAGTTCCAGAAGCGTCCGTTTTGTATATTTTTTCATGGTGCAATACGTAGAAGTTTCCATTGTGTTCTGCAACTTCTTCACCATGATGAAATTTTGAAGAAGAAAATACTTGCAAACCATTATCCCAAAGAATAATTGGCAATGAAAAACCATAATGCTCTCCTGTTTCTTCATTTACAGAAAATGTAAAATCATGAGCATCCAAAAGGTGATGATTGATAAATTCCTTAATTTTAGATTTCACATCTGTTGGTTCAGCATGAGCCTCTTCTGTCACCTCATGAGCAACTTCCGTTTTTACTTTCACAGAATCCTTTTCAGGATTTGCAAAACTAATTAGAGGAAGACACGCTACAAAAGCTACTAATATAAATCTAAGTGGTTTGTTTGAAATCACCATAACAGTTAATTATCTTAATTTATTACGTTTCTGAAATTTGGTGCAAATGTACATTTTTTATTAATATTCAAAAGCATATAAAAATTTATTTTTGGAACATTTGATACATAAACATCATATTTATTGCTTTTCGTTTAGTATGCGTATCGTTAGAACGGTTTCAATTGCTAAAAAGAGAATAAACATCACAAAAAAATTCTTCCTCTCCATTGTGTTATTTTGATTTGAGACTTGCAATAAAGGTCTTAAAATCAAATAACAAAAAACCATTTTAATGCTTGTTCCCAGAAGAAATGACATTCCAACATTATCAAAACTGCGTTCTTTGACTTTCAACAAAACAATAAAGACAATTATTGATAAACCTAAAAAAAGTAAATAGAGCGTTTCAATCGAATAATAAAAAGCTTCATCATTTATATGTAAAACATAAAAAATAATTTTATGAAGAATGTAGGCTAATCCCGCAAGTGACAGTAAGCTTAGAAGCGGTTTGTAATTTTGTAAATTCATTGGGTTTGTTTTTTGCCGCGAAGGTACTAAGACGTAAAGTTATTATGATTTCTGACAGAGAAATACATTTACACCTGGTTCTTACTATTTTTTCTTTTGAAAAATCACTACTTTTTGTTGATTTCGTTTACCTGTCGTATCACATTATACAAAGCCAATGCAACACCAACCATTATCAAGATTTTATTATAATACACTTTTGGATTGGGATGATTTTCGTCTAACCAATCTCCAAGATAGGAAAACAGAAAGATGATCGCCCCCATTTGAATCGGGATATTAATCAGGGCCAGCCATTTACTAGCTTGTCTTTTGTTGGGTTTGTTGTCCATCGTTTGGCATTAGATTTTTTATATTGGTCTTCATTGCACAAGAAGCACTAAAATCAGCACCCGGTTCTACTGATAATTTCCCAACTGAAACTTCACCTTGAATACTTGCTTTGGATTTTACATTCAGGATTTCGGTTACCTGAATTTTACCATTGAACTTCCCTTCAATATCAGCGTTTTTACAAACGATATCACCGGTAACACTTCCCGCGGGGCCAATAACTATTTTTCCACTTGATTGGAAATTCCCAATTAATTCCCCATCCAATCTAAAATCGGCCTGAGAAATAATATCGCCTTTTATGGTGGTTCCTTCAACTATTCTATTGGTTTTTCCCAAAAGATCAGTATATGATTTTGCCTTTTTATCAAACATAATTATGGGTTTTTAGGTGCTAAATACACCTCAAGGTTTTTCTTGATTTGAATTACTGTATAGTTTTCAGCCGAAACAACTATTGCAGGTTCATCAATTTTATATTTCTTATTTTCTTTTAAAACCTGAATGATATTTTTTGCAAAAGGCTCCGAGTTTATCCCATGAATAGTTATAAAATTTTCGTTTTCAGTATAAACATCATAGGAATAAGAAACCTTAAAATTCTCATTGGTAATGAACAACTTTAATTTGTCTTCAATTGTCTTTGTGTTTTTATCGGCTCTTGCTCCTACTTTATAAATAATTTTCCAATTCTTGGTATCAGCAGTACTAAAGTCTTTTTCTTCTAAAAACGGAATTTGAGCTGTCAGAATTTCTACAGCTTTTTTACCTTCTTCGCTATTAGGATAATTATCCGCCAATTCCTGCAATGCTTTTTTATAGGCTAATAATCCTCTAAGTTTTCCAAGAGTGGTTGCTTTTAAAAGTTCAAATTTGGAAACAATTTCATCACCTGAAAACTGATTAATCAAATCGTCAATTTTTGCTAATACAACAGCATATTGCTCTTCTTGGTACAATTTATACCATTTATTATAGACTTTCTCCGGTGATTCATTATCTGAAGCTACATTCGAATTGGTATTGTTTATTATTTGTGCATACCGAGAATCCGGGAATTGACTAGAAATTTTGTTTTTGATTGTCTCCGCTTTAGCAACATCCGTAATTTGGTAAATTTTATATAAATTATAGAGTGCCGGAAGAATCAGTTTTTCTTCTGGATTATTTTTTAATAACTGTTCCAGTTTAGTACTGGCCAATTCATATTCTTTGAATTTTTCTTTATAAATAACCCCAAGTTGATAATAGGCAAAATTACGTTCTTTGGCAATGCTGTCAATCGCGGTTTGTTTTGTTGGAAGCTGTTTTAGATAATAATCGGTGGTGTATGTTTCAACTGGTTTGTCAATTGCTAATTTATCTTCCGATGTTGCTTTGTTTCCATTGATGGAATCATTCACAGCAAAGTCCGTTTTGTTGGCTGACAATCTCCAATTCCCCCTTGAAGATCGGTCTCCCCATGTTTTTTTAAACTCCAGTTTTCCAAAAGCAATGGTTGTGGGATTGTAAAAATAGAAAACACTTGCTGCCTGTTGTGAAGAAGAAACATCAATTGTTGGAGGTGCTAATGGTGATTTTCTTATTGGTTTTCCTGCTTCCTGATTAGGGGAAGCTGGATCAATCAAGGCAGTTTTAGTATTTCTTTCTATATTTTCCTGTTTCTCTTTAAGCTTCTCTTCTAAAATTCTTTTGGCTTCATCATCCTTTTTTAACTTGTCGATATAATTTTCAAAATATAAAACCCTGTCCGTTTCTGACAAAGCAACCACATTCAAAATACTGTCGTTTGTTTTGGCAATAGCTTCGAGTTGTATTACTTCGTCTAAATCTTTTCTGGTTTTTTGAATGCGAATGAATTCTCTGGTTTTAACATCCAGCTTTACTAAAGTACTGTCATAATACTTAGCGGCAACTGGATAATCGGCATTTTTGAAATACATATTTCCTAAATCCCTATAATTTGAAGCGATCAAATATTGGTCTGTTGTTGCTTTTTTTAGCGAAGTGTTGTAAAAATTTAAAGCTTCTTTTTGTTTGTCATTTTTATCATAAAACACTGCCTTTTCTCTATAAATTACATCTAGAAATGGTCTGTTTTCTCTGTCGGCAATTAGTTTGTTGTATGTTTTTAAAAACGCAGTGGTATCTCCGGTTTTATAATCGAATAATTGCGCTTTTTTGGCGTAAGCCTGAATAACATATTTCCTTTCGGATTTTCTATTCATATCAATCACCGATTGATAGCTGTAAATAGCACTGTCTTTTTTGCCTAATTCCTCGTACAATTGCCCAAGAATAAAGCGATATCTCGCTCTTTCAGCTTTTACTTTAGTATATCTTTCGGCTATTTTTAATTTTACTAAAGCGCTGTCTTTTTCTTCCAAGTTCAAAAAAGCTTCTGATAATAGTGCATTTGCATCAGCAAAAACCTGTTTTTTCAACTCTTTTTCCTTCAGCATTTTGGTCATATTTTTCACAACCAAAGCATCGTTTCCAAGTCGCATATTGGTTTTTTCACGCCAAATTTTGGCTTCATAAATTCTACTGCTGTTGGGATATTTGTATAAAATATAATTGAATGCATCCAATGCCGGAACGAATCTTTGGTCGTAATAACGGGATTTACCAAGTAGTAAATACGCTTCGTCTATTTGGCTGTTTTTTTCTCTTCCGCCAATGTTCATGGAGTGTTTTTGAATTGCCTTTGTGGCTTTGGTTTCGGCCAATTCAAAATCAGTATTTTTAGGTTTTCCATCAGGAGAAACATCCTCCTCCATTTGCATTCTTTCGATTGGCAAACGCTTCCAAAAATCATCTTTACTGTTTGCTTTTATACCATTAACTCCTTTGTCCAACCCTATTTGCCCGTTGTATAAAATATTGTATTTCGTGCTCAAAGCATGTGATTTTCTCGCCAAAAAAGTGTCCTTTTTAGTAGAACACGCTACCAAAAACAATAAAAATCCTAGCGAAAATATATGTTTGAATGTGTTGGTTTTCAATGGTAAACGTTTTTTATCAATTAACTTCTAAAAGTACTATTTAGTATAATGACTTGTAAAAATACGTTTCTTTTTGCTATCGTGGAAATTATTGGGTTTCTTTTTGATTGCCAGTTTTGCTTTTGCGTGAGGGTTAGCAGCGGAAATCCTTTTTTATTCTTTTTTCAAGAATAAAAAAGATTGAGAGCGAAAAGCCCGACCCGGAATTTTTCTTTCCGGGTCACGCCCAAATTAAATTTTAAACTGCAAAAAACAGTTCCAGTTCTTGCAACGTTTCGGCAGATGTTTGAATATCTTTCACGACTTCGCCTTTGTTTAACGCAACAATTCTGTTACAAACCTCAACCGTATGTTGCAAGTCATGACTGGAAACCAGCACTGTTACATCCGGATTTTCCGCTAATTCTTTGATGATTTTTTTCAATCTATTGACCGTTGTAGGGTCTAAATTAGCAAAGGGTTCATCCAGAATTATCACTTCAGGGTTTCCTATGAGTGTCGCGATAATTCCCACTTTCTTCTGGTTTCCTTTGGATAAATCACGCAAATACTTCTTGTTTTTAAGGATTTCACCATTAAAAAATTCCTCGTGTTTGTCCAGCAAAGCATCAATATCCGCTTTGTTCTGTCCGCGTAAATCGCCTATGAAATAAAAATATTCTTCGGGGGTTAAGTAGCCAATTAAAAAGCTTTCGTCCAGAAAAGAAGCGGTGAAAGGTTTCCAGTTTTCGCTTGTATTTACTTGAATGGCACTGTTGATAATATGCCCCGTTGAAGGCTGGATTAAATCCAATAGCAAACTGAAAAATGTGGTTTTTCCGGCGCCGTTATTCCCTACCAATCCAAAACTTTGCCCTTTTGGGATTTCCAGATTTTCGATTTTAAGAACCGTTGTGCCGTTATATATTTTTGAAAGATCGTTTACTTGTATCATTTTTTTAAAGTTTAATCGTTTAACTGGTTATTGGTTAATCTGATTTCTAATTAACTTTTTTGTTTGTAAGCCGCTATCGTTTTGTACTTCTCTGTTTTATAAATTCTTTCGATCAATGAAAAGACCTTATCTCTCAAAGCAAAACCTATTATTCCAGCAATTGCCACCATTGCTAATCCTAAATTAGGACTCATTAACGTGGAACCAATCCAATAAAGTCCCAACGGCAATAGCAATTTAGGCAACGAGATCAACATGGTATTTACATTAAAGGCTTTTTTATCTCCAAAAGCGCCTTTGCTGGAATCTAAATCTATTGGCGTTTTAGTATAAGCGCCCGCAAGAAGTACCAAATGTGAATTTACTCCAATATTATAAATGGCGCCCACAACAATTGTCAGATACACCTGCCATCCAAAATACAAATAGAATGAAGACAAAATCGTCGAAATAACTGTTGCAATAACGATTAGCCACCATTTTGAACTCAAATATCCTCGATACGGAATATTTTGGGTCATCATTAATTGATAATAAGAGCTGTCCCAACTAGGCACAAATTGTCCGAAAGTGAAGAGAAAACCCCCCGAAACAAAAATTCCTGCAAAAATGTGCATTATGGGATTATTATACGCTTCAATTTTATTGGTAAAGAATAGGAAACCATAAAATAAAAACACCACACTCATGATAACGGTAGTTTTAGACCGTTTGTTTCTTTTGATGAGTTTAATGTCATTTTTCAAGAATGTTCCCAATGTTCCAAACTGATTCAACCACGTTAAATCCTCGGTTTTGGCGATTTGTTGTTTGTTTGAAAGTCCTGAATCAAGGTATAAATTGTTTTTGAAATACTTGAACGTAACATAATACAGTCCAATTAAAGCCAAAATTGGCAGTAAAAACATCCATTTTGTGTAGAATAAACCCTCAAAGAAAATGGTCGTATAATTAGTAATATCAAAAACATGATAATACTGACAGCCCCCCAAAACAATCACAATTCCCACGAAAATGGCAAACAAATTATCTCTATTATTCAATATGATATTTAGAAAATTATTGACGTAAATCAACGAAATCATGGCTAAATGCCAAAGCAATACGCTCACCACATCATATCCTTCAATAATTAATACTACTGAAAATGGCAAAAAGAAAAAAGCATGTCCATAATTAAAAAAAGACAATACGGTTTTGCCCAACGAAAAATGAACAATTGTTGGTTTCTTAAACGGTAAAACCAATAAGGGACGGATGTTCATTACCGGAATTTTTTGCAACAGCAAACGAAAAATCAAATCAAATAAAAAGTAGTAAATCAGGAATTTATTGACGGTTTCCAATGGTTCCAGATTCATTTTCTTGATAATATAAAAGGCTCCAATTCCCAAAGCCAAAAAAACTAAAGCAAAATAAATAGCCAGAAAAAGCATCAAGATTTTTAAACCTAAATTTGTTGCGAAGGAAGCTGATCTCGTAAAAGCCTTCCATTCGAGATAGATAAATTTTTTGAACATGGTTTATAGTTTGGTTTTGCAAATAGGTAGTTAAATTCTTGAAATGTTAGATCTAAGATAAAAAAATCGGCAATTATAATCCCCATTTATTTGTCGTTTCCTACTTTTGTAAAAAATTAATCACATGCCATCCTTTTTAAAACTTATTATAAAAGAAGTAAAACGTGAAACCAAAGATGCGGTTTCCATACTTTTTAATGTTCCTGAGGAATTAAAACCAAACTATATTTTTGTTGCAGGTCAATATATTAATCTTAGACTTACCTTAGACAATCAGGAAATTCGTCGTGCGTATTCTCTTTGTTCTGCTCCAGAAAGTGGGGAATTACGAATCGCTGTAAAAGCAGTAAAAAATGGTGCTTTTTCTCAGTTTGCCAATACAAAATTGAAGGCAGGTGACGCTCTTGAAGTAGGAAAACCAGAAGGGAAATTTACTTTTGAACCACAAGCTGACCGACAAAAAAATTATGTGGCTTTTGTAGCCGGAAGCGGAATCACACCCGTACTTTCTATCCTGAAATCAGTATTGAAAAGCGAACCTAAAAGTTCTTTTGTCCTTGTTTATGGAAACAGATCTCCCGAGGAAACTATCTTTCATCAAGAATTGCACGATTTGCAATTGCAATATGTAGGCCGTCTTTTTGTGCATTATGTTTACAGTCAAGCCAAAGCAGAACATGCATTATTTGGCCGAATAGATAAATCGACGGTGAATTTTGTTTTGAATAACAAACACAAAGAATTGGAATTTGATAAGTTCTATTTATGTGGCCCAGAGGAAATGATTAATGCCGTTTCTGGTGTTTTGGCAGCAAAAAACATCAAAGAATCAGCCATAAAATTTGAATTGTTTACTACTTCTTCCAAAGAACATAAAATCGAAAAATCATTAGAAGGACATTCTAAAATCACTGTTATGGTGGATGATGATGAAACGACTTTTGAAATGTCACAAAAACAAACCATCCTTGAAGCAGCTTTAAAACAAGGTCTTGATGCTCCCTATTCATGCCAAGGCGGAATCTGTAGCAGTTGTCTGGCTCGTGTAACTTCAGGAACTGCCGAAATGACTAAAAACTCGATTCTTACTGATAAAGAAATCGCCGATGGTTTAATCTTAACCTGTCAAGCGCACCCAACGTCAGAAAGCATTTATGTAGATTATGACGATGTTTAGCAAATAGTCTAAATGATACCGAAAACTTCTCTGAAAAGGGAAGTTTTTTTATTTTAAGGAGGTTTTGTAAAGCGACACCGCAAACCAGCACAACTTGACAGGCACAATTTTAAAGTGAGCCTTACAGAAAGACAAAATGAACCTTGCAATAAAGTCATACTAAAGCAAAAAACTTAAATTTGTTGGTTAATAATCTAACATCAGCAAATTATGAATATGCAACAAGACGATAGTTTAAAAACCATAGCTTATTCAGGTATATTTTTATCCTGCTTTTCAGATTATAGCGAAAAATGTATTCACGCAACTCCAGAACACGTTTTGATCTATCTGTATTCTGGTGAACAAGTAATTGAAGATAGAAATAGGAAAATAACGTTACAGGCAGGTGATTGTGCATTTATCAGAAGAGACCACCGTTTGAAAATGTACAAAAACAGCAAGGGAGAAGAATTATACAAAGGCATTTCGCTTACGTTTAAACGAAGTGTGTTGCGTGAATTTTACAGTAAAATGGATAAGGCTGAAATGCCGAAAAACATAGCTGTTTCAGATGATTATGTTTTTAAATTACAACCTTCGCCCGCAATAGAAAGTCTATTTCAATCGTTGAATCCTTATTTTGATAGCAATGTGAAACCAACCGAAGGTGTAACCCATCTGAAATTATTGGAAGGAATTTATGCCTTGTTAAATAGTAATGAATTATTATATCCAATACTTTTTGATTTTGCTGAACCCTGGAAAGTAGACATCATTGAATTCCTAAATGAAAATTATCAGGACGAACTGACCATGGAACAAATTGCATCCTTCACGGGGCGTAGTTTAGCAACTTTTAAACGAGATTTCAAAAAAATAAGCAATCTTACTCCACAAAAATGGCTGATTAAAAAACGTCTTGAAGTTGCCTATTTTAAACTGAAAGAAGAAGGTAAAAAAGTACAGGATGTGTATGTGGAAGTTGGATTTAAAAATCCATCGCATTTCTCTACGGCTTTTAAAAAACAATATGGAATTTCACCTACAGAAGTTTAAAATTTTGGAGTCAGTTTTACTTTTTCGAACTTTTAGATGACGCTTCCAAAGAACTTTCGTTTCTAATCTTCTGGCGGTGTTGCATTCCCCATTTGGTCATTGCCCCGACAACTTCTTCTAAGGTTTGGCTGTACGGTAGCAATTCATATTCAATACTAACCGGATAACCAACTGCCACTTTTTTTATAATAAATCCGTTTAGTTCTAATTCTTTAAGTTCGCTCGAAAGTACCCTTGCCGAAATGCCATTTACTTGTCGCTGAATTTCGGTAAAACGCTTGTTTCCTCTTGCCATTGCAATGATAATCATCAATTTCCATTTTCCTCCAATGGCGTATAATGCGTCTGAAACTGCCATTAAAACAGCATTACATTCTTCTGTAAATGCTTTGTTATCTATTTGATTTTCTTTTACTTCAGCCATAACTATGATGTTTCTTAGTCACTAACCTTTAAGTAACTACTAATAAATTGTTAGCAAATATACTATAATTTTTTTGAGTAATAATAACATAACGATTTTTCAAGAATTAATTAAAAAGTAAAATTATGACACTAGAAATTTTAAAAACAAAAAACAATTAAAAGAGTGATGTGGAAGAGATTAAAGAGTTATTGGAAGCTGGTAAATTGAAGTCACACATTTCTCAAACTTTTGCACTCAAAGAAACGTATAAGGCACACCAACAAATAGAAACCCACGCTACTAAAGGCAAAATCGTGGTCAAACTTTAATTTATTTAAAGTTAATATTTGTAATTTTGGTATTCAACACAGCTATTATTTAATGTAAATAATAATCAAAACTAATGGCAAAACAAAACTTTAACAAATTCACAGATCTTGTTTGGACGGTTACCGAGGAAGGCATTTATAAAGACGACCTTAGTCTTGAATTTCATTCTTTTGTGCTGATTATTTCCGGCGAAATGAAAATCATACAGGCAGACAAATCATATACATTCGGTGCGGAAAGTATGTTGTTGTTTCCTAGAAATCAGATATCGGCTGTCATAAAACAACCTAAAGATGGCAGACCTTACAAAGCTGTCGTTTTTGGGTTGACGGTAGAAAGACTGAAAGCATTTTACGCAAAAGAAAAACCAAATCTTAACGTTCCGCCAGACCCGTCTGTCCGAATTTTAAATGAACAGCCATTGTTGAAAAGTTTCTTTTCATCCATAATTCCTTATTTTGAATTGGAGCAAAATCTTCCCGAAAATATTGCAAAGCTTAAATTTGAAGAGGCAATATCCATTCTCAGATTTATTGAACCAAATATCGACAGTGTTCTCGCAGATTTCTCTGAACCCGGAAAAATAAACCTGGTTGATTTCATGGAGAAACATTACAAGTTTAATATGCCTCTTGAAAAATTTGCCTATCTCACGGGTCGCAGTCTTTCAACATTTATCAGAGATTTTAAGAAGGCTTTTAAAATCACGCCGCAACGTTGGCTTACAAGAAAACGACTGGAGCTGGCTCATTTTCAACTTTCCAAAAAAGACAAAAAAGCGGGAGATATTTATTTAGAAATTGGTTTTGAAAATCTCTCCCATTTTTCTTTTGCCTTTAAGAAACAGTTTGGCTATTCTCCTTCAGAATTATAATCTGTAAGCTAAAGTTCAAACAAATAATAATCCATTGCGGATTATTATTTGTTTTTAAATACTTTTTTGTAAAGATTTACTTCCGCACCGTTTGCCATTCCTTTCATCATTGCAAAAATCTCTTCAGAATAGTTGCCAAGCAGGTCTATTCTATTGATTTTCCAATCCACTTTATGATTATTCATCACCGGAGCAAACGCTTGTGCGTGTTTCATCAATTCATTTTCGTTCGCGTAAGATTCCAGGAAAAGAATATCTAATGTCTCCGGATTATAATGACATTCGTGGATTAAAACCCCGTCTCCTTCTTTCGGCACTGCGATTCTTGCTTCTGCCATTAATTGTTCTAATTTTTCCCATTCATTGGGATTTACCGCTGCGGACATAGTGAGCCGCAAAATTGATTGTTCTGACATTTGAAACTTATTTATTATTTAATTACCCGTTGGGTGTAATTAAATAATTTGATTTTTAATATTATTTATCGGTCTTTGAAAGATAAATTTATTGATATATTGTACCATTGTTAATGCTGTTATTTTAGCCAAAACTCTTGTTCTAAAACCTTC
>NZ_JBLNKU010000016.1:0-114769 GCF_048158545.1 Flavobacterium melibiosi | reverse complement strand
AAATAATTATGAAATCTACCGCAGACGGCAAGCCATAGTAGAACATCCTTACGGTGTCATAAAACGCCAATGGGACTTTTATTATATCATGACAAAGAAAACCATCAAACACGCCTCAGCCGATGTAGGATTGATTTTCTCAGCCTACAACCTGCGCCGGATTTTTAATTTGATCGACCAAAATTTACTAAAACAATATCTAAAAGTATTGGCCCAATGTTTTGCCGTTCTAACAGCGCTTTTTAATACTTTTTATACCTTATTTTATTTTGAGAATGAGAAAATGGCTTTTATTAAAAAAAATTTTAATTGTAGTTTAAATCCCATATATTTACTCACTGATTAACCAAATAAAGTCTGTTTGAAGGTTTTTAGACGAACTGACGTTGGTGGCAATGCTAACGAAGACCAAGACAATTCAAAACATTTTTTAAATTAAACCAAAATGAACATTAACTTATTTCTTTGGTTATTACTAATAATTTTACCAGAAATGGTATTTTCTCAATCGTCCGACTTTACCACTCAAGATATAAAGTTTGAAAGTCAAGGAGTCACTATTGCAGGCTCGATTTTAACGCCTAAAAAAACATTTGCAGCAGTTGTAATTGTTCATGGGTCTGATCCTGTAAAAAGAGAAATGGAGTTCGCTAAACGTCTTGCTAAAGAAGGTATTGCTGTATTGACATATGATAAACGTGGAGTTGGAGAATCAGGCGGTGTATATGTAGGACCATCTGTTGGCACGAATAATATTGACACTACTAATCTTAATTTATTATCTCAAGATGCAAGTTCAGCAGTAAATACATTTCGAACCTATTTGAAAGATAAAAAAACACCAATTGGATTAGTTGGCTTCAGTCAAGCAGGATGGATAATCCCAATTACTGCAAGCAAAAATCCACAAATAGAATTTATGGTTTTATTTAGTTGCCCTACAATTACAACTCTAGAACAACTTCGATTTCAGTTTTATACTAATGGCAACAATAATTTTTGGGAAAATCATACAGAATCAGATGCTCGTGAACATACTAAAAATGACCCAGACAGGTATCAATTCGTTGCGACTGACCCAAAAATTTCCTTGAATACTCTTTCAATTCCAGGACTTTGGCTTTTTGGTGAGAAAGATATCCAAATTCCCGTAAAATTGTGCATAGACCAATTAAATACATTTAAAGTTCAAGGCAAACCTTTCGAATATACCTTGTTTTCAACATTAGGACACAATACTGCTTCTGATAATATTACAGCACCTGTTGATATTTCAATTCAATGGATAAAACAGAAAGCTTTGAACATTAAAAAGTCTAAAGCATCAAAATAAAGCACTGCCTACAATCGAGTAGACGGCTCCGCCAGAAACTGACGGAGTGCGCCTCTCACACCACCGCACGTACGGGTCTCGTATACAGCAGTTCGCAAAGTGATGGGTTGAGTTCCATGTAAATCTCCAACATTGATTGATAGCCTTTCTTCTTAAGTCGTAGTAGGGTAATTGTAGTGGTAAGAATTGGACTTTGGGCGATGCGCCATCCTCCTTTTCTGGTTCTGCTCCATGCATAAGCGTGGTCTTTGTCAATCCCTAGTCGCATCAGGTTTTTCCTTTTGCGTTCGGGTTTAGCTCATGTGTTTTTATTGTTTTTTTGGCATTCGTGATTTTCGCTTCGCTACAATTCTTCCAGTCCGTCCAAATGCAATAGCGCAGTCTATTGCGCAACCAACCATCAATATCTCGTAACTTTCCTTGAATACTAGTCCCTCGAAAATAGTTTAACCATCCTCGTTAGATTTGCTTCGCCTATTCGCCTATCGGCTCGGGTCGTTGATTTTTCGGATGCGTTCCTCGAAACTTCTCGGTGCGGTTTTGCGCGTCACTTCTTTTAGACTTTGCTTGAGGATTCCAAAAAAAATACGGAATAATTTGAAAAGTTACCATTTTTTGGTAACTTAGCTAAAAAAAATTATGGGACGAAATACTTCTATATCGCTTGGTAATCATTTCGAAAGTTTTATCGAACACAGTGTAAATGATGGAAGATTCAATAACGCAAGTGAAGTTGTCAGAGCCGGTCTTCGTCTTTTAGAAGATGAGGAAAATAAAATTGCAGCTTTAAGAAAAGCGATTAATGATGGAATTGAAAGTGGACGTGCAGTAGATTTTGATGCTAAAAAACATCTTAACGTTTTAAAAGCAAGAAAAACATCAAATGGCTAAATATTATTTAACAAATAAAGCTGTTGATGACTTAACTGAAATTTGGGATTATACAATCGAAACTTGGTCTGAAATGCAAGCTGAAAAGTATTATGATTTACTTATGGCATCATGTGATGATCTAGCAAATAATCCAAAACTTGGTAGAAACTATGATATAGTTACGAAAGGAATATTAGGTTTTAAATCAGGTGAACATATTATCTTCTACTCAATTATATCAAAGAACGAAATAGAAATCGCAAGAATTCTTCATGGAATGATGGATTTAAAAAGTAGACTATAAGGAACCTCACATAATCGAGTAGACGGCTCCGCCAGAAACTGACGGAGTGCGCCTCTCACACCACCGTACGTACGGGTCTCGTATACAGCGGTTCGCAAAGTGATGGGTTGAGTTCCATGTAAATCTCCAACATTGATTGATAGCCTTTCTTCTTAAGTCGTAGTAGGGTAATTGTAGTGGTAAGAATTGGACTTTGGGCGATGCGCCATCCTCCTTTTCTGGTTCTGCTCCATGCATAAGCGTGGTCTTTGTCAATCCCTAGTCGCATCAGGTTTTTCCTTTTGCGTTCGGGTTTAGCTCATGTGTTTTTATTGTTTTTTTGGCATTCGTGATTTTCGCTTCGCTACAATTCTTCCAGTCCGTCCAAATGCAATAGCGCAGTCTATTGCGCAACCAACCATCAATGCTATCAGGGCAAATGCATCCTGTAAAAGCCATGCAGAATTAGACGAGGCCACAGAATTAGACAGGGGAATTCCGCGCGAATTGGGCAAAGAATACAAAAGGTTGAAGGATTCTTTTAGCCATTTAAATGTATTTGGTGGCTGCTGCGGTACCGACGAAGAACATATTTTAGAAATTATCAATCAAATGAAAACAACGTGACATTGATTGAATGTGCATAACCGCCGTTTCAAGCAATTGCGGGATTTTTCTTCACCGGCAATTTCTATTTCACGAAGAAATATTATCTTCGGCAGAGAGAACTCGGTCCGCTTTGATTCGCAACTGAGTCAAGCGGCCTAACGTTATACACAAATTAACCTAAGAAAACAAAAAAGCTATATCTATAAAGATTTAGCTTTTTTATTTGATCGAATCAGAAAACAGTATTTCTTACTTAGTTTTCATCGGTGGCAAATCAAATGCTTCTGCTTCATGTTCAAAATTGTTACGGTGTGAACCATCGCAAAAAGGTTTATTAGATGATAATCCACAACGACAAAGACCCAATGCGGTTCTTCCTTCCAATCCATAAACTTTACCTTCGAAGTCCATTATTTCGAAATCCCCTTCAATTTTTATAGATCCGTTGCGATTAATTATTAGTTTCGTCTTACTCATAGTGCTGTTTAATTTTTTAGAGTCCAAAGATTGTAAAATATATGCTTACCACTTTGAAATCGCTATTTTTTTATGATGCAAAAAGCTAATTTACATTAATTCTATATTATGTAAAAGGGAAATTATGAAGTAATAGTAGCCAACTGAAACAAATCAGATCTGATACCAAATCAATTACAACCAAATTCTTTCTATAGAAAGGAGGCTTCACACAGAATATAAATTCTGATTCTTAGTTCCCTTTTTATTTTATGGTATAAGCCGAATGATTTCTATCTATATTGTACATTTGTCAAGTACGAAGTACATTTTTGGGCAGTGTTTAATTATTTCATATTTTGTTTCATGAATATTCACAACCTTTTTAATTTTAACTAAAAAGAATTCAATACCCTATAATATTTCAAAAGCATGAGTATTTTACAAAAAGTAAATGTTTACAGAAGGATTTTAACGCACAGCCTGACTAAAAATATTGGTAGTTCACAAAAGAATCAAAAAATTGATTTGACTCAAAAAATTGAAATTAAAAGAGTTTTAATTTCTAGGCCCAATCACAGATTAGGAAACCTTTTGTTAATTACGCCGCTAGTGCAAGAAGTTGTCGCCACTTTTCCAGAGTGTAAAATTGATTTATTTGTAAAAGGAGGCTTAGCGCCAATTGTTTTTCAAAATTATGAAAACATCAATTACATTATTGAGCTTCCTAAAAAGCCTTTTAAAAATTTAATAGCTTATTTTCAAGTTTGGATAAAAATCAAAAAACAACACTATGATATTGTCATCAATGTAGATAAAGGTTCTTCATCAGGAAGATTGTCTGCACAATTTGCTAATGCAAAATATAAATTTTTTGGCGAAGTTGACGAAAACATTCAATTGAAATATACCGATTATGAGCATATTGCAAAATATCCGGTCTATGAATTTAGAAGTTTTTTAACCAAATTAGGATTTAAGAAAAACGAGAATCCAGTTCCATCATTAGACCTCAAGTTAAGCCCTTTAGAAATTGCTGAAGGTCTAAAAATAGTGAAAGAAATAGTAAAAAACGACATAAAGACAATTTCTATTTTTACTTATGCCACTGACGATAAATGCTATTCGGAATCTTGGTGGGAAGAATTTTATGAGCGATTAAAAACGGAATACCCAAATTATAATATTATTGAAGTTTTACCCGTTGAAAATATTTCACAAATTGGATTTAAAGCACCTACCTTTTACAGTAAAGATGTTCGTGAAATTGGATCTGTTATTGCAAATACCGTGATTTTTATTGGTGCTGATAGCGGCATTATGCATTTGGCCAGTGCTTCACAAACCCCTACAGTAGGTTTGTTTTCACGTCCTAATCTAAACATGTATTCGCCATACAATAATAATAGTGTGGCAATAAATACCAATACCAATAATACGGATGATTGTATTAAAATCATCAATCATATTCTTACTATCAACTAAATTAACACTACATTTTCCTTACTAAAACCAAAATTACATCAACATGAAAAAAACACTCTTTTTAGTTCTTACACTTGTATTTACTGGATCCCTTTGGGCACAGGAAACCAACTCATTTTCTTTAACTATGGATCATGCAGCACTTTCAGTAAAAGACTTAGATCGTTCGGTTGATTTTTACACAAACGTTTTGAAACTTAAAGAAATTACCAACCTCACCAGAAAAGAAGGTATTCGTTGGATTTCTTTGGGAGATGGAAAAGAATTACATCTAGTCTCCACTATTAAAGAACCTGTTACAATAAATAGAGCGGTACATCTTGCGTTTAAAGCCATCAACTTTGATGAACTGGTAAAAGTATTAGAAAATCTAAAAATCACTTATTCGGATTGGCCTGGAACGCTTGATAAAATCAACGTTCGTGCTGATGGCATTAAACAAATTTATTTTCAGGATCCAGATGGGTATTGGATTGAGGTAAACAGTGTGAAATAAAAACACTTTAAAAAACGAAAAACTCCCTTTATCTGGGGAGTTTTTCGTTTTTTATAAGAGCCAAATCACTGAAATTATTGTACTACTCGATTAATTTGAGTGAAATTTTTCTCATAATATTTTTCTTTGGTAGAGGAAATAATTACTCCGTTACTTACTGAAGAATGAATAAATTTGATTTCTCCCTCGCAAACTTCTACCACCATTCCTACGTGATTGATTTGGCTTCTGCCGTTCGTCTTGAAGAAAATTAAATCGCCTTTCTGAGCTTCTTCAGTATTGATTTTAGTCCCATAGTCAGATTGTTCCCGCGAGGTTCTTGGCAACTTAATATCAAAAGCTTCAAAAGTGGTACACATCAAACCAGAACAATCAAATCCAGCTTTAGAAGTGCCTCCGGTACGGTATCGCGAACCAATATTTTCTGAAGCGCGTGCTATCAATTGCTCTAGGAATTCATTGCTAAAAGTTGGTTTTAAAAAATTTTTGTTTTCTCCATTGTTACTTTCTGCCATTGCATTTTGAAATCGATAATTTCCAGTATTACTAGATTCATCATTTCTGTTTTCAGTCGTTAAAACTGCTGCACGATTACTTGAAGAATCACCTTTGCGAATATTTAATTTATAACCTAACGGAAGCGTATTTTTAATTTCTGGGTTTTGTTTTTCTAATTCCTGAACCGTGATTCCGTATTGTTTTGCGATACCATATTTAGTTTCTTTAGGCAATACTTCCCGAACAATCACTTCTGATGTTGAATTTGAAGTCTCATTTTCTTGAGGAACAACGACTAATTCTGTTTTTGGTAAATCAATTTTCGGTTGAAGAATAACCGCTTCTTCAATTTTTGGTAAAACCGAAGATGTATTAGGAATAACCGCAAGTGTTTCTTTTGGCACTTCTTTGTTTTGTTGCGCAACAACAGCCATTTCATTTATTACAGATGCATTACCGGGAATATTAATTTTTTGACCCACTCTAAGTGATTTAACGCCTATTGCTGGATTAGCTTTATCAAATTCCTTGATTGTGATTCCGTATTGTTTCGTGATCGAATACTTAGTTTCTTTTGGTAAAACTTCCCGTGAAAATGTTTCTGAAGTTGGGATTACAGTTTCACTCACTTGAGATACAGCATCTGATTCTGTTTTTGCTGAAGCTTTTTTTGATTGGGGAAGAACTGTTATTTCTGTTGAAGATGCGTTTTGGGGAATGGTAATTTTTTGACCTATTTTCAATCCTGAAGATTCTAAGGTTGGATTGGCTTCGTTTAATACTTTTAATGTAATTCCGTATTGTTTTGCGATTCCGTATAGTGTTTCTTTGGCAAGTACTTCGTGTTCTTTCTCTTGATAATTTGTTGCAACCTTAGATTTGGTATTGGTATTTTTTGGAGCAGTAACAGGGATTAATAATACTGAATTGAGTTTTAATAGATTCTTGGCTTTTGGATTTAGTTTATAGATTTCGCTTTGTTTTACATCATATTTCTCTGCAATGCTCGAAATGGTTTCCCCTTTTACGATTGTATGTTTCTTGGTACTTTCCTGAGAAAAAAGTACCATACTATTCAATAAAAACAATGTTACAACTAATCTTAAACTCATATTCATTTATTTCAAATTACTTACCCCATTTTATTCTCCTTAGCAATTTCGGGATATAATTATTAAATCTCGCTAGGGTTTCTTTTTTCAACTATTTTATATTTTTTTAAAATTCAAAAAAATGGTATCTCTTTTCAAAAAAGAGGGCAAGAATAAGTTCATTTTAAAATCTAATTGAATTTTTTGTTCGAATTGCAAAAGCAACTTAAACAGTAACGCGGTACAATCCTAATGTATTGTTGCGCTAAAAATAAATATTCTAATGAAGTGATGATTTGTATTTACAATCAAAAAAGGCTTCACTGAAAAATTTATCTACAAAAAAGCTAATTTAAGTTATAAAGTTTAAAAAACAATATTTTTTTTTGATTTTAACGTGTAAAAAAAAGAAAACGCCTATTTTTTAGCATTTTTCAGGTCTTTTTTGAACAAAAAATTCCATTTTATTTAAAATAACACTATTCACTTCTTTTTTTTAAATCGTAAAATCCAAAAGAAATCGTCTCCCCGATTTCTAGCCCTGATGAAAGTGGAAAGCCTTTTGAGATGGAATTGCATTTTTTTCCTGAGAAAAAAGAGCGACCGGCGGAAGCTCCTTTTTTATCTTGGAAAAAAGCAATTTTATGAAAAATCTTGAAGCGGTCAGCAGGAAATAGCTCCAAAAAAACCACCCCATTTTATATGAAGTGGTGCTTTTAGTTCTTTCGCTTTCATTACATTACATGAACATCATGCCATTTTTCTGCAAGTTTACTGAGGTTAGCTCGCATTAAATCATCAGGAGTCATTGCAATCCTAAACTCGCAATTGGCTTCAAAATTTAAAAACCAAGGTTCAGCAATAGATGGAATAGCAGAAGCATCAGGAACTTCAACTACCATAACCGCACCTCGATTACCGTCTTGTTCAGAAAAATAAATACTCTCTGGTTTAATATCTTCAATCACTCGACTGATGATCTCACCTGCTGTACCATTTCTAGCCATTGAGTTGAAAGGCTCAATAGGGAAGATAACATTAACTAACATTCTCATCGCAATTAGATTTAAAATTAATAGTGACTAAAGATACAAAATAGTCGAATCATTTTAAACTTCAAAACACTTATTATCAGTATTTTAACTTACAATTAATATGTTTTAAAATGAGAAATACCACTCTTCGAAGAAAACCCCATGAAACAAAAAAACTCCCAAGTTGCCTTGAGAGTTTTGAATATAAAATATTTTAATTTACTTATGCGTTACTAGCAGCAGCAATTAAGTTTAATGCTGAACCAGCAACGAACCAACCAATTTGCCCTTCGTTGTAGGTATGGTTTGCCAAGATAATATCTTTGGTTCCATCCGCGTGAACGAATTCTAATGTTAATGGTTTTCCTGGAGCGAAATCTACTAAATCTGTGAAGTTGATAACGTCATCTTCTTGAATTTTATCGTAATCTGCTTCGTTAGCAAATGTCAATCCTAAAAGACCTTGTTTTTTAAGGTTTGTTTCGTGGATACGAGCAAATGATTTTACCAATACTGCTTGAACACCTAAGAAACGAGGTTCCATAGCTGCGTGTTCTCTGGAAGATCCTTCTCCATAATTGTGATCTCCCACAACAATAGAAGGAACTCCAGCTGCTTTGTAAGCTCGTGCTACAGCTGGAACGGCATCATATGCACCTGTCAATTGATTTTTAACCGAATTGGTTTTATCATTGAAAGCATTAACTGCTCCAATCAACATATTGTTAGAAATGTTATCTAAGTGACCACGGAAACGCAACCATGGACCAGCCATAGAGATGTGATCTGTAGTACATTTCCCGAAAGCCTTAATCAATAATTTAGCTCCTGAAATATTTTTACCGTCCCAAGGTTGGAATGGTGCCAATAATTGCAAACGATCTGAAGTTTCGCTAACTACGATTTGAACTCCTGATCCATCAGCAGCTGGTGCTTGAAATCCTGCATCTTCTACAGCAAATCCTTTTTTAGGTAATTCATCACCATAAGGAGCACTCAATTTTACTTCTTCACCATTATCATTAATCAAAGTATCTGTCAAAGGATTGAAATCCAAACGACCTGAAATTGCTAATGCAGCAACCATTTCTGGAGACGTTACGAAAGCATGTGTGTTTGGATTACCATCAGCACGTTTAGAAAAGTTACGGTTAAAAGAGTGAACGATTGTATTTTTCTCTCCTTTATCAGCTCCTGCTCTATCCCATTGTCCGATACATGGTCCACAAGCATTTGTAAATACTTTGGTTCCCATTTTTTCGAAAGTAGCGATGATTCCATCTCTTTCGATTGTATATCTAATTTGCTCCGAACCTGGGTTGATACCAAATTCAGCTTTTGGACTGATTCCTAATTCAACTGCTTGGTTTACGATAGACGCTGCACGAGCCATATCTTCGTAAGAAGAGTTCGTACAAGAACCGATTAATCCCCATTCTACTTTAATAGGCCATCCATTAGCAGCAGCTTCTTCTTTCATTTTAGAAACTGGTGTACCTCTGTCCGGAGTAAAAGGACCATTAATATGTGGCTCTAATTCAGAAAGGTTAATTTCGATTACTTGATCAAAATAAGTTGCTGGATCAGCATATACTTCTGGATCGGCAGTTAAATAAGAAGCTACTTTATCAGCAGCATCTACTACATCTTGACGACCTGTTGCAGAAAGGTATCTTCTCATAGACTCGTCATAACCAAATGTAGAAGTGGTAGCACCAATTTCGGCACCCATATTACAAATAGTTCCTTTTCCAGTACATGACATTGAAGTAGCTCCTTCTCCAAAATACTCAACAATAGCACCTGTTCCCCCTTTTACAGTAAGAATATCAGCTACTTTAAGGATAACATCTTTTGGTGCAGTCCAACCAGAAAGTTTTCCAGTTAATTTTACACCTATTAATTTTGGAAATTTTAATTCCCAAGACATTCCTGACATTACATCTACTGCATCAGCTCCACCAACACCAATAGCTAACATCCCTAATCCACCTGCATTTACAGTATGTGAATCGGTACCAATCATCAAACCTCCAGGGAATGCATAATTCTCCAAAACGATTTGGTGAATAATTCCTGAACCTGGTTTCCAAAAACCAATTCCGTATTTATCAGATACTGAAGAAAGAAAATCAAAAACCTCTTTAGATTGTTTATTTGCTGCAGCTAAATCAAATTCAGCTCCATTTTTAGCCAAAATCAAGTGATCACAGTGAACCGTTGTAGGAACTGCAACCGTTTTCTTTCCTGCATGCATAAATTGCAATAATGCCATTTGAGCTGTTGCATCTTGACAAGCAACTCTATCCGGAGCAAAATCAACATAATCAACACCTTTTGTAAAAGCTTTAGATGGAGTTCCATCCCAAAGGTGACTATATAAAATTTTCTCAGTTAAAGTTAGTGGACGACCAACTATTTCACGTGCTGCATCAACACGACTAGTCATGTTCGCGTACACTTTTTTAATCATTTCAATATCAAAAGCCATAAGATTTATATATAATTGTTACTATTCTATTTTAAACATACAAGATACAAAAAAATAGAGTATAAAAAAAAGCCTGAGTCATTAGACTCAGGCTTTTAAATTATAATTAACTAATTATGTGAATTATTTAACTAATAACTTATGAGAAGGTGCAAACTTAGTCAGATTAATTCCTTCCACTGCAGTTTTATATTCTTCTATTGTTGGAGTTCTACCAAGGATTGTAGATAAAACCACAACCGGTGTAGAGGAAAGTAATGACTCTCCCTTTTTACCTTCAGTATCTTCTACGACTCTTCCTTGGAAAAGACGAGTAGATGTTGCCATCACAGTATCACCTTTGGCAGCTTTTTCCTGGTTACCCATACAAAGGTTACAACCCGGGCGCTCTAGATATAACATATTTTCATATGAAGTACGTGCCGCAGCTTTAGGAACATTATCGTCGAATTCGAAACCAGAGTATTTTCTCAAAACATCCCAGTCACCTTCAGCCTTAAGTTCATCTACGATGTTATAAGTAGGTGGCGCTACTACAAGCGGTGCTAGAAATTCTACCTTACCTTTTTGCTCTTCAATATTCTTAAGCATTTGAGCAAGGATTTTCATATCTCCCTTGTGAACCATGCAAGAACCGATAAATCCAAGATCTACTTTTTTAACTCCTCCATAGAAAGATAAAGGTCTGATGGTATCGTGCGTATATCTTTTAGAAACATCAGCATTATTTACGTCAGGATCAGCAATCATTGGCTCAGCAATCTGATCAAGATCTACAACAACTTCAGCGTAATACTTAGCATTTGCATCTGGTCTTAGTGCTGGTTTCTCGCCTGATATAATTTCGGCGATTCTCTTATCGGCAATAGCAATCAGTCCTTTAAGAACTTGATTTTTGTTATCCATTCCCTTATCAATCATAATCTGAATTCTACCCTTCGCAATCTCTAGTGATTCAATCAAGGTATAATCCTCAGAAATACAAATCGAAGCTTTTGCTTTCATTTCTGCAGTCCAGTCCGTAAACGTAAATGCTTGATCCGCATTAAGAGTTCCAAGGTGAACCTCAATGATTCTTCCTTGAAATACATTCTCTCCACCAAATGTTTTAAGCATCTGCGATTGTGTAGCATGAACTACATCTCGGAAATCCATATACCCTTTCATGTCTCCTTTGAATGTTACCTTCACAGATTCAGGAATTGGCATTGAAGCTTCTCCAGTAGCAAGTGCAAGAGCAACTGTTCCTGAGTCAGCACCAAAAGCAACACCTTTAGACATTCTTGTATGAGAGTCACCACCGATGATGATAGCCCACTCGTTTACAGTAATATCATTAAGTACTTTATGAATTACATCCGTCATTGAATGATAAACCCCTTTCGGGTCACGAGCCGTGATCAAACCGAAGTCGTTCATGAATTTCATCAATCTCGGAATATTTGCTTTAGATTTATTATCCCAAACAGAAGCAGTGTGACAACCTGATTGGTAAGCACCGTCAACAATTGGAGAAATCACAGTAGCAGCCATAGACTCCAATTCCTGAGAAGTCATCAAACCAGTTGTATCTTGCGAACCAACAATATTTACGGTAACACGAACATCTGAACCAGCGTGTAAAACTTTACCCGGAGTTGAACCAACTGCGTTTTTATTAAATATTTTTTCTACAGCTGTAAGACCTTGTCCTTCAACAGAAACCTCTTTTGACGGAGCATATACCGGTACAATATCAATACCAAGAGTCTTTGATGCAAATGTTTGAAGTTTTTTTCCAAATACAATAGCGTAAGACCCACCAGCTTTTATAAATTCAATTTTCTGAGGTGTGAATGCCTTAGAAATATCAATCAATTCTTTATCTCCGTTATAAAGTTTCTTTGTTTTTGTGTTGATTGTAAGAACAGTACCAGTAGCAACAGAATAAACTTCCTCAAGAATAGGATCACCGCTTTCATTACGAAGAACGTTACCATTTTCATCTAATTTTTTTACCCAGTTTTTAAGGTCAAGACCAATACCACCCGTAACATCAACTGTTGTTAGGAAAATTGGAGAAATTCCGTTTGTTCCTGCAACGATTGGAGCAATATTAATAAATGGAACATATGGGCTTGCTTGTTTTCCACTCCAAAGTGCCACGTTGTTTACACCTGACATTCTTGATGAACCAACACCCATAGTACCTTTTTCAGCAATCAACATCACGCTTTTGTCAAGATGCTGTGCTTGTAGTGCTTTGATTTCATCTTGTGCTTCAGGAGAAATCAAACATTTACCATGAAGTTCACGATCTGATCTTGAATGCGCTTGGTTACCTGGAGAAAGTAAATCAGTTGAAATATCTCCTTCACCAGCAATAAAAGTAACTACCTTAATTTCTTCTGCTATTTCTGGTAATTTAGTAAAGAACTCAGCCTTAGCATAGCTCTCTAGAATTTCTTTCGCTATTCCGTTACCGCTTTTGAAAGCAGCTTCTAAACGATCTGTATCTGCTTCATAAAGAAAAACTTGTGTCTTTAAAACTTCCGCAGCATCTTTTGCAATAGCAACATCATTACCTAAAGCTAAATCAAGTAAAACGGCTATAGAAGTTCCACCTTTCATATGCGACAATAACTCTAAAGCAAAAGCAGGAGTAATTTCAGCAACTACTGATTGACCTAGAACGATTTCTTTTAAAAAATTAGCTTTTACAGTAGCAGCAGGAGTAGTTCCTGGAACAACATTGTAAATAAAGAAGTTAAGAGAATCTGCTCTGTACTCGTTATTTAAATCTTTAATTTGCGCAATAATTTCGCTTAACAATTCAGCACCATCAATTGGCTTCGGGTGAAGTCCCTGAATTTTTCGTTCTTCGATCTCCTTGATGTAATCGTTATAAGTGTTCATAATGATATCTTTTCAATGTTGTATGGCAGATTTCCTTGATTATTTCAAAATAAAAAAGCCATAATATTAGTTTTTTTTTATTTGTGATGCAAACTTAAGAATTAAAGATGAGAATTTAAAAAAATTTAATGGAAGTCGCATTTTGAAAAATTATTATTGCAAAATAATAATTTACACTGCATTAAATTGATAAAATAGCAGATTTTAATACATAATAATAAACAATCGATAATATAGCGCCTTTTTTTTAACAAAGTCGAAATTGAATGTTATAACAATGAATCATTATACGGCTATTCCAAGCACAATACCTTTCTAAATTAAAGTTATAATATGATTATGCAATTATTTTAACGTCTTGATAAATCGATTAATAAGCAATCGTTGATAAAAAGTGAATAACAAAAAAGCAATCAAAAAAGTAATCAAAAGGTATAAAACTAAAAATAAAGACAGCCTAAACCAATGGGACGAAATCTTAGGGTAATTATATACCAGTAATTGATATACAACTCCAAAATACACAAGATACAATGTAAAAGAAATAGAACTTATATAACTGATCGGATTCTTAATCCACGAGGCAATGGATTTCCATTCTGATAACAATGGAAGAAAAAAAGCAATAGACAATGAGGTCAAAGGCAAATAAAACACATTCCAAAACAGTTTATGATTTTCTATTAAAAGCTGAAAATGACCTACACCAACAAAAATAAAAACGATTCCTAGACTTCCCAAAAATGCAACTAAAAACTTTTGCTTTTTCCAAACAGATAGAAAATGCACTTGAAACCAGCTAAATAAAACCCCGACAAAAACAGCATCTAATCTATAGATAACAACCGATTTTAAGGAAAAAGCCCATTGATTAATATCTGTATTCCTTGTATTAGCATTGTAAATCAATTTCGTGAGAAAAAAAAGAAAAACAAGAACAAGGGTAGTTATTAAAAATATCTTTGATTTACCAATGGTTTTAAAAAACAAAATAAATACCCACAATAAAATTGGAAAAAGAATACTGGCAAACAATATGATAGGTAAAACAAAAGATTCAGAAAAAAAAGCAGGTATTGCAGTTGCAAAATTTTGTAGCAGAAAAACATATTTCCAACTTTGCACAATAGAATAGTCATACCAAAAAGCAATTAAAACATTGATTAGCAGAATTAAAAAATAAAGAGGAAGAATTCGAATCCCAAGACCTTTTAGAAAATAAATAATACTAGAGCCTCCAAAATTTTCATTTATAAATAAACCGTACACTATTTTCCCCATAAAAAAACCACTCAAAACAAAGAAAATTTCAACGCCAATAAAGTTAAACAAACTTGCCAACTGCCATATCAGCCCGTTGAATTGTGGAGCAATCCAAATACATTGAGCCAACAAAAGCATGCCAACACCAATTGCTTGCATTAAATCCAATCCAAAAATTCTTTCCGTGTTTGAGTTTGTAATCATAAATTCAAGTTTTTAAATCCCTTAATCTTGTAATTGGTTTTTCAAAGTAATTATATAACAAGTAACTCAAAAGAAAAGTTATTATAAGATAAACAAAAGTAAAAAGGTGTAATTGCATTAGGCTAAGTGCTGTGGTATCTACGAAATGTTTCATTATAAAAAGCACGATACTATAATGTACTAAATATATAGCATATGAAAGTTCACTAACCCATTCGACTGGTTTTACACATCGTAATGGGCCTAATTTCCATTCTGAAAAAAAAGGCAAAAAACAAACCAAAGCAACCGAATTTAGTGGCAAACAAATAACATTCCAAAAAAACGGGCTTTCGTTTATCTTAATTTTTAAATAGCCTAAAAACAACAACAATGACACCGTTAAGAAAACCCCAATTAATGCAAAACCATATTTTGATTTTTTCCAAAATTTTGGATATTCACAAGATACAAATCCAAATAAAACTCCAATCAAAACGGTATCTACTCTATAAATAACAACAGAACGCAGTGATAAATTCCATTGCAACATCGTGGTATTGTATGTATAAAAATTATAATATACTTTCAGAATAAAAGAGAAAACAATCAACCCAATAACAACGGATAAAAAAATAGTTTTACGTGAAACGGTCTGGAATATTTCTGAAAAACCAAATAGTAAAAAAACCGTAATCAAATAACCATATTCTTTAATAGGCATACTCCATGATTCCGGAAAAAAAGGAAGTAATGGCGATGCAAAATTCTGATAAAATAAAAAATATTTCCAGGATTCCGCAAGAGGAAACCCGATAAAGAACCCAATTATAAGATTTACAAAAATAATCAAATAATAGTTTGGTAAAATTCGAATCAAACGTCGATTCAGAAAATTAATCGTAGTTTTTAAACCATAATCCTCTCTAAGAAATTGCTTAAAAATAATACTTCCAATCAGAAAACCACTCATTACAAAAAACAATTCCACTCCAAAAAAACCACACATATCAATAGCTTTTGAGAACAAGCTCGAACTTAGTGGATAAATCCAGGAAGCATGAGAACACAAAACTAATGCAATGGAAACGACCCGTAACAAATCTAGTCCAAAAATCCGTTTCGAAGGCTTTTGTGGTGCTTCAATCATTTAAAATTGTATTTTTGATTTTTTCGAATAGGATAAAAAAGTATGACAAAATCAAAGATATATAAATTATCAGGAGTTTTTATTTTACTCTGCATTATTGGCACCGGAATTTGGTATTGGCAACTTCCAAATCGGCATAAAGCGATACTAAAAACTACTTTTCTTCTGAAAACCGGATTAGTAGACAACCAATGGTTTATTGACAATTCTCATCAGGAATACAAAATGATTTCCCCGACTTTTTACATTGACGGGATTTACAAATCAATGGAAGGTCCAAAATCATCTAATTTTATACAACTTTCACAAGATTCCACCTTACTTTGGATCACTGGTTTTCATGTTAAGGCATTGAACTCGAAAACCAAAACTCAAATTTCCAATGATTTTATATGTCATACTAATATCGATTTTAACGATGTAAAATACTTCAGCAATTTTCATCTTGAAAAAAGAATAGGTATTTACTATCCGAGATTAACCTCACTTTCACATGGTCTGGAAAATTTTAATTTTCCAAATGGATATGGCGTTCCTATGAAAGGTAACGACATGCTTTATATTACTACACAATCCTTAAACCATAACTTTCCTGACGCCAATTACCTAATAAAACATGAAGTGACTATTGATTACTCAAAAGACAATACGATTATAAAACCTTTATTAAGCCGAACAGTTTTCATCATGCTGCCCTACAATAAAGTCGACCCTTTTAAAAGTCCGATTTACCCCGGAACCGATTTTTGCACTCCAATAGAAACCAAAAATCACAGTTATGAGGACGGAAAAGGGAATGTTTTATCGGGACATTGGGTAATACCTGTTGGCAAGAACACCTATCGAAGTTCGATTGACAATCAATTACAAATTGAAGACAGCCTGCGATTGCATGCCGCGGCAGTTCATGTACATCCTTTTGCCACTTCCATCAATTTGTTTGACAAAACAACACAAAAATCAATTTTCACGAGTCACATGAATAACCATAAAGACAAAATAGGCCTTTCAAATATTGATTCCTTTAGTTCAGAAGCAGGAATTTGGTTGTATAAAAACCATAAATATGAATTGGTTTTGGAAGTCAACAATACATCTACTGTTGCCCAAGACATGATGGGAAGCATGTTTTTATTCTTTTATGATACCGAATTGGATGCCGTTATAAATAAAAAATAAGTTCACAGCTCACAAAACTCCCCAGAGAGGATAAGAACTGCTATTTTTTAAATTACTAAGCGGGGCAGTTTCATAAGAAAAAATCATAGTTGTCTTTTTATTTGGTTAAATAAAATATAAATAAATTGACTTTGTGTG
The DNA here is from genome assembly GCF_048158545.1 of Flavobacterium melibiosi. NCBI lineage: Bacteria > Pseudomonadati > Bacteroidota > Flavobacteriia > Flavobacteriales > Flavobacteriaceae > Flavobacterium > Flavobacterium melibiosi. Next base: position 97,312 of record NZ_JBLNKU010000016.1, on the reverse strand, counting down.
AGTATCTTTTTTTATAGTTCTTATAATTTACAACAAAGATGCAATAATCATTTCTTCTGTAATTCCCTCGGCATCAGCTTTGTAATTTTTAATAATTCTATGACGTAAAATTCCTGTTGCCACAGCTTTTACATCTTCGATATCAGGAGAAAATTTTCCGTTGAAAGCGGCATTTGCTTTGGCAGCCAAAATTAAATTCTGTGAAGCTCTTGGTCCTGCTCCCCAATCCAAATAGTTTTTTATAAATTCATTCGACAGTACATTATCCGGACGCGTTTTACTGACCAATGTAACCGCATATTCAATCACATTATCAGCGACAGGAATTCTGCGAATCAAATGTTGAAAGTCGGTGATTTCCTGTGCCGTAAATAACGGATTTATTGTATTATTCAAATCGGAAGTCGTACGTTTTACCACTTGAACTTCTTCTAAAAAAGAAGGATATTCCAGCTTTATGGCAAACATGAATCGGTCTAATTGTGCTTCAGGCAAAGGATACGTTCCTTCCTGCTCGATAGGATTTTGAGTTGCCAATACAAAATATGGCAAATCTAATTTATAATTTTCACCTGCAATGGTAACGGAACGTTCCTGCATGGCTTCTAGTAAAGCCGCTTGTGTTTTGGGAGGCGTTCTGTTAATCTCATCCGCCAGAATAATATTCGAAAAAACAGGTCCTTTTATAAATTTGAATTTTCGGCTTTCGTCTAATATTTCACTTCCCAAAATATCCGATGGCATTAAATCCGGAGTAAACTGAATCCTTTTGAAATCAAGTCCTAAGGCTTGCGCCAAAGTATTTACCATTAATGTTTTTGCTAATCCAGGAACTCCCACTAAAAGCGCATGACCTCCAGAAAAAATACAAAGTAAAATTTGATCCACCACCGCATCCTGACCAACAATTATTTTTGCTATTTCGTTTTTTAGCTCATTTCTTTTTTGAACTAAGTTATGTATTGCTGCGACGTCAGACATTTAGAATGTATTTTAAATTAAAAAGAGTTAGCTTTATGAATTCATAAAGCTAACTCTTTTTATTTATTTTATAAAAATTATTTTTTCAACCAGTTATTTGTAAAAGTACAATCTCTGTATTCTCCAATAATTTTAATATAGGTTTCTTTGATTTTTTCATCGAACCATTTTCCGATAGCTTTGATTTGTTTCTCTTTTAAAGCCAATTCTTTAATTTTGATATAATCTTTAGCGTAATCAGCTGTATGTTCGTTTATTCTATTAGTTACGGTAATCAACTTAAATTTTTTCTTTCCTTGCTCATCTTCCATGAACGGCGCAGTAATTTCTCCTTCTTTCAAATTTGAAACTTGACTGTATAAACTAGGATCCATTTTTGTTAATTCAAAACGTGTATCCTGTGTTTTTGGGTTAATTAATGCTCCACCGTTTGCTCTGGTTTCTTTTTCGTCAGATAGCGTTCTTGCTGCTTCCGCAAAAGTAATCTCTTTATCCTCAATTCTTTTTCGAATTAAAGCAATTTTTTCTTTCGCCTCGTTCAATGATTCTTCAGACACAGTTGGTGTCAATAAGATATGACGCAATTCTATTTCTTGTCCTTTTATCTTTTCTACATATATAATATGATATCCAAAATCCGTTTCAAATGGAGCTGAAATTTCTCCTTCGGCAAGACTAAAAGCGATATCTTTAAATTCTTTGACGAATGGTGTTTTACGATTCATTTTATAATATCCTCCATTGGATCTTGAACCTGGATCTTGTGAATACAAAACTGCTTTTGTAGCAAAACTGGAACCTTCTTGGATTTCTTTTTTGAAACCATTAAGTCTGTCTATCACTTTTTGCTTCTCAACATCCGAAACTTTAGGAGTGATTACGATTTGCGCTACTTCCATTTCGGCACCAAAAAGAGGAAGCTCAGTTGAAGGTATTGTTTTGAAAAAATTACGTACTTCTTCAGGTGTGATTTCTACTTCATCGACAATCTTTTTTTGCATTTCAGAAGTCAACTTCCCTTCTTTCAAAATATCAAAGAAATAAGTTCTAAATTCTTCTTCGGAATTTTTCTTGTAATACTTCACCACTTTATCCAAAGATCCTAGTTGCTCTATCATATAGTTCACTCGATCGTCCATCATTCCTTTCACTTCAGAATCCGTTACCTTGATACTGTCTTGTATCGCTTGATGCGCATACAATTTATCTTCCAGTAATTTCCCCAACATCTGACATCTTGTAATATCTTTTACAGAACCACCTTGACTGGAAATTTCCAAGTAAGACTTATCAATATCTGAATCTAATATGATGTAATCACCAACTGTAGCAATAACACCGTCAATTTTTAACTTTTGATTAGATGACGTTTTTACAACAGCAACAACTGCACTATCTTTTATAATTTCCTGAGCACTCATAACAGCACTTAAAAAAAACATAAGACAAAAAGTAAGTGCAATTTTATTATTTATGAATCTCATTTGTATTGTTTTTAATGGCATTTTTTAAATTTATTTTTATCGTAAACTATCGTTATTTTTCTATCTTCAAATCTGTTTTGATAGGACCATTTTAATTTTGGCCAAATATACACTTTAAGAACCAAGAAATCAATTGAATTTATAATACAATTACTTACATTTCTTTAAACTTAAAACGAACAAAAATAACAATTCAATTACATAATACAAGTTTCCTACCTAGTATTAACAAAAAATTATAAACGCATTTATTTATTGCGATATTTAGCTCCTAGATAGTAAAGAAACTGAACGTTAGAAATGAAAAAATAAAATCTTCATTGTACATTCTTGAATCGTAACAGTATCGTTTTATTTCCCTTTTTCAAACATCCTAGCTTTTTTGTAAAATCTGTTTTCCTTTTTCTAATATTTCATTTACTCTAAATGGAGTTACAATTAAAAAAATCATTCCCCAAAAAAAATATCAAAAAACCAAGGTTTAAAATTTTCATTTTCAGTACTCTATTTAAAAAGTTGTAAACACTACAACGTTTTCGTTAAGAATTAAAAAAAATCTCATGATCATCACATAAGAATTTATATAAATTAGCTAAAAAAGTGATTTTTTATCAAAATATTAAACATAAAAATAAATTTATAATAATTATTTAATTTATTTTTTTGGTTTTAATAAAATGAGCTTTAATTTCTAACCTTAAAAAAACCACTAAATAAAAATTAAATTTCTAGAAATCATATTGCATTCTATTTTTCAATTGTTACCCCAAAATCTATTACTTAACCTAATTTATTCATTTTATGAAAAAACAAAATTTTAAAGCGTATCTGTTATCAGCCTTATTAGTTGGTATGTATTCGTGTAATTCGAATGACGATCTGGTAACCGATTCATCTACAGCAGTTTCACAATTCAAAGTAATCAACGTTACTCATCACGACGGACAACCTTTCAGCACAGGAAAATCGACTAATTCAACAACTGGAAGGTACGTTGCAAATCCTGGCGGTGGCGTTATGATGCAAGCTTTTTATTGGGACGTTCCTGCTGGCGGAAACTGGTGGAATACTGTTAACACCAAAATAACTGCTTGGTCAAATGCTGGTATTGGTTCCATCTGGCTTCCTCCGGTTTCAAAAGCGCAAAACGGACCATTTTCTATGGGTTACGATCCAACAGATTATTTTGATTTTGGAAATTACAATCAAAATGGTACTGTAGAAACCAGATTTGGTTCCCGCACAGAATTAGAAAGTCTGATAACTAAAGTGCACGCCGAAAACATGCAAGTATATGCTGATATGGTATTAAATCACAATAGCGGTGGACAATTAGAAAACAATCCTTTTACAGGAACACAAACCTATACTAATTTTACTAGTGTCGCTTCAGGCAAATTCCCTAGGACCAGTGCTGATTTTTATAAAAATGCTTACGGAAACAACGATGAAGGTGCTTTTGGAGGTTTTCCTGACTTAGCTCATGTGGTGCCAAATGTACAAGACTGGCTTTGGAAAAGAGCAGATGGCGTAGGGAAATATTATAAAAACACCATGAAATTTGATGGTTGGAGATTTGATTACGTGAAAGGTTTTGCTCCTTGGGTTGTCAAAGACTGGAATGCAAACGTTGGTGGCTTCTCCGTTGGTGAATTATGGGATTCTAACGTAAACATACTTAACGATTGGGCGAACAACGCCAACAGTTCTGTATTTGATTTTGCCTGTTACTATAAAATGAACGATGCATTTGACGGAAACAATCTAAATATTTTGAATGATGACATGATGTGGAAAAGAAACCCTTACAAAGCGGTTACTTTCGTCACCAATCATGACACCGATGAAATTTGGAAAAAAGAATTAGCGTACGCTTATATTTTAACGCACGAGGGATATCCAACTATTTTTTATAGAGATTATGAAGAATGGTTGAATAAAGCGAAACTGGATAATCTTATTTGGATTCACAACAATAAAGGAACGGGAACTACTTCTATTTTATATACAGATACTGATGAATATATCGCCCGAAGAAATGGCTATAATGGAAATCCTGGTTTAGTGGTTTACATTAACAACTCATCAACTTGGCAAGAAAGATGGATTCAGACGAATTGGGCTAATGCTCAAATCAAAGATTTTACAGGAAATTCAACTTGGTTTCCTACAACCCAAGGTGATAAATGGGTTAAAATTCAGTGCCCACCAAATGGATATTCTGTTTGGTCAATCAACATGTAACACATAAATATCATTAAGGCTGTCTGAAAAGGCAGCCTTCTTTTTTATCAGCTGTTAAATATTTGCAATTCTAATATTGATTTAAAATCTCAAGAATTGCAACTTCAAAACTCGCCTACTCCATTTAGAGTATACAATTTTTTTAATTGGCATTTATAAATAGTACTTTTGCAAACTATTTATACAAATATGGGCTTTTTAGAAGAAATACAACGCAGAAGAACTTTCGGGATTATCTCACATCCTGATGCCGGAAAAACAACACTTACTGAGAAACTTCTCCTTTTTGGTGGGGCTATTCAAGAAGCAGGTGCTGTAAAAAACAACAAAATCAAAAAAGGTGCTACCAGTGACTTTATGGAAATTGAACGTCAGAGAGGAATTTCGGTTTCTACTTCGGTTTTAGCATTCAATTATAAAGACAAAAAAATAAATATTCTAGATACTCCGGGACACAAGGATTTCGCCGAGGACACTTTTAGAACCTTGACCGCTGTTGACAGCGTTATTGTTGTAATTGATGTTGCCAAAGGTGTTGAGGAACAAACAGAGAAATTAGTTGCTGTTTGTAGAATGCGAAAAATTCCAATTATCGTATTCATCAATAAATTAGACCGAGAGGGAAAAGATGCTTTTGACTTGATGGATGAAGTGGAACAAAAACTGGGTTTAACAGTTACTCCATTAAGTTTTCCAATAGGAATGGGTTATGATTTTCAAGGAATTTATAATCTATGGGAACAAAACATCAACTTATTTAGTGGCGACAGCCGTAAAAATATTGAAGAAACAATTGCTTTCTCCGATGTTCAAAATCCAGAATTAGAGAAAATTATCGGTCAAAAACCTGCTGACAGATTACGTGAAGAACTAGAGCTGATAGACGAAGTTTATCCAAAATTTGATCGTCAGGATTATTTAGATGGGAAATTACAACCTGTATTTTTTGGTTCGGCATTGAATAATTTTGGTGTAAGAGAACTATTAGATTGTTTTGTTCAAATTGCTCCATCACCAAGACCAAAAGATTCTGAAACACGATTAGTAGATCCCAAAGAAGAAAAAATGACTGGATTTGTTTTTAAAATCCATGCCAATATGGATCCGAAACACAGAGACCGTCTGGCCTTTATAAAAATTGTTTCTGGAACTTTCGAAAGAAACAAACCGTATTATCACGTTCGCCAAAAGAAGAATTTAAAATTCTCCAGTCCAAATGCTTTTTTTGCCGAGAAAAAAGAAATTGTAGACATATCGTATCCTGGTGATATTGTTGGTTTACATGACACAGGAAATTTCAAAATTGGAGATACGTTGACCGAAGGTGAAATTATGAGTTTTAAAGGAATTCCTAGTTTCTCTCCAGAGCATTTCAGATATATAAATAATGCTGATCCAATGAAAGCTAAACAGCTTGACAAAGGTATTGATCAGTTGATGGACGAAGGTGTTGCACAATTATTCACCTTAGAAATGAATAACAGAAAAATTATCGGAACCGTAGGAGCACTTCAATATGAAGTTATCCAATATCGACTAGAACATGAATACGGTGCAAAATGTACCTATGAAAATTTTCCTGTTCATAAAGCTTGCTGGGTGAAACCAAATGATTTAAAAAGCGATGAGTTTAAAGAATTTAGAAGAATTAAACAAAAATTCTTGGCTCATGATAAATACGGACAATTGGTATTTCTAGCTGATTCTGACTTTACAATTCAAATGACACAAAATAAATATCCAAATGTTAAATTATATTTCACTTCGGAATTTGATTAAGGTACTTATAAAAAAATGTTTATTCCTGAGAAAGTGATACTGGATTAATAAAAAATAAAGTACAATTTTAAAGAGGCTGTCCAAAAATAGACAGCCTCTTTAGGTTTTAATAAGTTACAATTTTAAAAGCCATCAAACATTTGGACATGTTAACTTAGCAATCACAGAAAGTTAAGAAAAATCTTAATTTTAGCTTATGAAACAAGTGCGCAAAATTTATGACAAAGCTTTTAAAGAGAAAGCGATCCAATTGAGTTTATAGAATAAACATATCAGAATTCGCCAAAGAATTAGGAATAACAGCCCCACAATTTTATAAATAGAGCAAAGAGTCCGAGGAGTTTGAAGAAGGAATTTTTTCTGGAAAAGAAAATTTAAAACTAATTCCCGAGCAAGCAAAAATTCATGAACTGGAGAAAAAGCTCAAAGATTGAATATGCTACAAAAAGTGTCCATTTATCGTTCTGAAATCAAGCTGAAAACCACCTATAAGTCATATACAGTAAATGTTTCCCTTGACAACTTTAGCTTTTTTTCTACAAAAAACTGGTGTTATTCAGATAGCCTAAAATTGTATTTTTATCTTCATTTTAGGAAACAACTCGATAGGTCCCCGCCTCTGTATTGTGAAATCACATCAGGAATCTCTATTTTTTCAACTACAGAATTTATAAGTTTTTCCGAATGATTTTCTGGAATTAAAACATTTAAATCTAAATAAAAAAAATATTTATTCATGAACAGAATGGGATTTAAATACAGCTTGCATTCTCAGTTTTTATAATGCCTAAAAATACAAAATCTAACCATTTTATAAAAAAACTGCCCGAAAATCACTTTTCGGGCAGCCACCATTAACAAACAAACTTAACAAATTATATTAATAACCTGGATTTTGATCTGCAGTTGTTAGCGCTTTATTTTTAGCAATTTCTGATGCAGGAATTGGATATAAATCATTTTTAGAAGTATATCCTTTACTAGATAACTCTGCATTAGCTCTTCCCCATCTAACTAAATCCCAAAAACGCTGTCCTTCAAAAGCTAACTCCAAGAATTTATCATTTACAATAGCGTTAAACAAATTTGCACCTGTTAAGGACGAAGACACATCAGCTAATCCAGCTCTATTTCTAATTTTGTTTAATTCTATTCTCGCTTTGTCATCTTGTCCTTCCTTATTATAAGCTTCGGCCGCAAGTAACAATACTTCAGCATATCTAAATAATCTCAAGTTTGTACCATAATTTAATGCTGCAACACCACCACTGCTTGTTTCTGAAGCACGTGCAGCATATTTTGTTCTGATACCTCCTTCATAGTCCCAAGGGGTGCCAGTTAAACTTCCTCCAAATGCATTAAGTTCCGCTTCACTCATTACTGTAGCAGCTTTACGATTTACATCTCCTGCAGTATCAAAAGCATTTAATATTTTTGCTGTTGGCAAGTTAAAGCCCCATCCATTACTCAATCCAGTACCTGTCAAATTAAAGTAACCATCACCACGAGCACCCATTAATTGTATAAATATGTTACTTTCTTGACGACCAGCAATAGTTTGATTACTCCAATCGTAACCTTTTGTAGTAATAAAGCCTACTTCGAATAAAGACTCTTTTCCAAATTCTGAATCTTTTAACCAAACTTTTGAAACGTCTGACTCTAAACCATGAGCGGGATTATCTATTACAGCTTTTAAATAAGGAATTGCAGCAAGAGTTTTTCCTTGAAAAATCAACACTTTCCCTAATAATGCTTGAGCAGCCCCTTTTGAAACTCTAAAATTATTTTTAACCGCGCTTTTATCTGGCAAACCAGCAATAGCAACAGCTAAATCAGCTTCTATTTGAGCATAAATTTCTGCTCTTGAACTTTTTGGTTTAGCAAAAGCATCAGCGCTAATTGTTGTTGGATTTTCTAAACGCAAAGGCACATCACCCCACATAGTTGTTAGCTCAAAATAACACCAAGCTCTCATAAACTTTGCTTCTGCAATTGCAAAGGTCTTATTGCTTAAACTTCCTGCTTCAACCTTCTCTATAATAGTGTTTGCAAGTGCAATTGTTTTATATTCCTTATTCCAAACACCTTCCAAAGAGGGATTAGAAATAGATATATTTGCATAATCATCAATATCTTGTAATTGCTTTTGATCTGTTGCATTACCACCACCGGCATTAGCCTCATCACCAGGCAGTACTTTAATAAAAAAAGCTGAATTCCAGGCCTGATCATTATTAAATTGTACAAGGTCATACAATCCAATTAAGGCTTCTTCCGTATTACTTTCACTATCAAAGAAAGTTGTACTCTCCAGCACACCTACCGGAGCTACCTCCGTAAAATCTGAACTACATGATACAGTTATAAAAAATATAACCATAACACTATATATTATTTTTTTCATATTTAATGTTTTATTTTATTAAAATTCAAGTGACAAACCAAGTAATACTTTAGCAGCTATTGGATAAAATCCTCTATCTACCCCTATACTATTATCAGAAAAACTTCCTGCTTCAGGATCCAAACCATTATATTTAGTAAAAGTAAAATAGTCGTCTAAAGACACATAAGTTCTTAGTTTTCTCAATTTCAATTTATTAGAAACTTCATTAGAGAAATTATATCCCAATTGAATTTGTTTAATTCTCATATAAGAACCATCTTTTACTACTAAATCAGTATCATATGCAGATGTTGCATATTGCGCAGCAGGATAAGATGCAATATCTCCTGCCTGTTGCCATCTACCTGTAAAAAATTGAATTGGTTTATTGGTGATCGGTCTTGAAGTCTGGTGGTAAGCTTCAAAAATATCATTCCCTTGCGTACCTTGAATTCTAATGTTTAAATCAATGCCTTTATATCCAAATTCAATATTTCCTCCATAAAGAATATCAGGGTGAGGAGAACCGATTTTTGTTTTATCGTTTGATGTAATTCCAGCTACACCATCGGTGTCTACAATATTTATTTGTCCTGTTGCAGGATCTATACCGTCAGTTTTGTATCCATAGAAATACCATAATGGTAATCCTTTTTGAAAACGAGTTACACCATCATTGTTTTGTGGTGCAAGTGCGCCTATTATAAAACCATCATCACCTACATAATTAATTTCGGTAACTTCATTATGCAAGGTTGACAAATTAAGGTCTATACCATAACTAAAACCACCCACTGTTTTATCACTGTAACCCATTTCAAATTCAAACCCTTTATTTTCAACTGTTCCAGCATTAATAGAAGGAACTCCTACACCTAAAGATGGAGGTGCAATGATATTTCCATTTACAAGAAGTAAATTTTTAGTTGTTTTAACATAATAGTCAACTGAAAAATTTAGCCTATTATTTAATGCTCGTAAATCTAAACCTAAATCCAATTGTTCAGAACGTTCCCATTCTAAATTAGCATTTGGTAAATTCCCTGGAGTAATACCACTTACGCCTTCGTAAACAACTGGAACTGTTGTAGCGACTTCTGTTGCAACAGTTTGAAATATTAAGCTGCTTATGTAAGTACTTAAATTGTTATCACTACCATTTTGTCCCCAACTAGCTCGTAGTTTTAGATAATCAATTTTCGAACCTTCTTTCCAAAAATTTTCTTTAGATACTAACCAACCTGCAGAAGCTGCCGGGAAATACCCCGATTTTTTTGAAGTCGGAAAAAAACTAGAGGTATCGTTACGCAACGAGCCTTCTAATAAATATTTACCCATATAATCATATGAAATTCTTCCAAAAACTGAGCTTCCTTTTTTCTCAACAATACTACCACCAATTACATCATTATCTCGGTTTGCATAGTCAAAGTATGCAAATTGGTCTGTTTGATCATGAATTTCCGATCCGCGTAAAGAATAAAATGGACTCTTAGTTTTCTCAGATGAATACCCCAATAATCCTGTTATATTATGATTACCAAATTCTTTAGTGTAGCTCGCAAAATTTTCCCATAACCATTTTGAACTTCTTGAAATCTGATTGTTTAATGTTACAGTAGAATTTTGAGATTCTGAAGATACAACCCAAATAGGACTCCATCTATTATCAAACGTATTTGTTCTTTCATATCCGAATCTAGACGTAAATGATAAACCTTCTGCTAAATTCAATTTAGCAAACACCGATGTTAAAATTTTATCCGTATCAATACCTCCTCTAAATCTGTAATTTGCAGATGCCACAGGGTTGACAGCCTCACCAGTTGCATAAGTTGGGTATCCGTAAACATTCCCATTACTATCTGTCATAGCTGTTCCTGCAGCTACTCCATCTAAAGCTCTTTGTGGTAAAGTTCCTGTATAAATTACTGGCGTTAATGGATCTATAACTAAAGCATTAGTTACAACTCCACGTGTTGAATCATCTTCAGCAATTGGTGAAGACCCTATATTTGAATAGGTTATATTAGAACCTATTTCTAGCCAATTATTGACTTGAGTTTTAAGATTAAGTCTTCCTGTAAACCTTTTATAGTTTGAATCTTTACCAACAACTCCATCTTGATCCATATAGGAACTTGAAAAATAGAAAGACGTTTTCTCGTTAGCTCCAGAGATACTTAAATCATGTCTTTGTGTAGCTGCATTTTGAAAAGTTTCATCTATCCAATTTGTATTAATACCGTTATCAACTACATGGGTTCTTCCTGCCTCTTGGAAATAGGTTACAAATTGAGACGCATTCATCAACTTCATATTAGTCCTAACTGATTGAGTACCTAATTGAGTGCTATAGCTAACTACTGTTTCTCCAGGCTTACCTTGTTTAGTTGTAATAATGATAACTCCATTTGCTCCTTGTGTACCATAAATTGCAGAAGATGCTGCATCTTTTAAAACCTCCATGTTAGCAATGTCATTTGGAGAAATATTATCTATAGAACTTACTTTCATTCCATCAACAATATATAATGGATCTGAATTTCCATTAGAACCGGCACCTCTAATTCTAACTTTAGAACCAGAACCTGGAGCCCCAGAAGAAGATACAACGGTAACACCTGATGTTTTACCCTGTAACACGGACTCAACACGTGCTGACGAAGAATTTTGAATATCAGCAGAACTAATACTAGAAATTGCCCCTGTTACTAAACTTTTCTTCTTAGCCCCATAACCTACAACCACAACTTCGTCTAAAACAGCTGAATCCTCTTCCAACACTACATTAATTGGAGATTTCCCTTTGTAATTAATCTCTTGGGATTTAAAACCTATAAAAGTGAAGACTAAAACATCTCCATTCTTAACATTGATTTCAAAAGCCCCATTAAAATCTGTTTGTGTTCCTGCAGCAGTACCTTTAACCGATACATTAACACCTGGGATAGGACCTGTTTTATCGGATACAGTACCCGATACTGATTGAGCATAAATAATACTTCCAAATAATAAGAATACTGGAAGTATTAGTTTTTTTAGCAGTTTGTTTTTCATAAAAATTTTTTTTTGGTTAGTTTTAGTACTATGAGATTTAATTTTAAAAAAGATTAATGTGAATAATCAAAAAGTGCTGAGAGCATCTAATAGTAGTATTTCAACAAATTAATTCAATTTAAAAAATTTGAATTCTATAGTTTGGCAAATGTTAAGAAAATACAAAAATTTAAATATCAATTTTAAAGCAATAACTATAATTTTTAAAGCTATTACGCATTTAATTAGCTTTTAAGCGATATTTTTATAGTCGATGCAACAATTTTTATAGTCTTAAATTCCATTTTAACTATAAAATATCCCTTTGCAAACGGCCTTCTATGATATTTCGATCCTATAATTGATTTATTTACATATCCAATAAACCATTAGAAGACCTTTAATTAATTGTTTGGATGGATGACATTGTTTTTAAAGTTAGAGAAGGCTCAAAAGTCATCTACAAAACCATCTTTTTAGCCTTAGGCCCAACAGAAAAGGATAAAAAAGAAGATTTGGGGATACGGTTCGGCAAATACGAAAGCAGCAGTTTTTGGATGAGTATCTTAACCGATTTAAAAGCTTGTGTTGTTGAAGACAGAAGTGTTTTTCCAAAATCCAAAACACAAATATGCATGGTTCATCAAATTAGAAACGCTTGTAAACACGTTGCTTGGAAGGACCGTAAGCAATTTACTGCCGATATGAAACTATCATAACGCTCCAACCAAGCAAGCCGCAGAGCTGGCTTTAAAAGATTTTACCGACAAATGGGAAAACAACTATTTTTATGTACTCAAATCCTGGCACGATAACTGGAAGGAGCTAACGGTATTTTTTGACTTTCCAATTGTAATCCGAAAAAACATTTATGCCACAATTTAATTGAAAATCTTACTGGTAAAATCCGAAAATACACCAAAAATAAATTGTCATTCCCCACGGATGAGGCAGTTCTAAAATCAGTGTTTTTTTGGCTTTAAGAGAAGCAACCAAAAAATAGTCCATGCCGATTCAAAATTGGTGAATTGTTTTAAACCAATTTACCCTTATATTAAAAAAAGGCTCCTATTATAAAATCGAAGCCTAACTTTTTAACTTACACACTTTTGGGGAGAGTGTCGTTTTTATTACATATCCATTTCAACTTACACCCTTTTTGGAATAGTGTACTTGGTGGGTTTAAAAATGAGGATTCTACACTGATTTTCTAATCGACTAAACCAATCATCAAAGCTCGTTTTTATTGATTTTAACATCTGTAGGTAATATACCAAAATAACTCTTAAAGCATTTTGTGAAATAAGAAGGGGAAGAAAATCCAGTTTTATAACATACTTCGCTTATACTTACATTGTCCTTTTCCAAAATTTGTTTTGCTTTTTGAAGTCGAACATTTCTTAAAAACTCATTAGCGGTCTGGTTAGTGAGCACTTTAATTTTTCTATAAAACTGGCTTCTACTCAATTTTAATTGAGTTGCAAGTGATTCTACATTTAAATCCGGATTACTTATATTCTCTTTAATATAGTTTAACACTTTCTCAATAAATTCTTTATCTAAGGATAATGTTTTAATTCCCTCAGGCACTGTACTAATTAAACTAAAATATTTATTAAAAATTAACTGCCTGCTAGTTATTAACTGGGATAAGCGCAACCTTAATAACCTCATATCAAAAGGCTTAACCATATAAGCATCTGCACCCACTTCAATACCTTCTATTCTATCTTCGATTTCAGTTTTGGCAGTAAGCATTAATACAGGAATATGACTTGTTCTTAAATCTCTCTTTATATTTTTACAAAAATCGAACCCATCCATTTCTGGCATCATGACATCTGTTAATATAATATCCGGAAGAAACTCATTAGCTAAATCAATTCCACTTTTTCCATTATTAGCAACTAAAACCTTGTACTCATTTTCAAGTTCTTTTTTTAAATAATCTCTAAGTTCGTAATTATCTTCTACTATTAACAATGTATATTTATGTAGATTTTCATCTATATCAATTCCCTTTTCCTTTTCTATTTCAAAATTTGTAAGTGCTTGTTCCTTTTTAACTTGAACCGCTATACTATTTAAAAGTATTTCATTATCATCAAAATGAGACTTGCCCATTGGCAATATGATTGTAAAAGTTGTTCCTTCTCCTACTTTACTGTCAACTTCAATTTCGCCTTTATGTAACCTAACAAAATCTCGAACCAATTCTAAACCAATTCCTGTACCTCCGTAATAACTTTTATTTAAATTTTCAACTTGATAAAAACGCTCAAATATTTTTTCCACTTCTCCTTTTTCAATGCCCGGACCCGTATCAGAAATAATAATCTCTACCGCTTTTACCCCCTCAGTTTTATTTACTAAAGGTAAATGGAATAACTTATCCGTTGATTGAAGGTTGATATTGATTGTCCCACCATTTGGTGTTACCTTAATAGCATTTGATAGGATATTGAAAATAATCTTTTCCAACATATCTGCATCACTCCAAATTGATAGATCTGCTACATCTGAATCTAGATCAAATTCTATTCCTTTGATAGATAATTCTTCTCTAAAATGGATTACAACATCTTTAATAAAATCCACTAAATTTAATTTCACAGCTTTAACCTTTAATTTATTTGATTCAAGTTTTTTAAAATCTAATAGCTCGTTAATCAATCTATAAAGTCTATTGGTGTTTTTATGAATAATATTTAACTTTTCTTTTGTTCGTGTTGCAAGGTTTAAGGTATCATCTCTAATAATATCGTCAATAGAGTTCATAATTAAGGTAAGAGGTGTTCTTAATTCATGGGATATATTAGTGAAAAACTGAAACTTTTTTTCATTTAAAGCCTTTTCTTGCACTCTTTTATTTTGTTCTAGAATTATTCCTTTATTTTTATTCAACCTAATAAGCATCATCTTATTAAAATAATAGCCCCCCAAAAGCAACAAAACAACATAAGAGAACAAAGCTATATTTGACTTCCACCAAGGTGGTAAAACAGTTATTTTTAGTTCTAATATTTCTTTATTCCATTTACCATCACTATTGGCAGATTTTAATTTGAATATATAATTACCCTGTTCCAAATTTGTATAAGTGGCACTTCTTAATCTACCAACATAATTCCATGATTTTTCTAAACCTTCAAGATAATAAGCATATTGATTTTTTTCGGGTCTTGTATAGTTAATGCCTGTATATTCAATAGTAAATACAGATTGGGTATTATTTAAAGTAATACTCTTCGTTTCACCAATAGCACTTTGAAGAGGCGACCCTTTCTGATTAGTCGTAACCGTTTTATTAAATAACTTAAAGTCTGTTAAATATAACGATGGTAAAACATTATTAACTAAAATATTTGAAGGGTTGAAATAATCTAATCCAAAATAATTACCAAAATAAATGATTCCTTGTTCATCTCTAAAAGTAGCATTTCGGTTAAAATCATTAGAAAGAAGTCCATCATTTTTTGTATAACTAGTAAACCTATTGGTTTTAACGTCTAATCTTATAATTCCTGAATTTGAGCTAAGCCAAATATTTCCTTTTAAATCTCCAATAATACCCACTATATTATCGGCTTCTAAACCATTTAGTCTGTTATACCATTTAAAACGATCAGTTTTACCGTTGTATTTACACAAACCACCACCTCTTGTTCCAATCCATATTGAACCGTCTTCTCCTTCATATAGTGACCAAACGGCGTCAGTTTTTGCGTAATTTTTAAGTTCTTTAGACATCCTATTAGCCATTGATACAATAGAAAACGTATTCCCTGCTAACTTTTTAATCTTAAACAAACCTAAACTTGTTGTCGCTACCCAAAGATTACCTTTTTTGTCAACTAATATTTTAGACACGTAACTATCTGAAATACCGTATTTTAAAAATACCCCTGACCTGTAATTTGTAAATTTTCCTGTTTCCGGATTGAACGAATGCAGACCTTTGTCCCAACTAGCAAACCAAATAGTTCCTTCTAAATCTTCCGTAATACTGATGATATTATTGGAGGTTAAACCTCCACCTGAATTATTTACTGTGAAATTAATGAATTTTTTATTGCCATTCTTTAAAAAATATACCCCTCCATTCCAAGTACCAGCCCATATATTTTGTTTACTGTCAATAAATAATGCTTCTACGTAATTATTGGTCAGCCCCGAAAACACCTTGTTTTCTGTAGGGCCAATATGAGTATACTGACTCGATTTAGGATCAAAAACATCAATGCCTCCTCCATCCATAGCTAACCAAAATTTATTAAAATGATCTTTTACAATAGCAGTAACAGAATTTATTTGTAATGAATTAGGAATGCCAGGTATACTTTCTAGATTTTCAAACTTATCATATAACTTGTCGTAAACACCAATTCCTGCATTGTAATATCCCATCCATATACGTTCATTACGATCCAAAAATAAAGACCAAATAGAATTAGATAGAATATTTTTTATTTCGTATTTACTTGATAAATAATGATTTAAAATTTTCCCATTGGAATCAATATGAAATAACCCTTCATTCTCCGTACCACACATTAAGGTTTTGTCCGGTAAAGTAATAATTGATAAAAGACGATTTTGTGAAATTTGAAAATGATTTATCTCTAATAGATGATCTTTACTATTATCATTGCTCTTAATTTTAAATAAGCCTGTAGACACAGTTCCAATCCATATATTATTTTTTTCTATTAATAAACATTGAATAGGGTCATTAATGGACTTAAGCCCTTCTTTATTTTTAAAAACAGAACGTTTAAGTGTATTTGTTTTAGCGTCAAACTCTTTAAGACCTCTATCAGTTCCAGCATATACCTTTCCCTTAGCATCTACCTGAAGCGCATTTATCGTAATAGTTGAAGTTAAGTTAGATTCTTGACATAATATTTTTTCAACCTTAAAATTATTTAAATCCATCTTGAATAATCCTAGTTCTACAGTACCAATAAATAAGTTCCCCTTCTTATCTCCTATCAAACTCTTAACCGAAACATTTCTTTTATTTTTTTTGAATTCAGATAAAAGAATTCTTTTAAAACAATCATTCTTGTAGTCGTATAAGTTGAGTCCTTCGTCTGTACCAAACCATAATCTGTTCATATTGTCAAGATAAGAACAATTGATAATATTATTACTTAATGAGGTAGGATCGTTTGGTTTGAATTTATATGTTTTGTAATCACTTCCGTCAAATTTATTTAATCCAGCTCCACCGGTACCTAGCCAAATAAAACCGTAGTGGTCTTGAATTATTGTATGTACGCCAATTTGGGAAATGTTTTCTTTTATATTAACAAATCTATATTTTTCAATTGGTTTTTGAGCCCAAACAGCTATGGAAAACAACACTAAACAACAAAACAAAATAAAATTTTTCATATTACAACACCCCCTTTTTAAACTAAATATGGATAAAATTAACACTTAAATTTTATAAATCATTTAAATTATACTGACAAATTAAAATTATCACATTTAATGATAATTTGTCTATTAACTGTAACAATAATTTAGGGTAGACAAATTAAATTGTGTGTCGTTATTTCAGGACGGGACATCATTTATGGTTCTAAAATTAGGTTGCAAACCACCTGAAAGCCACATAAAGTAAATGTTTTCCTTAATGGCTCTAGCTATTTTCTGTAAGAATAAGTATTGTTTAAATACCCGTAAAATAATATTTTAAGCAGTATTTTAGAGTGGTAACTAGAAGTTCCACCACCTTTGTATCGTGAGATAATATCAGTAATTTCTTATATTTCAATAACGCAATCTATTAATCTAGCGGAATGATATTCTGAGATTAAATCATTTAAATTCAACGAAAAAAATTCTAATGATGTTTGAAAACGGGCTGCATAATCAGTGTTTTTAGTACTGAAAAATGCCAATAATCAAGATTGAAAACAAAAAAAACTGCCCGAAATTACTTTTCGGACAGCCTCTTTTTATGTGGGTTAAAATCAATTTAATCTTAAGTTAATGAACTCTCTAAATTTACCGCTTTTTTCAAAAAAGCTTTAATTAACAATCTATTTGGAGCCATTCCTGAAGTCATAATTTGTTTCTTTGTGTTAATTCCCTCTGTTGAAATCGTAACGTTAGGATCTTGTTTTGAACCCATGAACCAAAGCACAAAATTCATATTATTAGAAGTAGTACTTGTTGAAACATTATCTTGCTTTGCAACACTAACAACTTCAATAGCATTAGTAGCAACAATATTTTCAGTCGATTGACCAAAAACAGAAACATTAGACAGTAAAAGAATAACTAATAATATAAAAATATTATTAGTTATTTTAGTATCATTATGTTGTGAAATATAGTTCATTTTATGTTTTTTATTAAAATAAAATAAGATGTCTCTCTTATTCTGATACGAAACTATACCATTAAATTTCTAATAAAAAATATTTCCGATGAATCGCCTTAATACTCGTCTAAGCGACAAAATTTGAATAAAAACTCCGTTTATTTATAGCACTAACATGAGGTAATCAACCATTTTCCTTTTAACCTTTTAAATAAAAACAAAGAAAAAGATTGAATTATAATACTTTAAAGAAGGTTTTTCATTAAAAAAATGACAAAAAAAAAGCTCCATTTCTGGAGCCTTTTTTCTATAACTTAGAATTATGCTTGTCCTGCAGGACCAAAATTAAGTGGTATTGAAGGTTGTTCACTATCTTTTATTTCGCCGTGAGCGACTTCAAATCGGTGAATATTTTCTCCAATCGCTTTCAACAATCTTTTGGCATGTTGTGGTGTCAAGACAATTCTTGATTTTACCTTAGCTTTAGGAATACCAGGCATGATACTTACAAAATCTAAAACAAATTCTGAAGAGGAATGATTGATTATTGCCAAATTGGAATAAATTCCTTCGGCAGTTTTTTCATCTAACTCAATGTTGATTTGTTCTTGTTGTTGATTTGAATTGCTCATATCCTTTTTATTAGTAAATGTACTCCTCTTTATTAGCCATCATATCATTGTAATCTTCTTTCGAACCTACAATCGTATTGTCATATTCTCTCATACCAGTTCCGGCAGGGATTCTATGACCTACAATTACATTTTCTTTCAATCCTTCTAAGTAATCGATTTTACCTGCAACAGCAGCTTCATTCAATACTTTAGTAGTTTCTTGGAAAGATGCAGCTGATATAAACGATTTCGTTTGAAGAGATGCTCTTGTAATACCTTGTAAAACCGGTGTAGCTGTTGCAGTAACAACATCACGAGCTACAACAAGATTTTTGTCTGTACGTTTCAAAAGAGAGTTTTCATCACGCAACTCACGAGGCGTAATAATTTGACCTTCTTTTAAAGCACTAGAATCTCCAGCATCTTCAACTACTTTCATACCATATAATTTATCGTTTTGAACGATAAAATCTTTAGTGTGAATCAATTGATCTTCTAAGAATAAAGTATCACCTGGATCTTGTACCCTTACTTTACGCATCATTTGACGTATTACTACTTCAAAGTGTTTGTCGTTGATTTTTACCCCTTGTAAACGGTATACTTCTTGAATTTCATTTACCAAATACTGTTGAACAGCTGCTGGACCTTGAATTCTTAAAATATCATCCGGAGTAATTGCACCATCAGATAAAGGCACCCCTGCTCTTACAAAGTCATTTTCTTGAACTAGAATCTGGCTTGATAATTTAACCAAGTATTTTCTAACGTCACCAAATTTAGATTCGATAACAATCTCACGGTTACCTCTTTTGATTTTTCCAAAAGAAACAACACCATCAATTTCAGAAACAACAGCTGGGTTTGAAGGATTACGAGCTTCTAACAACTCTGTAATTCTAGGTAAACCTCCTGTAATATCTCCTGATTTAGAAGAACGACGTGGAATTTTTACCAATACTTTACCTGCTTTAATTTTCTCACCGTTTTCAACCATCAAGTGGGCTCCAACTGGTAAGTTATAAGAACGAATTAGTTCCCCTTCTTTACCGTAAACCAATAAAGTTGGAATTAATTTTTTAGCTCTGGATTCAGAAATTACTTTTTCTTGGAAACCAGTTTGCTCATCAATTTCAACCATGAATGATTGACCTTGCTCTAAATCTTCGTAAGCAATTTTACCGGTAAACTCAGAAACGATAACTCCATTATATGGATCCCATTTACAAATTACATCTCCTTTAACAACAGATTGACCGTCTTTAACGAAAATACTAGAACCGTAAGGAATATTATTAGTACTTAATAAAATACCTGTTCTCTCATCGATTAATTTTAATTCAGTTGAACGAGAAACTACAATATCAACTGCATTACCTTCACTATCTTCTCCTTTAACCGTTTTTAAATCTTCAATTTCCAGTTTACCGTTAAATTTTGTAACGATACTAGACTCTTCAGATATACCACCCGCAACCCCACCAACGTGGAATGTACGTAATGTCAACTGTGTACCAGGTTCTCCAATAGATTGTGCTGCAATTACACCAACCGCTTCACCTCTTTGTGTCATTTTACCAGTAGCTAAATTTCTACCGTAACATTTTGCACAAATACCTTTCAACGCTTCACAAGTTAATGGTGAACGAACTTCAACTTTCTCGATAGGAGAAGCGTCAATTGCTTTCATTATAACTTCAGTGATTTGCTGACCAGATCTAACTAATATTTCACTAGTTAAAGGATTAATTAAGTCTTGTAATACAACACGCCCTAAAATTCTTTCTCCTAGAGATTCAACTATTTCCTCATTCTTTTTCAATGCTGATACTTCAACACCTCTTAATGTACCACAATCTTCGATATTAACAATAACATCTTGAGATACATCGTGCAATCTTCTTGTTAAATATCCTGCATCGGCCGTTTTCAAAGCCGTATCCGCAAGACCTTTACGCGCACCGTGAGTAGAGATAAAGTACTCAAGGATAGAAAGACCTTCTTTAAAGTTAGAAAGAATCGGGTTTTCAATAATTTCACCACCACCAGCAGTAGATTTTTTAGGCTTAGCCATCAAACCACGCATACCGGTTAACTGACGAATTTGTTCTTTGGAACCCCTCGCTCCAGAATCAAGCATCATATACACTGAGTTGAAACCTTGTTGGTCTTCTCTAATGTTCTTCATTGCTAACTCTGTCAATTGAGCATTCGCTGAAGTCCATACATCAATAACTTGGTTGTAACGTTCGTTATTAGTAATAAGACCCATGTTATAATTTGCAGAAATACCTTGAACTTGTTCTCTGGCGTCTGCAATTAATTTTGGTTTTTGATCTGGAATTCTAATATCCCCAAGAGAGAATGACAATCCACCTTTGAAGGCAAATTTGTAACCCATGTCTTTCATGTTATCCAAGAAAGCCGCAGTTGTAGGTACATCGGTAGCGCTTAAAACGTGTCCGATAATATCTCTAAGGTTTTTCTTAGTCAATACATCATTGATATATCCAGCTGCTTCCGGTACTACTTCATTAAACAATACACGACCCGCAGTAGTTTTAATGATTTGGTAAACTAAGTCACCAGCTTCATTAAAATGTTTTGCTCTAATTTTCACAGATGCATTCAATTCTAATCTACCTTCATTCAAAGCAATATTTACTTCTTCAGCAGAGTAAAAAGTGATTCCTTCTCCTAAAATTTTAAGCTCAGGAGTAGATAAACGTTCTTTGGTCATATAGTATAGACCCAAAACCATATCCTGAGAAGGTACCGTGATTGGAGCACCATTTGCAGGATTCAGAATATTATGAGAACCCAACATTAACAATTGAGCTTCCAAAATAGCTTCTGGTCCTAATGGTAAGTGAACTGCCATTTGATCCCCATCAAAATCCGCATTAAATGCAGTACAAACTAAAGGGTGCAATTGGATTGCTTTTCCTTCAATTAATTTTGGTTGGAATGCTTGGATACCTAATCTGTGCAAAGTAGGAGCACGATTCAGTAATATTGGGTGACCTTTGATAACATTTTCAAGGATATCCCAAACTACAGGCTCTTTCTTATCTATTATTTTCTTAGCTGATTTTACAGTTTTTACAATTCCTCTTTCTATCAATTTACGGATAACAAAAGGTTTGTATAATTCTGCTGCCATATCTTTTGGGATACCACATTCAGATAATTTCAATTCAGGTCCAACAACAATTACCGAACGAGCAGAATAATCCACACGTTTTCCAAGTAAATTTTGACGGAAACGTCCTTGTTTACCTTTAAGGGAATCAGATAATGATTTTAATGGCCTGTTTGATTCTGTTTTTACTGCAGAAGCTTTACGCGTATTATCGAAAAGTGAATCTACAGATTCCTGTAACATACGTTTTTCGTTTCTTAAGATAACTTCTGGAGCTTTAATCTCCATTAATCTTTTCAAACGATTGTTACGTATAATTACACGACGGTATAAATCATTTAAATCTGAAGTTGCAAAACGACCTCCATCAAGTGGCACAAGTGGACGTAGTTCTGGTGGAATAACTGGTACCACTTTCATAATCATCCATTCCGGACGATTCTCACGGTTCAAGTTAGACTCACGGAAAGATTCAACAACTTGTAATCTTTTTAACGCTTCAGTTTTACGTTGTTTAGACGTTTCATTGTTAGCATTATGTCTCAATTGGTAAGACAATGCATCAAGATCTATTCTTGCCAATAAATCCATAATACATTCTGCTCCCATTTTGGCAACAAATTTATTAGGATCAAAATCATCAAGATACTGATTGTCAGCAGGAAGTGTATCTAAAATATTTAAATACTCTTCTTCTGTCAAAAAGTCTAATCTTTGTAATGATTCACCTTCTGCATTTTTAGCAATACCTGCTTGGATTACTACGTATCTTTCGTAGTAAATAATCATATCTAATTTCTTAGATGGAAGACCAAGGATATAACCAATTTTGTTTGGAAGAGAACGGAAATACCAGATATGAGCAATTGGCACAACAAGATTGATGTGACCCACTCTGTCTCTACGTACTTTTTTCTCAGTAACTTCTACACCACAACGGTCACAGATGATTCCTTTGTAACGTATTCTTTTATACTTACCACAAGCACATTCAAAATCTTTTACTGGTCCGAAAATACGTTCACAGAAAAGACCATCACGCTCCGGTTTGTGCGTTCTGTAGTTGATAGTTTCCGGCTTCAATACTTCACCTCTTGATTCTTTCAAGATCGATTCAGGAGAAGCAAGTCCTATTGAGATTTTATTAAACCTTTTTACAGGGTTTTTATCTTTATTGTTATTATTTCTATTATTCATCATAGTTTTTACTATTGATTTATTTGCAATTAAAAATTGATTTTGTACAGACGTAGCAGTGCTGCGTCTCTATCACCTCGAATTACTTCTCTAAACTTCAAATAAAAATTTTGAAGTGCTAATTATAAAACCTATTTGGGTCTAAATAAAAAATCGGAACGGGTTACGGGTATAAATCCTAAAAACTTATATAAATGCCAAAGTAGAGACGCGATTAATCGCGTCTCTACAATTGACAAAATTTATTTATTCTTCTAAACGTATATCAAGTCCAAGACCTTTCAATTCATGCATCAATACATTGAATGATTCCGGTAATCCTGGTTCTGGCATAGATTCTCCTTTTACGATTGCCTCGTAAGTTTTTGCTCTACCGATAACATCATCAGATTTCACAGTCAAGATTTCTCTAAGTGTACTTGATGCTCCATAAGCTTCAAGTGCCCAAACCTCCATCTCTCCAAAACGTTGACCTCCAAATTGAGCTTTACCTCCAAGTGGTTGTTGCGTAATCAACGAGTATGGACCTATAGAACGTGCGTGCATTTTATCGTCAACCATGTGTCCAAGTTTCAACATGTAGATAACTCCTACTGTTGCCGCTTGATGGAAACGCTCTCCTGTACCACCATCATATAAATGTGTATGTCCAAAACGTGGTATTCCAGCTTCGTCAGTCAATTCATTGATTTGATCTAAAGTTGCTCCGTCAAAAATTGGTGTAGCAAATTTTCTACCCAAGTTTTGTCCCGCCCAACCAAGAACAGTTTCATAAATTTGACCAATGTTCATACGTGAAGGTACACCTAATGGGTTCAACACGATATCAACTGGCGTTCCGTCTTCAAGGAAAGGCATATCTTCATGACGAACGATACGAGCAACAATACCTTTGTTACCGTGACGTCCCGCCATTTTATCCCCAACTTTCAGTTTACGTTTTTTGGCAATATATACTTTCGCTAATTTCAAGATTCCTGCCGGCAATTCATCTCCAACAGTAATAGTGAATTTCTCTCTACGTAATGCCCCTTGTAAATCGTTCAATTTAATTTTATAGTTATGAATTAAATCATTAACCATTTTATTAGTTGCATCATCAGCAACCCATTGACCTTTACTTAAGTGAGCAAAATCTTCAACAGCATAAAGCATTTTTTGTGTGTATTTTTTACCTTTTGGTAAAACTTCTTCACCCAAATCATTCATTACACCTTGAGATGTTTTTCCGTTAACGATTAAGAAAAGTTTCTCTACTAATTTGTCTTTTAATTCAACGAATTTAGTTTCGAATTCCATTTCTAAAGCGCCTAAAGCATCTTTATCTTGCGTACGTTTGCGTTTATCTTTTACTGCTCTTGCGAACAATTTTTTGTCTAAAACAACACCATGTAAAGAAGGAGACGCTTTCAATGAAGCATCTTTTACATCACCTGCTTTATCCCCGAAGATTGCACGAAGCAATTTCTCTTCCGGAGTAGGATCTGATTCTCCTTTTGGAGTAATTTTTCCGATAAGAATGTCACCAGGTTTAACCTCGGCTCCAATTCTGATCATACCATTTTCATCTAAATCTTTAGTAGCTTCTTCAGAAACGTTTGGTATGTCATTCGTTAATTCTTCGTTACCTAATTTAGTATCTCTAACTTCTAATGAATAATCATCAACGTGAATAGAGGTAAAAATATCGTCACGAACTACTTTTTCAGAAATTACAATCGCATCCTCGAAGTTGTATCCTTTCCATGGCATAAATGCAACTTTTAGGTTACGACCTAAAGCTAATTCACCATTTTGAGTTGCATATCCTTCCGATAATACTTGACCAAGAATCACTCTGTCCCCTTTTCTTACGATAGGTTTCAAGTTGATACTTGTTCCTTGATTGGTTTTTCTAAATTTAATTAGATTGTATGTTTTTTCATCAGGCTCAAAACTTACCATTCTTTCTTCCTCAGAACGATCGTATTTGATAGTGATGATATTAGCATCTACATATTCAATAACTCCATCTCCTTCAGCGTTAATTAAAACTCTAGAATCAGAAGCAACCTGACGCTCTAAACCAGTTCCAACAATTGGAGCTTCAGGACGAATTAATGGTACGGCCTGACGCATCATGTTAGATCCCATCAAGGCTCTATTCGCATCATCATGTTCTAAGAAAGGAATCAAAGAAGCTGAAATAGAAGCAATTTGATTTGGAGCAACATCAGTGTAATCAACTCTTGTTGGTTCAATTACCGGGAAATCCCCTTCTTGACGCGCAATTACGTCTTCGGCAGTAATTTTTCCTGTAGCATCCATTTGGATATTTGCCTGAGCAATCATCATTCCTTCTTCTTCTTCTGCGCTTAAGTAAACCGGAGTAGAAACTAAATCTACAGTTCCGTTAGTTACTTTACGGTAAGGTGTTTCGATGAAACCCATTCCGTTTACTTTAGCATAAACACCAAGAGAAGATATCAAACCAATGTTTGGTCCCTCAGGAGTTTCAATTGGACATAAACGTCCGTAATGCGTATAGTGAACGTCACGTACCTCAAAACCTGCTCTCTCTCTCGAAAGTCCACCTGGTCCTAGTGCAGATAATCTTCTTTTGTGTGTAATCTCGGCAAGCGGATTCGTTTGATCCATAAACTGAGACAACTGGTTTGTTCCAAAGAAAGAGTTGATAACAGATGATAATGTTTTAGCATTAATCAAATCTATTGGGGTAAACACCTCGTTATCTCTAACGTTCATACGCTCTCTAATAGTTCTAGCCATACGAGCTAAACCAACACCGAATTGTTGAGACAATTGTTCTCCAACTGTTCTAACACGACGGTTTGATAAGTGATCAATATCATCAATCTCTGCTTTAGAGTTGATCAATTCGATCAAATATTTTACAATGGTAATGATATCTTCTTTGGTAAGCACTTGCTTTTCCATTGGAATATCTAAACCAAGTTTTTTATTCATTCTATAACGACCTACCTCACCTAAGTTGTAACGTTGATCAGAGAAGAATAATTTATCTATAATACCACGAGCAGTTTCTTCATCAGGCGGTTCTGCGTTACGCAATTGTCTGTAGATATGCTCAACAGCTTCTTTTTCAGAGTTTGTTGGATCTTTTTGAAGCGTATTGTGAATGATGGCATAATCACCTTGATTAGCATCTTCTTTATGCAACAAAATAGATTTAACGTTAGAATCAATGATTTCTTCCACATTATCTTTGTCGATAATTGTATCTCTATCAAGGATTATTTCGTTACGTTCGATAGAAACTACTTCACCAGTATCTTCATCTACGAAATCTTCATGCCATGTATTCAATACACGGGCAGCTAATTTTCTACCAACATATTTTTTAAGACCTGTTTTAGAAACCTTAATTTCTTCAGCAAGGTCAAAAATTTCTAGAATATCTTTATCTCTTTCAAAACCAATTGCTCTAAAAAGAGTGGTAACTGGTAATTTTTTCTTTCTATCAATATAAGCATACATTACGCTATTAATATCTGTAGAAAATTCTATCCAAGAACCTTTAAAAGGAATTACTCTGGCAGAATACAATTTTGTACCATTTGCATGGAATGATTGACCAAAGAAAACACCCGGTGATCTGTGTAATTGAGATACAACTACACGCTCAGCACCATTAATAACAAAGGTACCACTTGGTGTCATATAAGGAATTGTACCAAGATATACATCCTGAACAATTGTTTCAAAATCTTCGTGTTCTGGATCAGTACAATATAGTTTTAACCTTGCTTTTAAGGGCACACTATAAGTAAGACCTCTTTCTATACATTCTTGAATTGTGTAACGTGGTGGATCTACAAAATAATCAAGGAATTCCAATACAAAGTTATTTCTTGTATCAGTAATTGGGAAGTTTTCCATGAAGGTATTGTAAAGCCCTTCGTCGCCTCTTTCGTCAGATTTAGTTTCTAATTGAAAAAAATCTTTAAACGATTTAACCTGAACATCTAGAAAATCTGGATAATCAGGAATATTTTTTGTAGAGGCAAAATTCAATCTTTCAGTCTGATTTGTTATCATCAATGGACAAAATTTTGATTAAAAAAGTAATTTTTTTTGTACAAATATTGATTTATTTATACTTTCCTTTTACAACCATTACATCTTTAAAAACCAATTTAAGATAACTACTTTCTTATTATCTGTTAATTTTTTTTCCTCGTAATGGGTAAAATGAATTTGTTTTAAAAGGCTATTATGTAATTATACAAGGTAGACTTTTGTTATACGAAAAATGGTTTAGGTCATTGGAAGTATATCCAAGACCTAAACCTAGTTCTCAAAACCGAGTTTAACTATTTAAGTTCAACCTCAGCTCCAGCTTCTTCTAAAGATTTTTTAAGCCCTTCAGCTTCTTCTTTAGAAACACCTTCTTTTACATTACTTGGTGCGCTATCAACTACATCTTTAGCTTCTTTCAAACCTAAACCTGTAAGTTCTTTAACTAATTTTACAACTGCTAATTTAGAAGCACCTGCTGCTTTTAATACAACTGTAAATTCTGTTTGAACATCTTCAGCAGCAGCTTCACCACCACCTGAAACTACTACAGCTGCAGCAGCTGGTTCGATTCCGTACTCATCTTTTAATATTGTTGCTAATTCGTTAACTTCTTTTACCGTTAGGTTAACTAATTGTTCTGCGAATTGTTTCAAATCTGCCATTTTTTCTATCGTTTTAAAATGATTTGTAAAAATATAATTTATTTATTGTGCGCGTTTTTTAAATAAAATTAGAGTAAAACCCTACTTTCATTATGCTTCCACTTCTTCTGTAGCCTCTTCGCTTTTTGCGAATTGGTTTTGAAGAGCAGAAATAACTCTTTGTGCTGGTGATTGCAATAATCCAATAAGTTCGCCGATAAGCTCTTCTTTAGATTTAATAGTTGCTAATGCATCTAATTGATCATCTCCAATATAAATTTCAGAGTTAATAAAAGCTCCTTTTAATACAGGTTTAGCTGATTTTTTTCTGAAATCTTTGATTATTTTACCAGGAGCGTTTGCTATCTCAGAAATGAATATAGCACTATTACCAGTCAAAACTGAAGGTAAATCTCCATAATCATTAGCTGAAGCTTCCATTGCTTTTGCAAGCAAAGTATTTTTAACCACTTCTAATTTAATACCTGCTTTAAAGCAAGCTCTTCTCAAGTTTGAAGTTGTTTCTGCATTCATTCCAGAAATATCAGATACATAAACAATGTTTGTACCAGCTAACTGTGCAGTTAAAACTTCAATCGCGATTGATTTTTCTTCTCTAGTCATACTAAAAATTTTTAACTACCAATTATACTGCTTTAGGGTCCAAAGCAATTGCTGGACTCATAGTGCTAGTTAGGTAAATACTTTTGATGTAAGTTCCTTTAGCAGCAGTTGGCTTAAGTTTGATTAATGTTTGAATAATTTCGTGTGCATTGTCAACGATTTGTTCGCTTCCAAAAGAAATTTTACCAATTCCTGCATGCACAATACCAGTTTTATCAACTTTAAAGTCAATTTTACCAGCTTTAACCTCTTGAACAGCTTTTGCAACATCCATAGTTACAGTACCTGTCTTAGGGTTTGGCATTAAACCTCTAGGTCCTAAAATACGACCTAATGGACCTAATTTACCCATAACAGAAGGCATAGTGATGATTACATCAACATCAGTCCAACCGTCTTTAATTTTTTGCAAATAATCGTCAAGACCTACATAGTCTGCACCAGCTGCTAAAGCTTCCGCTTCTTTATCTGGAGTAACCAATGCTAATACTTTAACGTCTTTACCAGTTCCATGAGGTAATGTTACCACACCTCTAACCATTTGATTCGCTTTTCTTGGATCTACGCCCAAACGAACTGCGATATCAACAGACTCATCAAATTTTGCAGAAGCAACTACTTTTATCAATGCCGCAGCATCTTTAAGAGAATATAGTTTGTTCTTTTCAATTTTTGAAGCAGCCTCTTTTTGCTTTTTTGTCAATTTTGCCATGTCTTTCTCTTAATTAAAAAGGAGAATCTCCTGATACAGTTATACCCATAGACCTAGCAGTTCCAGCAATCATGCTCATAGCAGATTCGATTGTGAATGCATTTAAATCTACCATTTTATCTTCAGCAATTGCCTTGATAACATCCCAAGTAACGCTAGCTACTTTTTTACGATTTGGTTCACCTGATCCGGACTTTAGCTTTGCAGCTTCCAATAACTGGACAGCAGCAGGAGGAGTTTTTACAACAAAATCAAACGATTTGTCTTTATACACAGTAATTTGTACTGGGCATATTTTGCCGGGTTTATCTTGAGTTCTAGCATTAAATTGCTTACAGAATTCCATGATGTTTACCCCAGCAGCTCCTAAAGCAGGTCCAACCGGTGGCGACGGGTTCGCAGCACCTCCCTTAACTTGTAGTTTAACTACCTTACTAATTTCTTTAGCCATTTTTTAAAAAATTTAACATTACAATCATTGGAAGCGATTGTAATGGATATTATAGATGTAACAAAAAATTATACTTTTTCAACTTGCATAAAACTCAATTCTAATGGTGTTTTTCTTCCGAAAATCTTAACCATCACTTCTAGTTTACGCTTTTCCTCATTGATTTTCTCAACTGTTCCATTGAAACCATTGAAAGGACCATCAATAACCTTAATAGTTTCTCCAATATTAAAAGGTATAGAACGAGTATCTGTATTCACAGCCAACTCATCTACTTTACCTAACATTCTATTCACTTCAGAAAGTCTTAATGGCACAGGCTCACCACCTTTAATTTCACCTAAAAAACCAATAACACTTGTTATAGACTTGATAATATGAGGTATTTCACCTATTAGATTCGCTTCAATCATAACATAACCAGGAAAATAAACTTTATCCTTGATTATTTTCTTTCCTTCTTTTACAGTAACTACTTTTTCAGTGGGAACGAGAACTTGCGAAACATAATCACCCATGCCTAATCTTGCGATTTCAGTTTCGATGTATGCCTTCACTTTATTTTCCTGCCCGCTTACTGCTCTAACTACATACCACTTTTTAATACTACTATCTGCCATAACAAAAAAATTACGCTTTTATCCAGTTAAAAAATCCAGCCAAAGCTTTTGCGAAAATTTCATCTACTCCCCAAGTTGCCAAAGCGAATAATACTGAGAAAACAGCAACAACAATCGTTAGACGTTGCACCTCAGCCCAAGCCGGCCAAGTAACATTTGATTTTAATTCTTCAAATGCTTCTGATATGTAATTAACAACTTTTGTCATTATGATTTAGTTTATTTGCACGGGCGGAGGGATTCGAACCCCCATCAACGGTTTTGGAGACCGCTATTCTACCCTTGAACTACGCCCGTCTGTTAATAAAAGCCAGTAACAACCTAAGAAGTTACTGGCTTCTAATTTATTTAATTAGGATTATGCTACAATCTCAGTTACCTGACCTGCACCTACTGTTCTACCACCTTCACGGATAGCAAAACGTAAACCAACATTTAATGCAATTGCACTAAGCAATACAACATCAATAGTTAAGTTATCCCCAGGCATAACCATCTCTACACCTGCTGGTAAAGTAATGATACCTGTTACGTCAGTTGTACGTACGTAGAACTGTGGACGGTAGTTATTATGAAATGGTGTATGACGACCACCTTCTTCTTTTTTCAAGATATAAACCTCAGCTTTAAAAGTAGCGTGTGGTTTAACTGAACCTGGCTTACAAATAACCATTCCTCTTTTGATATCTTCTTTTTGAATACCTCTTAAAAGAATACCTACGTTATCTCCAGCTTCTCCTCTATCAAGGATTTTACGGAACATCTCAACTCCTGTAATAGTAGAAGTTAATTTTTCAGCTCCCATACCAATGATTTCAACTGGATCTCCAGTATTAGCAACACCTGTTTCGATACGACCTGTAGCAACAGTTCCACGACCAGTGATTGAGAATACATCTTCAACAGGCATCAAGAAAGGTTTCGCAACGTCTCTTACCGGCTCTTCGATCCAAGCATCAACAGCTTCCATCAATTCAAGAATTTTTGGTACCCAAACTGGATCATTATTCAATCCACCTAAAGCTGAACCTTGAACAACAGGACCATTATCTCCATCATATTCGTAGAAAGATAACAAGTCTCTGATTTCCATCTCAACTAATTCAAGCAATTCCTCATCATCAACCATATCCACTTTATTCATGAATACAACCATTCTAGGAATACCTACCTGACGTCCTAAAAGGATATGCTCACGTGTTTGCGGCATAGGTCCATCAGTAGCAGCTACAACAAGAATAGCACCATCCATTTGAGCAGCACCTGTAACCATGTTTTTTACGTAATCCGCGTGACCTGGACAGTCAACGTGAGCGTAATGACGATTAGCAGTTTCATACTCAACGTGAGATGTATTAATTGTAATACCTCTTTCTTTTTCTTCAGGAGCATTATCAATTTGATCAAATGATTTTGCTTGACAGTAACCAGCATCAGATAATACTTTCGTTATTGCTGCAGTTAAAGTAGTTTTTCCGTGATCTACGTGTCCAATTGTACCTATATTTAAGTGCGGTTTGGAACGATTAAAATTTTCTTTTGCCATTTTACTTAATTTTTAATCTTAGTTATTATAATTTATTAGTGTTCAAATATTTCATTTTGAGCCAATGTCGGGAATTGAACCCGAGACCTCTTCCTTACCAAGGAAGCACTCTACCCCTGAGCTACACCGGCAGAGAAATCTTCATTTCAAGTTCAACATTTCAAATTTATAAAAATTTGATTTTTTTTAAACTTCATTTTGTGGGGAGAGCAGGATTCGAACCTGCGAAGTTTACACAGCAGATTTACAGTCTGCCCTCGTTGGCCGCTTGAGTATCTCCCCTTTTATTGATTCCCAGTACTTTAAAAGAACTATTTCCAAACGCTTTGGAAACAAAATTTTAGAGCCGGCGGAGGGACTCGAACCCACGACCTGCTGATTACAAATCAGCTGCTCTAGCCAACTGAGCTACGCTGGCAATATCAATAAAAAAGTCCGCTATTTCTAACGGACTGCAAATGTATAGATTTTATCTCTCAATCAAAACATTTTTTCAAAAAAATTTATATTAAATATGCGAACTTATTTTTTCTTTCCTTTTTACTAACAATCGTTCTAAGGATTCAGCACAAAGCTCCACCGCTTCTTCAAAAATTTTACACTGCTTTTTAACTACAAAATCATCTCCCGGAACATTAATTTTTATCTCAGCAATTTTGTTCTCTTTATCACTTGTCTTTTCAACTTTCAAAAAAACATCCACCGACACTACCTTATCGTAATATTTCTCTAATTTGTCCATTCTTTCTTGAACAAAATCCACTAGCTTTTTGTCAACAGTAAAGTTAACTGCATGAACATTTACCTTCATAATCGTTATTTTTTAATAGTTAAACATTTCCAAATTACTTCTGATTCCTTGGATGCGCATCTTCATATACCTTTTTTAGTTCTGTTAAACTACTGTGCGTATATATTTGCGTTGACGCCAAACTAGAATGTCCTAATAATTCTTTTACTGAGTTCAAATCAGCTCCGTTATTTAATAGATGAGTTGCAAACGTATGTCTCAATATGTGCGGACTCTTTTTTACTTTCTCGGAGACAGCACTAAAGTAAGAATTTATTAATCGATACACAAAAGAATCATTTAATTTTAACCCTTTTTTTGTGAGAAAAAAATAATCGCCATCCACTATCGACAACACAGAGGAACGCTCCTTTAAATACAAAGAAAACTGATTTATAATTATCGGTAAAACTGGCAATATCCGCTCCTTATTCCTTTTTCCCAACACTTTGATTGTACCACCAGATAAATTGACATTAACTACTTTTAAATGAATCAACTCTGTTCTTCGCATGCCAGTAGTGTAAAACAAATCGACTATAAGTTTATTTCTGATTTCCTCAAAGCCCACTGGATTTTGCACATGACTCAACGCGTCTTCAAGTTCTTTTTCAGAAAACGGAATTTGCAATAGCTTAGGAGTCTTTAGCGCTTTGTGTTTCAATAGCGGACTCACTTTTATTTGTTTTGTTTTTAATAGAAATTTATAAAATGCTTTTAAGGATGCAATTTTTCTATTAACCGAGGTATTTGATATATCATTATCAACAAGAGAGACAATCCAAGTTCTAATTTGACTATAATTAACTTGCTCAATATTCTCTTGATCAAAATGAATTGTATTGAATGACTCAAAAGAAGCAATATCATTGCAATACGCAGTTACAGTATGCGAAGAGTATTTTTTCTCCAACTGTAGATAATCCCGAAATGCATCTTTATTAGTAGCCATAAAAAAACCGTTAGCATCAAAGTTATAAAACTTTAATGACTAACGGTACTTTATTTTAATAGATATTGACTAACTCTCTAAGTTATCTCTCATATTTTGGATATAAGCCGCTTTTTGAATTTTGATTCTATTTGTAACTGAAGGCTTAATAAAAGCAGTACGTGCTCTTAGTTGACGAACAGTTCCTGTTTTATCAAATTTTCTTTTGTAACGTTTTAACGCTCTATCGATATTTTCTCCGTCTTTAATTGGTATAATTAACATAATATAGACACCCCCTTTCTTTAAGTGTGCAAAAGTAAACATTATTTTGAATTACGAGTCATGAATTATAGATTATTTTTGGGCGTGCCGGCGGACATCACTTTTACCATTCACAAAACGTCAATTCGTCCGCCGTCAGGCTGTCCGTTTCAAGTCCTCATTGCATTCCGGGCTTTCCTCTTCCATCCTTCACGCAAAAAAAAGAGCCAATCTACAATTTAATGCATCTTGACTCTTTTACTATATTCAAATTTTCAAAAACTATTCTTTCAACAAATTTCTGGAAATTACTATTTTTTGAATCTCAGTAGTTCCTTCACCAATAGTACACAATTTAGAATCTCTATAGAATTTCTCCACTGGATAATCTTTAATATAACCATATCCACCATGAATTTGCACCGCTTCATTCGCTACTTTTACACAAACTTCTGAAGCATACATTTTGGCCATAGCTCCCATCGTGGTAACCGGTCTGTGTTCTTGTTTTAAGAAAGCCGCTTTGTGCAACAACAATTCCGATGCTTCAATTTCAGTTGCCATATCAGCCAACTTGAATGAAATTCCTTGAAACTCACAAATTGGCTGCCCAAATTGATGTCTTTCTTTCGAATATTTCAACGCCGCTTCATACGCTCCCTTAGCAATTCCTAGCGACAATGCTCCAATAGATATTCTTCCACCATCTAAAACTTTCATCGCTTGAATAAAACCTTGTCCTACTTCCCCTAATCTGTTAGCATCAGGAATACGACAATTATCAAATATCAATTCAGCAGTTTCGCTGGCGCGCATCCCTAATTTATTTTCTTTTTTTCCTGAGGCAAAACCTGGCATTCCTTTTTCGAACACAAAAGCAGTCATTCCTTTCGAATCTCCTTTTTCACCTGTACGAACAATAACTACAGCGATATCTCCCGAAATAGCGTGTGTAATGAAATTCTTAGCTCCATTGACAATCCAGAAATCTCCATCTTTTTTTGCCGTAGTATTCATTCCTCCAGCATCTGACCCTGTATCATGTTCTGTCAATCCCCAAGCACCTATATGTTCTGCGGTGGCTAGTTTCGGAATCCATCTTTTCTTTTGCTCTTCATTTCCAAAAGTCAAAATATGATTGGTACATAAAGAATTATGAGCTGCTACTGATAGACCAATAGATGGATCTACTTTTGATATTTCTTCTACAATGGTAATGTACTCATGATATCCTAATCCAGAACCTCCAAGTTCTTCTGGCACTAAAACACCCATAAACCCCATTTCACCTAATTTTTTAAACAATGGCACAGGAAATGTTTGTGCTTCATCCCACTCCATTATATTCGGACGAATTTCTTTTTCAGCAAAATCTCTTATAGATTGTGCAATCATAGCTTGCGTTTCGTTGTAATCAAAGTTCATTGTGATAGTGTTTTATTTTAAAAGTCCAAATATAAGTCAATTATATTTGCTTTATCAACAGGAAATCCCTTAATTTTTGTTAAATCCTCAATATTCTTAATATTTCCTATCATACTTCTATAAGTCACAATTTCTTTGGCTAAAGCATATCTAAAATAAGAAAACTGGGAAAGCTCCTTTAGCGAAGCATTATTAACGTCTATCTTTTTTAAATTTGGGAGAGTTAAAACTTTAAAATGAGTGTTCAAATTTTCAATAACTTCGGGAGATAACCCCCAAACATCTTTCATTTGTTCCATCGAAACAAAACCTCCTAAACTTTCTTTTTGTTTTAAAATCCGCAAAGAAATGGCCTCACCTATCCCGTAAATTTTTATCAAATCTTCTTTCGTCGCCAAATTGATATCAATTAAAACAATTTTTTCTTTTTTAGCGAAAGCCTGATTTGAATAATTTTTATTGGCTTTGAATTCTTTTTTATTGTTTACCCAATCTGGAAATTTAAAATATGGAGCTATTGCATTTAATAACGAATCGGAAACTTTAGTCACGCTTTGAAATTCTTTTGGAGAATTCACATATTTATTTTCTTTTCTAAAAGAAAGCAACCTATCTATTTCTTCAACAGACATTCCAAGTTTATATCCTTTATAATCTGTAATAAAATTAGGATTGAAGAGATATATTTTAGGAAGTTCAGTTTGATTCTCGGTTTTCATGGAATCAATTTGAGATTGTAGTGAAAGCCACTTTTGTTTCTCTGGATAATTTTTTGCTACAACACTAAAATCAACAAAAAAATAAATCAATTGTAAAACAATTATAATCCCAAACAACAATAAAACACCATTACGTTGCTCACGAGAAAATTTAAAATAAGTAACCATCGTTCTGAAATCCATTATTTTAATTTGATTAAAAAAACTTATTTTAACAGCTAAAAACAAGAAAACTATTTAAATTTAAAAATATAATAAAAATCAATTCAATTTGCATTTTCTTAATGAAAGTTTCATAACTTTAAAATAAGGATTTAAAAAAATATAGTTGAATTTTTTACACAATTCACAAAAACAAGTCGTTAAAATAATTATTATGTATTTATTGAAATATTGTTAGTTTTTTTTTATTTTAAAAGTTTATTTAAATTATTGTTTTTATTTTTTATAAAAAAGAATACATTTGGAGCTTAATAACAAACAAAACCATATAACCCATGTCAATTTGGAAAACTAAACCACTGTCGGTATTGCTAAATGAAGCATCAGAATCTGAAAAAGGATTAAAAAGGACTTTGTCTTCACGTTCACTAGTAGCACTTGGAGTTGGAGCAATTATTGGAGCAGGATTATTTTCATTAACAGGTATTGCAGCAGCGGAACACGCAGGTCCTGCAGTTACACTCTCCTTTGTTTTAGCCGCCGTAGGATGTGCTTTTGCAGGACTTTGTTACGCAGAGTTTGCATCAATGATACCTGTAGCAGGAAGTGCCTATACATATTCCTATGCAACTATGGGAGAATTTATGGCTTGGATTATTGGCTGGGATTTAGTTCTTGAATATGCATTAGGAGCCGCTACAGTAGGCGTAAGCTGGTCTCGATATTTACTCGAATTATTAAATAAATACGGAATTCACCTCCCACATAATTTGATTTGTTCGCCCTGGGAAACCTTAAAATTAAGCGATGGAACTGTTATAGAAGGCGGAATGATAAACCTTCCAGCAATTTTTATCGTTTCTATGCTATCTTTATTACTAATAAGAGGGACAAAAGAATCTGCATCTATAAACAACATACTCGTTGTTGTAAAAGTAATCGTAGTTATTATGTTTATTGTTTTAGGTTGGAGTTTTATTGACACTGCAAACTATACTCCATATATCCCTGAGAATACAGGAGTTTTTGGAGAATTTGGATGGTCTGGAATAGCTGCCGGAGCAGGAACTGTTTTCTTTGCTTTTATTGGTTTTGATGCTGTATCAACAGCAGCGCAAGAAGCAAAAAACCCACAAAAAGGAATGCCAATTGGTATTTTAGGATCATTAGTAATCTGTACTATCCTTTATGTATTATTTGCACATGTAATGACAGGACTTGTTCCTTACGGTGAATTTGCAGGAGATGCTAAACCAGCAGCAACAGCATTTGCCAGAACTGGATATACATTTCTACAAACTGGTTTAATCGTAGCTATTTTAGCGGGATATACATCGGTAATGCTTGTGATGTTAATGGGACAAAGTCGTGTTTTCTACACGATGAGTAAAGATGGTTTATTACCTTCTTTCTTTAGTGATATTCATGCAAAATTCAGAACTCCATGGAAAACAAATATTTTCTTCATGGTATTTGTAAGCCTTTTTGCAGGTTTCGTACCCGTAAGTGATTTGGGTCACATGGTAAGTATTGGAACATTATTAGCCTTCGTTTTAGTATGTATCGGAGTTTTAGTAATGCGAAAAAGAATGCCAGATGCACCAAGATCGTTCCGTACTCCTTTGGTACCATTTGTACCGATAGCAGGTATTTTAATCTGTTTAGCTTTAATGTACTCATTACCAAATGAAAGCTGGGCTAGACTTGTTATATGGATGGCGTTAGGTGTTATTATCTATTTTGTATATGGAAAGAAAAACAGTAAATTAAACAATCCCGATAAATAAAATTTCTATCATAAACTAAAAAAGGACTAAAAAGTAATCACTTACTTTTTAGTCCTTTTTTTATGCAAAAAATATAAATTACAAATCAAAAACCGAGGTACGTTTAGCTCTAATTAAATCCTTTAGACGAATCCAAAAAGCCAATGTCAAATAAACGGCAAACCACAATCCAACAGTAACAAACGACAAGTAGATAAAAAACAATCGCACACTACTGGCGCGCATTCCTAATGTATCAGCCAAACGCGAAGAAACATGAAACCCGTGCTTCTCAAAAAAAAACTTGAGCTTGATTACTACTGACATTCTTTAGTTTAATTGGTTATTCGTTTATTCGAAAGACAAATTTACAACATTACCACATTCTCCGGTAAATAAATCCTAAAATAACTGAATTAATTTTTTTTCAGTAGTTCCATCCCAATAGCACATTCTAAACACTTACTTTTATTACAATACTCGTTCTTAAGTTGCAACAAGGATTGCGTTTCAAAAGCACTTTTTGATCGCACTCCAAAAGAACTAAATTTATCAATAACAGCATTTTTCTCTGCAGAAACTTCAGTTATTAAACTTATCAAATCCTCAGAAATCTCCTTGACTTGACTTTTTGCAAAAGCAAACTGGAGTGGAATTATAGTATTTATAACAATCAAATCAATGAAAGATTTAGAAAGTGGTTTCTTTTTCTTCGGGCTTTCTTTATCAAATTGATAATGATTTAACCAATATTCAGAAGCACAAACTTGGAAAACTTCATAAATATCTTTTAATGAATTTAATGTACTTATTTTCGAAAATAAATTTTGCTGACAATGGTATAAATTGGCTAATTGAGAAAGTCGTATTGTAGGGAAATTATCCGGACGGTGCTTAAAAAACTGAACAGGTTCCATACAAATTTTGGTGATTTGATATTTGTGCAACAAATAGAAATACCTGAATTTTAAATCTTTGAAATAATTATCTTCCTTTTCTGAATCCAATAAACCAGCGGTTCCAAAAATTAAAGCTTCTAGATTCTCCACTTCAAAACTTTCTTTTCTAATGATTGAAAAAGGAATAGATTGGGCCATTTTTAAAAAGATATCACCATTCGTATTTAAACCAAAATTTTTAGCCAAAAGACAAAACAACACCGCTTCCCAATCTTGATTGGTTTGTTCCAATAAATCAAAAACAGGTTTAGATTTTCTTTCTAAACGCTCAAAAAATAAACGCTCTTGCCAGTTTTTAAACACAAATTCGTCAATGTTTTTGAGTTGGTTTTCGCAAAAAATCCATGATTTTTGAGACATTAAAGATTGGTAGTTTTCTATGGTATCTTTTTCGACATAGTTTTTAAGTTCTAAAACTGGAATTTCCGAATTATCACATCTAAAAATTTCTGTATCATGCTCCCAAACCACATGCAAAATTACATTTTCATAATTTGCATCTTTTTCATGATGATGCACATACCAATCAGACGATTTGAGATGAATTTCTACATTTCCAGCCCATTTTTGAGTTCCAATAGTAATCTGGGCATTGAAAAAATCAGGACCTGCCAATTCAAGGTATTGACCTGAATTACTAATTGTGATTTCCTCATTGTTGAACGTTTTTAAATTCAAGGCATCAAACTTCTTGAACTTCCATAGGTAATGGAGAAAATCTTCTTTCATATTTTTTTCAGATAATAAAGTATAGACTTGGAGATAACAGACTCTAAAGTAAGAAAAAAACAGAAATGAAAGAAATTTATCTCAATATATATAATTTGGCACAAGCCCGAGCATCTGATAATGCTTCGTGATGATTTAAAGCTATTTTCATTTCCCGACAACAATCACTTAATTTGGTTGGTTTTAATCCTTTGGCTTTGTAAATTTTAACGGTACATTCCCAACGGGAAGCGATATTCAAATCAGCATAATCCAAACCATAAAGCGCCATTGATTTCGCAAGAACGTTTCTGTCGAAACTCTCATTATGAGCTACAACAACCCTGTTTTGAAGGCGTTTTTGTATTTCAGGATATACTTGCGCGAATGATTTTGCATTCACCGTATCACGCGGATAAATTCCATGGACTTGAATCGTAAAGGGAGAATATAGATTATTTGGTGGCTTGATTAAACTGACAAACTCATCTACAATTATTCCGTTTTCTACGGTTACAATACCTACAGAGCAAGGATGGAATGCTGTTGCGGTTTCAAAATCTATTGCGGTGAAAGTCATTTGTATTTCAGATTTTTGAATAGTAATTTTTGATTTCAGATTTACAAAAATACTATCAATTATACAAGTTCAAAGCATTCAACAACTTTCTTTTCATTTCGTCTTGTAACCTTTTGAGGGCTAAAACTTTTACTTCTGCACAAATGGACATTAATTCTAAAAACCCTTTGTCAAAGTTCAAACCTTTGACAAAGGGTATCATTATAGGTTGATTCGATTTATTTTTTATAACAAATGCCTAATCCTTAACAAAAACATCCTCAATAATTTGCTTCATTTTTTTATTGTTTATCTGCTCATGAAAAGCCACTGAATAACCATCTATTGTTAATTGCTTGAAAAATTCTTTCGCACAACTAATTTTTACAGATTCAATATTTCTTAAATCAGATTCATTTTTAACATCTTTTGTTTCAACAATAATATTTAAGACTTTATTTCCATCGGATCTTTTCACCACGTACATAAAATCTGGACTGTATGATTGTCCCGTAATTGTTGGGATAGAAATGCTTCGTCTGGGGATTTTTCCATAAACAATTACTTCTTGCACCTGTTCTAAAATATTGTTTTTTTCTAATGGAGAATCATAGGCATAAGTATCGTATAAATATTTCTCCACAGGATTTCCTTCAATAAATTTTGTTCCAATTATTCCTTGTGTTATTTCTGACCTTGGAGCTCCATTTGCAAAAGTCAAAGCGGTTGCATTTAACTTGATATTTGTTTTACCGTAAGAAAATCGACCAGCTAAATTATTAGTTTTCCAGTCATTGAATTTTGAAACAAAATTTGCAACACTAAACTCATTTATTTTATCCTTATCAATTTCATTGGCTGAAGCATACTGAATCAATGCCTGATTTAATAATAGAATCGGAATATTAGTTTGCTTGTTTATTCTTTTTAGAAATTCTCCGTAAGCTAACCTTTTAATGATTTTAT
Source organism: Flavobacterium melibiosi (assembly GCF_048158545.1). Lineage (NCBI taxonomy): Bacteria > Pseudomonadati > Bacteroidota > Flavobacteriia > Flavobacteriales > Flavobacteriaceae > Flavobacterium > Flavobacterium melibiosi. The sequence continues at coordinate 56,225 of NZ_JBLNKU010000016.1, read as the reverse complement.
ATTGAATTCCACTACTTTCATTTAACGTCATTAAACCATCATCCGAAGTATTCAATTCTTGTCTTGAACTTGATATAACAACATCCGTAAAAACGTCCTTTTTGAAAAGACCAACTAATTCGTTTTTTAAATAATCGTCGTTTTCTACTTTCTCATAAAACAACAAATACTTTTGGCTTATGGCTTCCCATAAACTTTTCAATTCGTTGTATTGTGCAGGTCTAATCTTTACTTTTCGATCTTTGCCTTTATTATTGTCAGTTATTTTTCCAGTATTTAATCCTATTACAAAATCTGGATATTCTTCAAAAAGCTGATTTGAATTTTCAATTACAACATTTTTATTTCTATCGATAAATTTTTTAATCAACAAGTCCGTAAATAAATCATCCGAGTTTAAACCTAATTTTTCAGCAACTTTTTGGAGACGTTCTTCGGTTATTACGAAGCCTTTTGGCAATTCATCGTTAATTTCATTGACCAATTTTTCGGCAAAATCGGCTTCTGTGAAATCTATAATGTAATTTAGTTTAAAATCTTCATTGGATATTCTATTTCCATTTTCATCAACAGGCAAACGCAACCCTCGTCCAACCTCTTGAATTTTACTATTTTCACTTCCGCTGGAACGTAATTTTGTAATAGTAAACACATTAGGATTATCCCAACCTTCTTTCAAAGTCCATTTAGAGAACAAAAAACGTCTAGTATTCAGTTTTCCATTATCAAATTTTATGGACAGTAATTTCTTTTTGTCAAATAAAATTTCGTTGATTTGATTGGCTATTTCTTCATCTGAGTTGGTGTTATCTTGCGAAAAATAACCTGCGTGACAACTCGCAACATCTAATTTGGATGCTTTTAAATAGTCTATATAATCGCTATCATTCTCAATCGAGAGTGTAGGCAAAACTTCGTTTATCTTTTCTAATAATAGCTTTTCAAAAGTATTTTTCAGATACGTTTCTTTTTCGCTTTTATCATCTTTTCTGTAGGAATGTATATCGTCAATAAAGAAAAGAGCCAATGTTTTTATTTTGAACTTTCTGTCAAAATTAATTTTCTCTGTTTCAAAATGTCGGTCAATTGCCAATTTTAGCATTTGCTCTTGGTAGGAGGAAGAGTAAATGTCTGTGCTAAATTCCTCGCCTTGAAACTTAGTCTGACCGTTTGACAATTCAATATAATTTGTCCCGATTGCTTCAATAACAATCCCTTCTAATTCAGTCGAAATTAAAGACAAGCTATCTCCTTTCTTTAGTTCAAAAGATCTTGTTGAACTCCCTTTTTGAATGTAATTTAATCGAACAGCCGTTTTACTTTGAACAGACATAATTTTCACCTTATCTTCTTTGTTCGATAGCGGTTCAAAATGTTCTTTAGCAATTCCTTTTATCAAATTTTGATTAAAAGCATCACACGCATTTAGATTGTATAATAGGTTATGATAATCCTTGATTGTTTTTTTTGCTTTTCCTTTTCCAATTGTTACTGTTGGAAATGTAGCTCCAAACCGAATAATGCACTGTGGCTGAATATCATTGGTAATAAACTCAAATGTCTTTTGCTCTTTTGAGAAACGATGGGGTTCATCAATAATCAAGAAAGGTTTTGTTGCTTTTAGAGCATCAACTGGGCGATGAAATCCCTCTGGTCCATAATCATAATCATCCCGATTCAACATAGCATCTTTCCTGTTGCTCAACAAAGCCATATTGGTCAGCAATACATATATTTTATTCGCATTTTGGCTCGAACCCGAAACAAATTCTCGAACTGTACTCGGAAAAAACTTTTTCCCTTTTTTATTTTTACCTGCTTCTAAAACCTGTAATTCTATTTCAGTTCCATAACCGCAAACATCTTTAAAATGTTTTTTAGTATAACTGTCCTGAATAAATTGCTTCGTTCCTGCTTTTATCGCCAATGTTGGAACAACAATTATAAATTTATTAATCTTGAATTTTTTATGAAGTTCAAATATGGCGGCGGTGTGAACATAGGTTTTTCCAGTTCCTGTTTCCATTTTAATATCTAGATTCAAATAGTTTTGAATACCATTCAAATTCACATATTCTAAATCTACTGTATTCTCTTTTTGAACCGCTTTGATGCGTTCCAGCAATAGCTCTTTATCCAAATCTAAAACAGGATTGGAATAATACATCCTTTTTTGTTCAAAACCACCTTCTACAAAAGCATTGCTAATGGCATTAACAGCTTTTTCCTGATGAGGCAAACCATTCTTTAAAATTAATTCCATAGTTAGTACCTTACATCAATATTGATTTTCAAATTCTTTTCACTATCATTCAAGATTTTCAAATTCTTTTCTAACATTTCGGTTACAGACCATTCAATAAAACTATAACCAAACAACACAATGTTTTCGGGATTGAAACCAGCAATGGTATCGTATTTCTCAAAAAGCGCTACCATGGCGCCTTGAGTAAAATCGGGATTGATGAGATATAAATGTTTCTTGCAGTAATGCGCCATATAACCATCTAAATCTATGGTTTCAACATTTGCATTCAATCCATATCCATCATTGTTGAGCCAAGTCGTCAATACTGTTTCTGTACCAAAATCATCTAAAATACTAGCATCTCCAAGCAAACCAGCATTATCAAATGTTTCGCATTTGTCTAGCGTGTTTTGATTGGGTTCGTTCAGAATAAAATGCTTGAAACCGAAATCTCCTTTTATTGCTCCTTCATCATTAAAAAGATTAGGCTCTTCGGTTTTGATTTTTTTAGAGGCTCTAATAATTCTTTCTATTCCAACGTAATCTAGTGTTGTTGGTTTATTTATTGATTTTAAAAATTCATAAGTCGTTTTTTGACTTGAATCCTTTGGATTTAAGACTTCTGGAAGTTGTATTGAGATAAATTTTCTATTCCCTTTATCCTTTATATTCAGTTCCATTACTGCATGAGCTGTTGAAGCTGAACCAGAGAAAAAATCAAGAACTAAATCATTCTTGTCCGTTCCAATAATTAACAAGTTCGTTAGCAATTTAACAGATTTTGAAAAATCAAAAACTCTTACCCCAAAAAGCTTCTCTAAGTTTAGACTTGCCTCTTGATTGCTACCAAAACTTGTATCCCAAAAATCATTTACAATTTGACCTGTTGAATTATCTAAATATATTTTACCATACGGTTGCTCATCTCCTGCGCTAGTCCAGTAAATCTCTTTATTTTTATCCTTCTCTAAAAAATCATCTTCTTTAATCATCCAAGGTCCATTTAAAATATTCCCTGACTTTGTCTTTACATCGTAAAAATGCCTTCCTCTTGTTTTATCCAATAAAATTGCCCTTCTAAATTTCCCGTTTTCATCACCATAACTATACTCTTTTTTTGCTTTTTCAGTTAATGGAATTTTATTTAGATTTAATTGGTCTTTTGATTTACAATAGCAAATAATATATTCCTTTACTCTTGCTATTTGTCCAATATTCGCTTGATTATCTGATTTTCTCCAAGCAATTTCAGTTACAAAATTCTCCTCTCCAAAAATATCATCACACAACAACTTCAAATTTGCCTGTTCATTATCATCAATAGAGATAAAAATCACGCCATCATCTTTCAATAAATCTTTTGCTAATTGCAAACGAGAAAACATGAACATCAACCAAGCAGAGTGTGATGCCGAATTCCTTTTGGTTAAATCCAAAATTCGTTTGGCTTGTGTTTCGTCAACGCTTAATTTGTCCTGCAATTCATCAACCGTAAAATTGAAATTGTCTTTATACACAAATCCGTCACTTCCTGTGTTGTAAGGTGGGTCTATATAAATACATTTTACACTTTTAGAATAGGATTTCAATAAATGCTTCAATCCGTCAAGATTATCACCACTGATATAGATGTTCTCGCTGTTCTGGTTTTCGGGTAAATCATTATGGTCAGTATTGGGAGTAATGACCGTTGTTGTGTCTAATGAAGCTAAAAGTTTGGCATAACTTTTACCAAGAAATTTAAGTTCGTATCCTTCGTGAACAACATCAACTTTGTCTTTCAGTTCTTCCTTAAATCGTTCCATATCAAAACTGCCGTCTTTTTTAAAACAAGACGAAAAGTGTTCTTTTAAGATGGAAATTGCTGTATCGTTTATGGAAATATTTTCGTTATTGCGTTCTATATCTTTTATCATAATGTGTGTTTTAAATTGATTTTAAATGAAGTATTTTTAAAAATCAATACATTATGAAGTGGGTATTCCTGCTTGGATTATTGCGCATAATTTCATTTAAATAATTATATTTTTCAAATATATAAAAAACGGTTGAATACAACCCGATTGATACAATCCTATTTATTTAATCAGACGAAAGTAATTTTCCAATTATGGAAAAAAGAGTTCGAAAATCGGAAATGAGTCAAAAAATTATCCTTTTAGGGAAACGTATTGAGGAAATTATCAAAGAAAAAGGATTGAAAACCAGAGAAGTTGCCCACGATGCTGATATGGATGTAGAAAATTTAAGAAAATACATTAAAGGAAAACAAGAAATGAAAGTAAGTACAATGTTAAAAATTGTTGAAGCCCTTAAAATAGAGGTTAAAGATCTTTTTTAAAACTTAATAAAACATCAATTTAATTTGTGGATATTGAACAATTTTTAGCTAAATCTAAACTCTCTAAAAACAAAAAAAACCTACAAGGTTAAAAAACCTTGCAGGTGTATGCTAAAATTAATTCGTATTAAAGTCCTATTTTATTGACCCAATAATATCGTATTTGGTAATAATATGGTGATTTCCATTCTCTAATTCAACCAAAACCGCATCATTTTCTTTGGTAAATAATTTAGAGACTTCTTCTATTGAGGTTCCTAATTTTACGATTGGAAATGGTTTTCCCATAATTTCTTTGATAGGTCTGTCCGCTACATTTTTATCGGCAACATAACTTTGGAACAAATCACTTTCATCAACTGAACCTACAAACCCTGTGACGTCAATCACCGGAATTTGAGAAATCTTGTATTTACGCATTCTTTCTATAGCGTGTGAAACTAATTCTTCCGTACGAACAACAATCAATGGTTTGTCGATATGATCTTTGATAACATCTTCGGCCTTTTTGATTTCTTCATCAAGAAAACCTCTTTCACGCATCCAATCGTCATTGAACATTTTGCCTACATAACGGCTTCCTGAATCGTGAAAAAGAACCACCACCACATCTTCGGGTTTGAAATGTTCTTTGAGTTGCAACAATCCTTTTACGGCTGCACCAGCTGAATTTCCAACAAAAATCCCTTCTTCAAGTGCAATTTTTCGGGTATAAACCGCTGCATCTTTGTCGGTTACTTTTGTAAAACCATCAATCAAAGAGAAGTCAACATTCTTTGGTAATATGTCTTCTCCAATTCCTTCGGTGATATAAGAATAGATTTCATTTTCGTCGAAAATCCCTGTTTCATGGTACTTTTTAAATACAGAACCATAGGTATCAATTCCCCAAATTTTAATATTGGGATTTCTTTCTTTCAAATATTTTCCAACACCTGAAATCGTTCCTCCTGTTCCTACTCCCGATACAAAATGAGTGATTTTACCACCGGTTTGTTCCCAAATTTCAGGTCCGGTTTGCTCATAATGTGCTAAAGAGTTGGATGGATTATCGTATTGATTTACATACCAGGAATTAGGCGTTTCCTCAGCTAATCTTTTAGAAACTGAATAATACGAACGTGGATCGGTAGGTTCTACATCGGTAGGACAAACTACCACTTTTGCTCCTACGGCACGAAGAATATCCATTTTTTCTTTGGACTGCTTATCCGAAATCACGCAAATAAGTTTATAGCCTTTTATAATAGCCACTAATGCCAATCCCATTCCAGTATTCCCTGAAGTTCCTTCAATAATAGTTCCTCCTGGTTTTAATCTTCCATCTGCTTCGGCATCTTCAATCATTTTAACGGCCATTCTGTCTTTTACGGAATTTCCTGGATTAAAAGTTTCTACTTTAGCAAGTACCAAAGCATCTATTCCAGCAACAACTTTATTAAGTTTTACTAATGGTGTGTTGCCTATTGTACCTAATATGTTTTCTGCGTAGTGCATTTTATTATTCATTTAAAAGTGTGAGTTGTTATAAATCGCAATACAAAGATAGCATTTTGTTACAAAAAAATACAGATTACTGAATTTTGCACACATTATTACTACACCATACTTTTAGTATAGGAGTTTTGTAAATTTCATTTAAAGCAGCATTCTTTACTTGCTATCAAGCTGGTAAAAATATATTGGATAGGATGAAAAAATGAGTTTTCCCGCTAAATGGTGTACTACTATTTATTAATTGAAGAAATTCCAAACCAATCCAAAACGAATTGTAAAATCACGAGAAGGATTGTTAGGTGAAGAATAAAAATTATTACCCGATAAAGCTGAATTAAAATGCTCTGCTTTTATGTAAATTCTGGTTCTTTGAATCTTTGCATTGATAAAAAAATCAAAATTAGGATGATTTCCAATTTCTTTTTCATTTTGAACAAAAAACTCACCAATCACTGGATTGTAATCATTGGCATAATATTTTGTAAAATAATTAAACGAAACTCCTGTCTGTAAAAACAAAGCGTTCTTTTTGAAAAAATAACCCGAGTAATAAAAGGTATTTCTCGTCACTATTTCAGGTACATTTAAGACATTATCTTGTTGATCTACTTTTTGATACAAAACAGTATTATCTAAAGCAAATCTCCCAAATTTTAATTCTTTACTCACTTTCACTGACAAATAATTTATCGTGTTCTCATATTGCGTTGGCGCAACGATTTGGGTACGTGCCAATATCTGTGCATCAGTAGAAACATCATTAAAATACAAATGATCCTTTAGAACTGAATACTGCAACGATGCATTAACCCATGGAGTGATAGCATTGGCGCTAATTGAGTTAATTTTTTCATTCTTAAAATCATTTGACCAGTTGTATTGGATATAGCTGCTTTGATACAGATTGTAATTATTATTTGGCAACTTATTTATGTTTTGATATTGAAATGACAATTCAGTTTCATCATTAAAATCATATTTCACTTTGGCATCCAAATTTGACAGTGATTGATTGGTAATGGATCTTGAATACAAGAATTTTCCATTCCACTTGTTTTGTTGATACTCATATTGCCCTCCCACATTATTTATGTTTTGACTTAAAGAGCTGGGAACTGTTTTATCATCAAAAATTAATATCTGATTGTAGTAGTAATTAGAACCAAAGTCATCAATAAAAAATTGAAATTTCCCTAAAGTTGTATTCTCATAAATTAGTCCCGCTTTATTGTACATTTTATTATAATGGGTCTGATCGTTTATTCCACTATTTTTAAAAGATTCCCCAAAACGGTAAACGATTGTTCCTCCTACAGCAGATGGAACTGTGGCTTGATTGTATTCAAAAAATTTGTTCTCGTAATTAAATTGATGGGTAACATATAAATTATTAGCACCCTTATTCGCATTGATTCTAAAATTGTGATCTAAGAATACTCTTTTCCCTTTCAGAAATGATTTAGCATCCGAAAAAAAGACCTCCAGTCGTTGTCTGTTATTGTAATTTGGGTCTTCACTTTCAAAATCACTAATTGTTGTAATTCCGCCATTTTCCTCATTTAAAATATCCTGAGATGTAAAATGTGCATTAGAATAATAGCGCTTATTTTTAGTATTATAACTTACCGTGAATCTGAAATTTCCTGTACTTGATAATTGATTTATATATTCTCCCTGAGAGCGTAATCCTCTGTAAGCTATAGAAAAATTGAGATTCTCCGAAGTGTTTAAAGTAATAAATGCATCTGTAGATTGCCCTTTTTGTACGGTAGTTTTAAAATATAACTCGGTAACTGGAGTGGCTACAGAACTGTATCTAATTTGGTTTGCTTCGAGAAAATTAAAATGTTTTGCTTTGAATCCAAATTCCGGAAGAGGAGAAAAATCGGTTAAACTATATTGCAAAGTATTGTACGTTTGTCCGTCATTTGAAAAAGGTAAAAGTCCAAAAATGTCTTTTCGTAAATAATTATGGCTGTATTCTTTTTGAATGGTAAGCGAAGTATCAATATAAGTAGTGTCCCGATCCAAAGTAATCACCCGATACATATCTATGGTAGCAACTGATTGCTTTTTTTTGTTTATTGAATCCGAACTATTGTATTTACTATTGAAGTCTATATTTGTACTGTTTTTTTCCTGAGAAAATAGCAAACTGGGGCATGATAAAAAAATAAAAAAAAAGAGAATTCTCATTTGAAAGTGGGTATAATTAGGCAATTATTTTTACAATTTTAATCAAGCAAAGGTAATTTATAAAAACATATAAATAAAAAAACACAGCATTTTATAGGATTGTTATAACAAATAGGTAACTAACGGGTTTTTACAGAGAAAATTTTATAATATTTGTTTCTTTAAAACAATACAATATGCTCGAAAACAATTTTTCGAAAATTATTCTCGAAAGCGGAACTGATGAAGCAGGTCGAGGCTGTCTTGCCGGCCCTGTAACAGCAGCGGCCGTAATATTACCTTTCGATTTTGAAAACGCAATCCTGAATGACAGTAAACAGTTATCAGAAAAAACCAGAGAAAAGTTAAGACCTATTATTGAGCAGCAAGCCATTTCCTTTGCGGTAACGCATCTTGAGCCTTTGGTAATTGATGAAATCAACATTCTGAATGCATCTATAAAAGCCATGCAGGAAAGCATTTTAAAACTCCATCCAAGACCGGAATATATTATTCTCGACGGAAATGCACCGCTGATTCACAAAAAAGGAATAAAAAACCGTGGAGGAAAAATTTTTACTGCTGCTGAACTCGAAATTTTAAATTCGATTCCAAATACCAGTATCGTAAAAGGAGATTCTAAATTTATGAGTATTGCAGCTGCTTCGGTATTGGCAAAAACCTATCGGGATGAGTATATGAATTGCATTCATGAGGAATTCCCTATGTACAATTGGAAACAAAACAAAGGCTATCCTACCAAAGAACATCGCGAAGCAATACGGAAATATGGGATAACGAAATACCACCGAATGACGTTTCGATTATTACCGGAACAATATTCTTTTGATTTTTGATTGCCGATTAATGATTTTTGATTTAAGATTTCTCAAATGTAGCTTCGAACAAATGGGAGAAATGTTTTAGGATTTTCTCTTTCACTTCTTCTTCGTTTACTCTTTCAATTCCAAGTTCTACGTTTAATGTAGTTACGGCTTTACCGCGAATTCCACACGGAATAATATTGTCAAAATAACCCAAATCAGCATTTACGTTTAGTGCAAATCCATGCATGGTTACCCAACGGGAAGCGCGAACGCCCATGGCACAAATTTTTCTTGCAAATGGAGTTCCTGCCCCTAACCAAACTCCGGTTTCGCCTTCGCTTCTGCCACAAACAATTCCATATTCTTGAAGGGTAAGAATAATGGCTTCTTCCAGAAAACGCAAGTATTTATGAATATCAGTAAAGAAATTTTCTAAGTCTATAATTGGATAACCCACAATTTGTCCAGGTCCGTGATACGTAATATCACCACCACGATTAATTTTATAGAAATTGGCTCCTTTGGCTTCCAATTGTTTTTCAGATAAAAGCAAATTACTTAAATCGCCACTTTTACCCAAAGTATAAACGTGAGGATGTTCCACAAAAAGGAAATAATTGGGCGTTTGTAAACTCGTTTCCTCTCTCCTATTTTTAATTTTTAAGTCAACTATTCCTTTGAACAATTCTTCTTGGTATTCCCAAGTTTCCTTGTAATCTTTGTTTCCTAAATCTTGAAGTTGGATGATTTTGTTCATTTGTCATTGCGAGGAACGAAGCAATCCTATTTCTTTCCCTTATTTTTAATTGGCAAAGGTACAAAGTTTTCAAGAATGAATAATGCAGTGTTCCATGTTTAAAATTCTGGTTCCAAAATCACTTCTAAATTCGTGCTTTCTGGATTTTGCAAACAATCCGATAACAGGAATTGCAATTCTAATGCTTTTTTATCTTCGCTTATTTTTGCATTTGCATTCGAAACTGATTTTATTTTTCGAGGAAAATGATATTTTAAAACATAAGGCTGGTTGATTTTAAAATTGGAAACTCGGGTTTTCAATTCTGAAATTTTATCCTGCTGTTTTTTTAATTCCATCTCATCTGTAATTTTCACTATTCTTTTGAAAAGACTTCCGTCAAAAGCATAACTCACACTATAATAATGTTTTTCGGCAGTTAAGGCATAATTATGTTCTAAATCATCCGCATATTCCTGGGTTTTGTATAAATCCGGAACTGCTGAAATTTTATCGAAGTTTTGATTGATTTTTGTTCGAAATTCTTTCTCATAGGAACTTTTCTTGATGTGAACGTTTACGGTTGCATATTTTTGAAAAATGGCCTTTTCGGATGCTGGAAGTTTAGAAAATGTTTCCGAATATTTCGTTATAAAATCCTTAAAAACGTAAGTTGTATCCTCGAATTTTTCTTCTTTCGAGTAATTTTCACCCGCTAATTGCATGTAACTGTGTTCGTCGCGAAGTGATTCGGTTTCTATTTTTCCCGTTCCGTCCTGGTTTAAATAGATGGTTTCGGTGATTTGACAACTTGTAGCGAGTAGCCCTAAGAGTAGGAAAGCGTAAATTTTATTTTTCAATTTTTATGATTTTGAATCGTGATTTTTACCAAATGTAAAATAATAACTACAATTCCTAGCCCAGATTACAGTGGAAATCCTTTTTATTTTTTTTTAAAAATAAAAAGATTATAACGGAAAGCTGGAAATAGCTCCAAAAAACCTTTAGCACTTTGCTACTTTGCTACTTATACAGTATCTTTGCGCTCTTAAAAACAGCATAAAATGGCATTATCCGAACAAGAAATATTACGTAGAGAAGCACTTACCGAATTACGCAATTTAGGCATTGAGCCTTATCCAGCAGCCGAATTTATCACCACCGCTTATTCCAGCGAAATCCTAGCTGATTTCGAGAAGTACGAAGGAAAGGAAGTGGTTTTAGCAGGACGTTTAATGGGTAAGCGTATCATGGGAAAGGCGTCATTTGCAGAATTGAAAGATGCTGAAGGACGTATTCAAATTTATGTTTCGAGAGATGATATTTCGACTGATGAAGAGAAAACAATGTACAACGTAGTTTTCAAAAAACTATTGGACATTGGCGATTTTATTGGAGTTCGCGGAACGGTTTTCAAAACGCAAGTGGGGGAAATTTCGGTTCATGTTTATGGATTGACGGTTTTGGCAAAAGCTTTGAAACCACTTCCTGTAGTAAAAACGGATGCTGACGGAAAAACGCATGATGCTTTTGCTGATCCGGAACAAAGATACCGTCGTCGTTACGTGGATTTAACCGTGAACGACCACGTCAAAGAAACGTTTATCAAAAGAACAAAATTGTTCAATGCAATGCGTTCGTTCTTTAATGATAAAGGATATTTAGAGGTAGAAACGCCTGTTTTGCAACCGATTCCCGGTGGCGCTGCAGCGCGTCCTTTTATCACGCACCACAACTCACTTGATATGCCATTGTACATGCGTATTGCAAATGAGTTGTACTTAAAAAGATTGATTGTTGGTGGTTTTGAAGGAGTTTATGAGTTTTCGAAAAACTTCCGTAACGAAGGAATGGACCGTACGCACAACCCGGAATTTACTGCCATGGAAATATATGTAGCCTACAAAGACTACAACTGGATGATGAAATTTGCCGAAGATCTTTTGGAGCATTGCGCGATTGCCGTAAATGGGAAATCAGAAGTGACTTTTGGAGAACATACCATCAATTTCAAAGCGCCTTATGCACGAGTTACAATGACCGATTCTATCAAACATTTCACTGGATTTGATATTTCAGGAAAAAGTGAAACAGAGTTATTTGACGCTGCCAGAGGTATGGGAATTGATGTGGATGCAACCATGGGTAAAGGAAAATTGATTGATGAGATTTTTGGCGCTAAATGCGAAGGAAATTATATTCAACCCACTTACATCACGGATTATCCAAAGGAAATGTCGCCATTGTGTAAGCAACACCGTGACAATCCAGAATTGACAGAACGTTTTGAATTAATGGTTTGTGGTAAAGAAGTAGCGAACGCTTATTCTGAATTGAATGACCCAATTGACCAAAGAGAACGTTTTGAAGACCAAATGAGATTGGCTGAAAAAGGGGATGATGAAGCTACTGGAATAATCGATGAAGATTTCTTGAGAGCGTTGGAATACGGAATGCCTCCAACATCCGGAATGGGAATTGGAATGGACCGATTGATTATGTATTTGACAAATAATGCTTCTATTCAAGAAGTATTGTTGTTCCCTCAAATGCGACCAGAGAAAAAACAAGTTCAAATTGAATTGGAAGATGATGAAAAACTGATTGTTGCTATCTTGAAAACGAATGACAGCAAAATGGATTTCGGATTATTGAAAATCAAATCGGAATTGAGTGGTAAGAAATGGGATAAAGCCATGAAAAACTTATCTTCTTTAGGAATGACTGAAGTTGTCGTGAATGGCGACAGCAAAGCGTGCCGATTAAAAGAATAAGTTTATTCAAAATATATTTATAAAAAAGGAGCTTCCATTGAAGCTCCTTTTTTTGTTCCAAACTATAAATCTGATGGTTTTTAAAACCCTAAACCAACATTCAAAAAGAAATTTCTTCCTTTTCGAGGAATATTGTTCCAATCTGAAAAAGTGGAATAATACGTATCTAAAACATTCTCTACTCCTGCTTTTACATTCCATTTGCTTTTATCAATCTGAAATGAATAACTCGATGCGAAGTTTAAAATTGCATAATCCGGCGTTCTGTCTTCACCATAAAAAGGACTGTATTGCGTTTGAACTGCATTTCCCTGAACCGCGATTTCAGAGGAGAATTTATTTAGTCTATAATGCAACGAAGACGAATACCGCAACGGGCTTATAAAAGGTAAATTCTCTTTTTTATGATCTTGCCCATAGCTGTAAACCAATTGCCCTGACCATTTAAAGTTCTTATTAAATTGATATTCGATATTCAAATCAGTATTAAAAATAGTAGCATAATCCAGTGCAGTGTAGATTTTTATTCCGCTTGCGCCAATAGTCATCGGAATCAAATTCTCAGCAGGTTTACCAACAATATAATTCGAGATATGAAAATAGGAAGACGAGATTTTAGTGCTTATTTTTTGGTTTTTGTAACCAATAAAAGCATTCGCTTCTGATGATTTTTCGTTTCTTAATTCCGGGTTTCCAATATAATCGTATCTATCAAAACTATTGAATAAATAAAATCCATATCCCTCAGAAACCGATGGAGCACGCTCACCATGAGCAAGTCCAAATCCATACTGAAACCCATTTTTATCGTATGCATAATTTGACGAAATACTTTTTAAAATTCTATTTTTGCTGTCTTTCATATTTGGATAAAAAATCTGTAAACTTTCCAGCCCTAAATCATCGGCAACTTTATTAAAATGATTCGCAACACTTGCTGAAAACCGCAAACTGGATTGACTGTTCAAAACGATATTGTCTTCCAGAAACAACGCATTATAAAGTGTTCGCACATCCGGCCAGGTAAACATAAACATCAAACTTTCATTTGGATCGCTCGGATACATCGTCATTTCAGCAACGGAACGGTTATAAAACGAATTCAAATCAACCAGAAAATGATGGCTTTTAAAAACTCCTTTGGCTTTTGAATAGAATCCGTACGTATCGCTCCAGCCCGGCATATCCATGTGAATAGGAACAAAAGGACGTTTGGTATCATCCATTATATGCGTGATCGTGTTGTAATAAATTTTAGTTTCCCAATTTTCAATTTTTGAAGACTTTGGAACATATTCAAATTTCAATGAAGTGATTAAAGCTTCCGCCAAAGAAACATCCATCGGTAGTGCAGGATAACCCACATCAGTTGCTTTATCATAGATTAATGAAGCTTCCAACATTTTATTTTCATCAAAAGAGAAACCAGAAGTGGCAGAAATATTGAATTTTCTAAACTGTGAAAACAGAACTTCTTGATTGTTTCCTGCTGAATAATTTTCGGCATCGCGATACATGAAATCAGTATCGATATAAAAACGATTGTTTGCGTAATTGATTGCCGATCCAATAATTTTTTGATTGCCGTTACTTTCAAAACCGGAATGTAGTGAAACATCCCAACCGGAATTTATAAATCCGCTGCGATTTCTTTTTAAATCAATAGATCCGCCAATAGTTGCCCCATGACAACCGCCTTGCTGTCCCGATGTAATTGTGGCTTTTGATAAATTGGAAACCTCAACATAAGAAGTTATCGGGTCCATTTTGTCAGTGCAAGCCCCGAAAACACGCATTCCGTCTATGGTAATCAACGTTCTTTCGGTAGCCATACTGTTAATTATTGGCTCCCACGCATATCCGCCTCTTTTAATCATTCCAACTTTTCCGGACTGCTGCAAATACTCCTCTACTGTAGCCAGAGGTTTGGTTTGTTTTTGATATAATTGCGTTTTTTTTCCAATGACAATCACTTCATTTAGTTTTTTTGGCACGACCGCATCTATAACTTGACCTTGTGCAAAAAGAGTTATAGAAGTGAAACATAAGAGTACAAAACCGTATAATTTCTTTTTCATGATAGAAAAATTAAAAAAAGGCCAAAAGAACAGCTGTCAATACATTTGATTTTATTGACCTTTTTTAGTTAAGAAAATGAAATAGAATTAGAATTCTATCTCAAAGTAAATACTGCTTGCCGGAACTAAATCCGTAATGGTTTCACCTTTCAAAACAACATCAGATGCATTTAAAAGCTGTAAGTTGATTTTCCATAAACCGGTCATGGTCAATGATAATTTTCCGTGATATAATTTGTCCAAAATAGACTGCGTTAAATCAACATTGTTTGGCGAACCATGATTCCCCATGCTTGGCATTCTTGGATCAATTTTAACTTTAAAATTGTCAACTACTGGAAAACTCATCATCGATTCCATTTTATAAACACCAACCGTAATATTATTCAGTGCCACTTTTGGATGATGTGGTTCAACATAAGCCACAATATATCTTACATTATCAGAACCTGTAAAAGTAGTCACTCTTTGTTTAGCCGAAGCCGGAACATCAATTACTGAAGTTGCCGTATAAGTGGTTCCATCAATCGTATAATCTATTTTTAAATCCCAATATTCCGTGGCATTTTGAGGCATTTGAAAAACAATGTTTCCTTTGTATAAAGTTCCATCAGCCGTTATTTTTTCAACTTCTGATTTTGGGCATGAATGCGTCATCATAGTCATGTGCATCAGTGGCATCCAACTGACAGTTGCATTTTTTACGTAATTTCCGCTTGCTTTGTCTTTAATTCTTAAATTGATTTCGTTGTAACCTTGTTCTAAAGCTCCCATGTGAGCATACAATTCGATAGTATGGGTGGTGTTGGTGATTTCTTTGAATTTTGTCAATTCTGCTAATTCATCAACAATAGGAGTTTCACTATCTGAGGAACAGGAGGAAAACGCAAGTGCTATAGCCACTACAGCCAGTATATTTTTTAATTGAAATTTCATTTCTTTAGATTTTTATTTTAAATATGGATGTTGATTTGCATGCCATTTTTGGACAATTTATTTCCAAAAAAAGCAAACAGAATCTCATCCGTTGCATAAAACGGATTAATAAAAGCACACTACGTGCATCAAAATTTTAAGAAATGAAAGTGGGTGGGTGAAAAACAGAATTACTATTCAAGTGAAAGTATAAATTAGAATAGTAATGATTTATTTTTTCTTTGGTTCCAAAACAAACGGGTACAATTTCGAAAGATTTGATTTCCTCAAAAATGAGTATGTCAAGTATTGGAGAAGTTCCTTTTTTATCTAAAGAGAGGGGCTTTTCAGCATCAGAAGCTTTCGCTAATTCTTTCATCAAATGACATTTCCCGTTACATTGCATTTTAGGTTTGTCCTTATTAATACAAAGTACTTTTGAAATGTATTCATAATTCACGACATACTCTAAAACCGGTAGAATTGGCTTTACAAGCATGATCAATACAATTATGAATATGATTTTTTTCATGGGACAAAAGTAAATATATTTTCAGATTCTACAGCGATTAAACGTATCAGTTACAAAAGAATATTTTTAGAATTTATTTTTAAACACACCTGATTTTTTTTATGATTACCGAGAGTAAATACACATTCCAATATTTGATTTCAATATTTAATAGAATTCATTAATAACTTATTTTCTTTCATTTGTTAATAATACACTAAGTACCAATACAGTAAGAAATAAAAGCTTATTTTTGTACAATAATAATCTTGACATTTTATGCAAATTCATCCTCTTTGGATTGACATTCGTATTTGAGTTTTCGACAGTCCTACTATAAAGACAAAAAACTATATCTAAGAACACTGAAATGAGAAAACTAATTTTCGTTTTAATCTCAATGGGAATATTCTTTTTTAGTATCAATATTTTTTCAAAAAATACTAAAAATAAATCTTCTTTAATTTCTGTATCAGATGATTCAACAGAAGAAAAACTTTTGAGCCGAGCTAGTATTATAAAGAAATTCATTACCAACAATCCTAACTATAACAATGAAATCGCATTTCTTATTGACATGAAAATTATGTCCGGAAAAAACAGATTCTTTGTTTATGACTTAAAAAACAATAAAATAATTGACCAGGGTTTGGTTACTCACGGTTTTGGTTCAGAAACACAAATTGACGGCCAACTAAAATTCAGTAATATTAACCAATCTCTTTGTACATCATTAGGCAAATACTACATCGGAAATAGTTATACTGGAAACTTTGGAAAAGCATACAAATTATACGGTTTAGACGAAACCAACAATAATGCTTTTATCAGAAATATTGTTCTTCATAAATATGATAAAGTGCCTTATGAAGAACAGGATAAACCAATATGCAAAAGTTTTGGCTGTCCAATGGTAAATGCCGACTTTTATAAAAGAATTGAAAAACTAGTTGACAATTCAAAAAGCAAAATCGTTTTAGAAATTTACTACTAAAAGTACTACTATAATCGACATCCATTAAGAACAAACAACCTAAAATCCTTTTTTAACCAATACAAACGTGTTTTATTTTAAACTAAATAGTCTAGGACTAAAAGAAATCATAACCCAAACCCAATTGTTGGTATTGGCGGCATCAGCAACATTTTTTAATCTTTCTAAAGTTCCAGAACCAAACATTTGGGAATACCCAGCCGAAGCTATTATATCTTTTTGAAGGGTGTAACTGGCAGTGAAATCTATTTCTGTTCCTAAATAGCTGTCCATTTTTTTATTGGAAGTATCCAAAACAGTATTCGGCGCATTAAAAACATGTGGCATCAACGTAAATTGCCATGTATTAGACACATAATTTAACTTTAAATAGGCATCTTGTAATCCCACACTATTTTGATGATTTCCTACATAAAAATAATCCATGAAGCCATTAAAACCATGGTTGGTTCCAAAAATTGGGCTAAACGATTTTATGTCAGAACTGCTATCGTTTTGGTTTTTACCCGAAAGATATTCATATCCTAATCCCGCTTTGAATGTATTGGTGACCGCATAACCAAGGAAAGCTCCCACATACCATGCGTTTACCTTTTTATCGACGCTTTTTCCAGTTTGTCCATAAGCCCCAAAATTAGCATCCCATTTTTTTTCCTTTAAAGAAAGGTAAGTACCAAAGGTTTGTTTGTAATCTATTTCTAAATTGCCAATGGTTTTTTCAAATTCATATCCGGTATTTAACAGTAGCAAACTCAAATTCAATTTGCTAAACTGGGTATGATACCATGCATATTGCAAGTTTTTGTAATTTGTTGTATAGGCGGTTTTCGGCTCCAATAAATTTTCTGCATTGGCATTCAAAGCAAAACCTAAATCCAATTGATGATTCTTAGGATGAAACGTAATTACAGCAGCATCATGACTTTGTCCTTGTTGCGCCCAATCAATTTCTCCAAAAATACGCTGATTGTCATACGAAATCACTTGGCGACCCAAGCGTGCACTCCATTTGGCATCACAATCATATTGTGCCCAAGCCTCATATAAAGCAATTCCGTTTTTATCAACTTGTGTTGTTGTTGCCACATCACCCCAAGTACGAATGTTCTGAAAAGTCAATTTGGCTTTTAATTTTTCTTGCTTGTAATTAAAATTTAATCGGGAACGTTGCGATACAAATGAAGTTGCCTTTTCGCCATTTGGCATCAAGTTTTTAAAACCGTTTCGGTATTCATAACGCGGTCTGAGTTGCAGGTTTACATCTAATTCTTGCGCATAAGTCCCCATGCTTACCATTCCTAAAAATGACAAACCAATTATTTTAAATAGTTTCATGTTTAATTTATTTTTTGAGCTTCCTCAGTAATCTTTTGAATGGTTTGGTCTGAATTGACACCTAAACCTTCTTGTTGATACGCTAATTCCCCATCAGCATTAAATACACTTATGATATTGGAATGGGAGAATTCCAATGGCGCTATTTTTTTATAATTTACAGCCAAAACTGCTGCAAATTCTCTTGTGTTTTCTTCTGTTGAGCGTAAGAAAACCCATTGTGGACCGTCCATTTTATTTTCAACAGCAAATGCTTTCAAACGTTTGGGTGTATCTACAGCAGGATCGATACTCACTAAAACCAATGTTACATTATCCTTAATGTTATTGGGTAATCTTTGTTCGATATTACGCATGTCTGCCACTAATCTTGGACAAGCAGCTTTACATGAAGTATAAATCATAACCATAACCAGCACTTTTCCCTTCAAATCTTTCATTTCTAGATTTTCACCTTCTTCATTGGTCCATTTTGAAGGAAGATTATAAATGGATAAATCCGAAATAGGTTTGTCTATTGTTTCCGCTTTTGATTTATTAACACAAGATTGAAGTGATAAAAAAATTAAAACGAATCCTAAAAAAAGCGTTTTACAGATGTTTTTTTTAGTTTTTATCTTTGAAGAATTCGCTTGTACTAATAAGCTGGTGTTGTGACTATTTGATTTCATTTCTGTTGTCATTTGAGTTGATTTTGAGCGCTACTTTTTATCTTTCGCACATCGAAAACCGAGGTTTTTTGTAGTAAATCGTGCCTTAAGACTTCCTCGGAAAGCATAGCGCATAAAAGCGGCATAATTCATTAAATCTGTTGCATTGACAGAACCGCTTCCGCAAAATAGATTCCGGTCCGTATCCTTATCTTTTCTGGATTCCCCGGAAAGAAAAACACTATTGAAATCGGCTGTCCATTCCCAAACTAATCCATGCATATCATAAACACCCCAATAATTTCTGAAGGTGCGACCTACCGGATTTGCATAGGTTTTTGGCTTTTCATACCAAGACAAGATGTAATTATTGAAGCTTTCTTTAGTACGTGCGTCAATTCGTTTCTCATCGGCCATGGCGACATATTCCCATTCATCCATAGTGGGTAATCGTTTTCCTTGGCACTCACAATATTTTTTGGCTGTAAACCAAGAAATATTCGTTACCGGAGCAGTACTTAAATTGGCAGAGCCATAATTAAAATCACTTTCCCATTGTGATAAGTAACTTTTATCGGCAAAAATACCTTTCATTCTAGAGCGACTGTTTTCTGGATATTTCTTCAAAAATTCCAAAAACTGGGCATTGTTAACCGGATAAATATCCATGCTAAAAGCGTCAACTTGTACTGGTTTTTTACTTGTAGCTCCATAAAGGGGAACAAAAGTCCCCCTTTCAATAGAAGCCATTTTAACAACTTGAGACCATAGCGATGCTGTAATAAGAAACAAAAATAGTGGCAAAAATCTTTTCATATTTAACATGGCTAATTTCTTTTAAGCTGTACGAATTATTTTCTTTGGGCTTTTACCATTGCTGGTGTAACCGTGGTTTTGTTATTTCCCCAACTTGCGTAGACATAAGTCATTGCATCCGCTATTTGTTGATCGCTCAATGCTTGTGCGGGCATGGCACCACTGAATTTTTTACCATTTACAGTAATTGGCCCCGTTAACCCTTTTACGACACCTTTTACAGCGCGATTCACATCTTTATTTAAGTAATCTGATTTGGCTAAAGGAGGGAAAGCACCCGGAATTCCTTGCCCGGTAGCTTGGTGACAAGCAATACACGTTTTCGCATAAACTCCTTTTCCTTTATCAGCACTTTGACTGTATCCCTGTAAAGCCAATCCCATCATTCCGATGCATAAAATATACTTTTTCATTTTATTATAATTATTGTTAAATACTTGTTTAGATTTGGATTCAATCCCGTTTTTATTCATGAATATCTTTTACTTTTGGAGCTACTTTTCCTCTTAATGTTTTAACCATTGCAGGCGTTACAACCGTTTTATTATTTCCCCAACTATCATACACATAAGTCAACACGCTGGCTACTTCATCGTCGGTCAAATTTTGACTGGTCATGACGTTATTGAATTTTTTACCATTTACAGTAACTTCTCCGCTCAATCCATGTAAAACTGCATTTATTGCTCTGCCTGAATTAGCGTTTAAGAAATCTGATTTGGCTAATGGAGGGAAGGCATTTTGAATTCCTTGCCCTTCTGATTGGTGACAGGCTAGACAGGTTCTTCCGTATAGTTCTTTCCCTGCCTTAACATGTTCTGCTACAGTTTTTACCGCAACGCTTTTAGTTGTACCTTTCACTTTAGGCATATTTTGTATGGTACCACCTTCCGGCAAATAAATCCCCTCTTGTGTTGTTCCAGAATAGACTGGCTTATTATCTTCTCCTTCTACTTTTAACATTCCCAATGCCCCTTTGTTGAAAGCTCTAAAAATAGAGTGATCTACCAGGATAAACGTACCGGGAACATCTACTTTAAATTCAACTATTGCAGCGCCACCGGCTGGTATCAAAGTTGTTTGGACGTTTTTGTTGATCAAATCGCCTCCTTCTATATGAACTTTATCGAATATTTCACCAATTGCGTGGAAAGAAGATACTAAGTTTGGCCCACCATTACCCATATAAATACGTACTGTTTCTCCTTTTTTGGCTGTTAATGCTTTATCACCTGTTAACGCCCCTACTTTTCCATTAAACACTACGTAATCAGGTTGCTCTTTAATCGCTTTATTCATATCAAATGGTTGAGAGCCTTGTTCTCCATAATTTCCTTTGGTATAAAAATCGCCTTGCATAATGTAGTATTCTTTGTCAACTGGAGGCAAACCACCTTCAGGTTCCACTAAAATCAAACCATACATACCGTTTGCAATGTGCATCCCAACAGGAGCTGTAGCACAATGGTATACATACAAGCCTGGATTCAACGTTTTGAAATTGAATACTTTTTCATGTCCCGGTGCCACTAATGAAGAGGTTGCTCCTCCGCCTGGTCCAGTTACCGCATGTAAATCTATATTGTGCGGCATTTTATTATCCGGGTGATTTTTCAAATGAAATTCTACCTCATCACCAACTCGAGTTCTTATAAAACTTCCAGGAACTGATCCACCAAAGGTCCAATAGGTATATTTAACACCATCTACCATTTCGCCCTCTTGTTCTTTTATTTCCATGTTCACCACCAATTTAGTGGCTGCACGATCGCCCACGGGTTTAGGAACAAAAGGTGGTGCAGTCAGTTCTGCTGTTTTTTGACCTTCTATCTTAATACTCTCATAATATTTTGCGTCTTTTTCCTCATTTTTAGAACAAGAAAACAAACCAAGGGCTACAAAAAAAGCAATGGCTACTACCCTACTTTGTTTGTTAAAATTAAATGTAATTTCCATAATAATCAGGTGTTAAATTAATCGTGATTTATAGTGTAAAAATAAAAGATAACTTTATCCTTTATTATGACATTTGTCATGTTTTTAACTTTTATTTAAGAGCCTTTTTTTATAAAATTAATCCTAAAACAATCAACCCTAAAACCGAAATCAGACTCACTTTCCAAAAAGCATTTGCCTTTTTAAGTTCCATGAATTCGAAAGAAACCAAGAGAAATTTCAGTACGGATAATCCCATAATTAAAATAATTGCAAGTCCGGAAACAGACATTGTATTCGAAATCAAAGCGGTTGAAGCCGTCAATACAATCAATAAACCATACGTAATAAAAAGTGTTTTTTTCATTTTCTAAAAAATTAAGTACAAAACAGGAAATAGCAACAACCAAATCAAATCACACATGTGCCAGAAAGCAGCGCAGGCTTCAACATCGTCAATACCTGTATCTGAATTTTTCTTGGTCATTCCATAGTTGGTCCAGATTAAAATCACCAAACCCATGATTACATGAATCAAATGAAAAGCGGTTAACAACCAATAAAAAGTAAAAAAAACATTGGTTTC
This sequence comes from Flavobacterium melibiosi, assembly GCF_048158545.1. NCBI lineage: Bacteria > Pseudomonadati > Bacteroidota > Flavobacteriia > Flavobacteriales > Flavobacteriaceae > Flavobacterium > Flavobacterium melibiosi. The sequence goes on along the minus strand of NZ_JBLNKU010000016.1, from coordinate 33,807 downwards.
TGGAGTGATACCCGATTCCATTTTATGATAGTATTCAACTCCTTTTAATATTAAAAATAATGTTCCGCCAAGCATGGTCAATTTAAAATACAAAGACGACTTTAAACGGTTATTGTTTTTAAACTCCAAGACTGCATTGGCCATAAAAAAACCACTCGTCAACAAAAAAATAGTGTTTATTGCTCCAAAAGTAGTATTGAGTTGCAACCGTGACTGATGAAATAATTCAGGCTGCTCTTTTCCGTAATAAACGAATGCTAACAGCGCCATTCCGAAAGTGATTAGCTCCAAGAAAATAATAATCCACATCAAAATACCTCCTGGCGGATAGTAGATGTTTTTGTAATCGATTTTGAGTGTGTTCATTTTATAGGATTGTATTTATAGTGTCATTTGAGTGCCCCATTATTTTCTAAAAAAGCTACTTTTCCATTAGTGATATCGTAATAAGCACCAATGATTTTTATTTCTTTATTTTTTAATTGATGTTCTAGTGTGACACTTTTTCGTATGATTTTTTCAATGGTCAACACAACATTTTTTCTTGAAGTATCATCAATGGTATAGTCCGATAATGGATACGTTTTGTGTGGATTTATGGATGGTTTGATTTGTGAGGTGAGCTGGGTTAAATGTTCTAAACCAACATTATCAATTGCGCCTTGAACTGCACCGCAATGATTGTGTCCTAACACCAAGATAAGCTTGGTGTGTTTAATTGTAGTGGCAAATTCCATACTGCCTAAAATGTTATCGTCTTCTATATTACCGGCAACTCTTGCTACAAATAGATTTCCAATACCTTGGTCAAAGATAATTTCAGGGGGAACCCGAGAATCAATACACGTTAAAACCAATGTATGCGGATGTTGTTCTTTTTTTGTAAGATCAATTTCATGCGCATAATTGAGGTGAACGGACTTATTTTCTAAAAACCGCAGGTTGCCATTTTTTAAATCCGCAATCGCTTCATCAGGGGTTTTTATTTCAAGATGATGTTCTTCTGCTTTTACATTTTTAAAAAATATGAAACTGAAAAGAGTCAGTGTAAAAAATGGACATAATACAAATAAAAGCAGTGTTCTTCGGTTATTGCGTTGGTATTTTGGACACATATAGTTGAAATTTATTTTATTAACCCAGTGTTTTAAGAATAACCCCCCCTTCACAATTTATGAGTTGGAATCTTGTTGCAAGCAAAGAGGAGGTTAAAAATAATGGCTATTTTCACAGTGAAATTAATCCCAGTCCAACAATCGTTTTTCGCCTTCTATTTTCTTGATGTCGGTAATGTCCTGTGACATTTCTATGACACCTTTGTAGTTTTTATCGGCATCCCTGACCGCGAAATAGCGAATGTAAATCAGACGTTCTTTGTAATTAATCCAAAATGAGGATTCGTTTTTTGTTCCTTTTCTAAATTCATCCAAGATTTTAAGCACGGTTCCCACACTTTTTGGTGGGTGACAAAACTTGACTTCCCGACCAATAATCCCGGCACTTCTGGGGAAAACACGTTCTTCTCCCCGATTATAGAAAATCACTTTGTCGTTTTCATCAACATAAGTCAAATCTAACGGCATCGTTTTAAAAAGTAAATTTACCTGCTCCGCCGTCATATATCCTTCATCATAATGAGACGTATTTTCGAGTGAAAAAGACATTTCTCTTTTGGTAAAATCTTCACTTGGGTGAATGTATTCTTGTTTTGGATAAGGAGCAGGAGCTTCTGGCAGCATCCAGCCAATTTCTTCTTCACCTTTGCGCATTTCAATCCAGTCGGCTTCAGTAAGGAGTTCTAAGGCATTTGGAAACAAAACCGCTTCTTCCATCTGCATCAATCGGTCGATTCCATTGACCAGAAAAGGAGTATTGATACTAATTTTCTCCGGATTATTCATTTTAAGATAGTACTGAATTAAACGGAATTGCTCTCTTAAATTATCATGAAAGGACCACATTCCCTGAGAAGGACCGTTCCATCCTTTTTTTTCTAAAAACGGAAAAAGCTGATTTTCTTTACGGGAAAATCGTTTCTCGATGGTGTGAAGCTGATTGAATATATTCGTATATTTCTGCAAATCATCCTCAGGATTTACAGCTGATAATTCTTCTAAAAGTGCATGAATAATGTCGTTTTCCTGAAAGTAAATCTGAACCGGATGTCCATCAGGAAGTGTTGTGGTATTGGAAATATCGTTCATTATATATTTATTTTTGATGTTTAATTTTTTCGTACAATTGCACCAAGGATCGCAATAGTTCGACCGGTGTTGTTAGAATTTGATAGTGATTTTGCCCGAACATTTGCGGCAGATAATATTTTGCCTGGGCTTCAATAGCCAAAGCATAGGAATTAATATTTCTGTTATTGAGTTCCCGAAGTGCTTGTTTCACATCATTCACGCCGTACTTTCCTTCGTATTTATCGTAATCATTGGGTTTTCCGTCAGAAATCAGGATGACCCATTTGTTTTTGGTGTTTCTTTTATCAAGTCTTGCGCCGGCATGACGTAAAGCAGCTCCAATTCTGGTATAGCCATTGGGTTCTATCGCTCCAATTTTATGTTTGGCGATATTCCAGTTTTCATCAAAATCCTTTACCGTTAAATAGGTCGAAAAATTTCGAGTTTTGGAGTAAAAACTGTCAATGGAAAAATCGATATTGAACTCGTTTAAAATTTCTCCAAAAAGAATAGAAACTTCTTTCTCCACATCAATCACACGATTTCCTGCGGCATATCCATCACTGGAAAGACTGATATCCAAGAGGATTAAAATCGATAAATCTTTCTCTTTTTTCCGATTTGAAATGTATATATTTTCCGAAGGTGTCCGTTTCGAATGCACATCAATATACAAATCCGTAATAGCATCGATATCGAATTCGTCTCCTTGTGTCTGGCGTTTTTGCTGTTGCATTCTGTTATTGACATTGGTCAGCATTTTTCGCAAACCCAATAAGGTCGAAGCATTTTTTGCAATGGTCTTTTTATAGTAATTAGGGTCCGTTTTCTGTTGTGATTTCGGATACACTTTACAAAAATTCTCTTTATAAATACGCTTACTAAAATCCCATTCGTTATAGGTAAGATGGAATCCTTTGGCATCAATTTCAGCACTTTCGGAGATGGAAGTATTCTCAATAAAATCAGATTGATAAACGGAATGTGCCGTATCATCTACCCGAACCGTGTATTTCATATTCAACTCTTCCAATGCTTCCTGATGTTCTTCTAATTCGTCCGAACCATCAAAATCGCGCCAAGTTCCATTGAATTCTTCGGCAGTTTCCACTTTTTCAAAATTGTGAAGCAATACATAATCTTCCTGTTGTTTTTTATCGACCTCAACAGTAATCACTTCTTCGACCGCTTTTGTTTTTAAAGTGGTTAAAGCCTGATTTTCATTAGCTTTTTTGGTTTTATCAGAGAAATTTTCGAGAATGGTATTGCTATTTTTTTCTATTTCATTTTGCATCCATTTGCCATACAGCCAAGAAAAATCAGGAGTATTTTTTCCGTTTTCCTTTTGAATGAAATGCAGTTTTGTTTCGGTATGAAATTTTTTATCGATAGAAAATTCTTCAAACAAAATGGCCAGAACAGCTTCAGATGTTTCAAATGCTTTTTGTTGTGAAAGTGCCAATGGCTGGTCTTTTTCTTCCAAAGTCCAATTCAAATTCAACCGCTGTTGTACGCTCAGATACAAAATCCTAAAAAGATAAAAAGTAAGGTTGTCTTTTTTCGTAGGTAATTTGGAAAAAGAAATGGGGAGGAAAAAATTATTGTTTTTATATCCCCCTTCTCTTTCGGCGGGGAAAATTTCGATTGGTTTTCCCGTCAAAGCACGAGCCAAAATAGTCAATCGCGGTTTTATATCATTAAGCGTTACAGTTCTTGCAGTAATTTCGGGATGTATCTTTTTACTTTTTTTTAAGTGTCTGAATAACTTCCCAACTATATATTCGTCTATTTCGAAACCCATCTTTTCCAAGTGATCAGTTATATTAGTGAACCATAATTTAATCGTCAGTGCTCAGTAATAGTATTCATTTTTAGTATTTATTTTTATTTTGATAAAAGTAAAAGTAGCTTTCTTATCAATGGAACACTTATTTAATCATTCATGCAACTGAACACTAAAAAAAACTGACCACTGACCACTTTTTTCTATATCATCAAATCACACAAATCCTTCAATGCTTCCACCGTTTGTAAATCATCGGTTAACGGTTCTACAATAGCCACATGAACCGACAATCGTTTTGGAAGACCAGAATGAATAATTTTGGCGGCATCCACTAAAAGTCGGGTCGAAACGGTTTCTGTCAACCCCAATTCGGTTAGGTTTCTGATTTTGTTCCCAATGGCTACCAGTTTTTTGGCGACATCAGTATCCACATTCGTTTCTTTTACCAAAATTTCAGTTTCAATTTTCGTTTCCGGATATTCAAAAGAAACGGCAATAAATCGCTGACGAGTCGAGGGTTTTAGTTCTTTAAAACCTCTTTGATAACCGGGATTAAAGGAAGCAACCAACATAAAATCGTCATGCGCTTTTACGGTTTCGCCTAATTTGTCTATGAATAATTCTCTTCTGTGATCCGTCAACGAGTGAATGGCCACAATAACATCTGGTCGCGCTTCGGCGATTTCATCCAAATAAATAATCGCTCCTTCTTTTACGGCAGTGGTTAATGGACCGTCAAGCCAAACCGTTTCGGCACCTTTAATTATAAATCGACCAATTAAATCCGTAGAAGATGTTTCTTCATGACAGCTAATTGTGATGATTTTTTTATCCAATTGATGTGCCATGTATTCCACAAAACGGGATTTTCCGGTTCCGGTTGGTCCTTTCAACAGGAAAGGTATTTTGTTTTTATAGGCGTGTTCAAAGACCTCTTTTTCTTTGCCTACCGCGTGATAATATGGGATATTTACTAACATTTTTTTTATTTTAGAAAAAAACCAGAACACGATAACTATTGTTTTTTCGGAAATGCAATTCCAAAAAACGGTGGTTAAAGCATTCTGGAAATTTTATTTTAAGTATTCCGTTCACGAAAAAGGTTTCAGTTTTAAATCACTGTTTTTCCTTTTTTCTCACTTGTTCCTGTTAAATTTTCAATTACATGGCCATCAATTTTATACCCATCTACTCTATGTCCTTGATTGTCGGTATCTAGAGCTTCATCTGTAAGTCTGCCGTATTTGATAAAATCAAAAATAAACAGACCAATTCCTATGGTAAACATGGTAGCACAAATAAGAAGCACTACAAAATGGATGCTGATTTCGCTTTGAACAACCATGAAATCCATTTTCATTTTTCGTTCCATATACACTTGAGCAACTCCGGCAACACCAAAGGCTACAGTCATCCCCAAGATTCCAATATTCGATAGCCAAAAAGCCATCATACCTTGCGAACTTTCGTAACGTTTACGCCCCGTTAAATTGGGTAAAGCATAACTAATCATCGCTAGAACAATCATCGCATAAGCGCCCCAGAATGCATAATGAGCGTGCATTGCAGTTACTAAAGTTCCATGCGTATACAAGTTTGTTTGTGGTAATGTATGTGCAAAACCAAGTAATCCTGCGCCTACAAAAGAAACGATAGCTGAACCAATAGTCCAGAATAAAGCAATTTTGTTCGGATGACTTTTTTCCCCTTTTCTGTACATGTTTACAGCAAATAATGCCATTGCTAAGAAAGCCAAAGGTTCTAAGGCAGAGAAAATTCCACCAACGATCAACCAAATTTTATTTACTCCAATGTAGTAGTAGTGATGCCCAGTTCCCAAAACTCCCGAAAGGAAAGTTAATCCAACAATTACGTACAACCATTTTTCGATAACTTCTCTGTCCACTCCGGTTAACTTGATCAATAAGAACGAAAGAATACCTCCCATAATTAATTCCCAAACGCCTTCAACCCACAAGTGAACCACCCACCAACGGAAAAATGAATCCATTACCTGGCTGTCAAACCAAATCATTCCGGGTATATAAAGCAACGCTGCAAAAAACAATCCCATTGATAGTACTAAAGCCGTTGTAGTTTGTCGTTTTCCTTTGAAAAGTGTACCCAAAATTATGAATAAGAACAACAGTACATTTACAACTACTAAATAGTCCAACTCTCTTGGAATTTCAAGAAATTTTCTACCTTCCCAATGGTTAAAGTGAAAGCCAATTATAGTAACAACGCCAACAATAGCTAATGAAATCAGTTGAACATAAGCCCATTTCACGCTTATTAATTCGCGCTGCGCTTCTTCGGGAATAATGTAATATGCCGCACCCATAAAACCGGTTAACAACCATACCACCAACAAATTAGTATGCACCGCTCGTGCCACGTTAAAAGGGATAATTTCATGTAATCCTTGAATTCCTATTCGGTCAAAGCCCATGATAAAGCCATAGACAATTTGCAGCGAGAACAAAAGCATGCACAATGCAAAAAACCAGTAGGCTACTTTTTGTGATTTATATTTCATTTTTAAAAATTTTAATTATTTTCTTTAGCTAAAGGAGAAACGATTCGGTCGAAACCATTTAAATCTAATTTTCCAATCCATTGGAAATAGGCAACCATGGCATTGGCATCCGCTTCATTCATTTTATAAGCTACCATTTTTCGCCCGTTTGGTGCCCAAGGAATAGGCGACATCAAAACCGCTTTGATATAGCCTTCGCCACGACGTTCCATCACCTTTGTCAACTCCGGAGCATAATATCCTCCTTCGCCCATAATGGTATGACAGCCCATACAATTGTTAGTTTCCCAAATTTCTTTTCCTCTCACTACTTCTTTAGTAATCTTACTGTAGTTTGTTTGATCATTCCTTGGCATGAACGAATAAATGGTCAATCCTATAAAGATTAAAAAGGTGACCACTGTTCCTCCTAAAAAAAATGCTCTTGCCTGTGATTTTGAAAGCATAAGTATCCGTTTTTGTTAGTTAATAAATGTACTTTAATTTAAATAAAGGACAAAAATGTCTTTTATTTGTTTGTTGCAAATTAATGACTTTAAAAAAAGCTAAAACATGATAAAAATCATCTTTTTATTATTTTTTAAATTATAAAATTAATATTCATTAAAAATGATTTTTAAAAAACACATACTCCTTATAATAAGCACTTTATAAATAAAATTAATTTAAAAAATTAATTAAGGATAAATTTGTCTTTTATTAAAAATAATGATTATTTTTGTCTAAATAAATTTTAATCGAAAACAGATCTTATGGAAACTTTAGAGAAAATAACAATCGGAGAATACGTTGCAAAAGATTTTAGAACCGCAGCAATATTTTCAAAATACGGAATAGATTTTTGCTGCAAAGGCAATCGAACAATCGAGGAAGCTTGCGAAAAAAAGGACGTTGATACGGATCAATTAATGGAGCAGTTAAACACTGTTTTGGCAACCAAAAATGACAGTACTATAGATTTCAAAATTTGGCCTTTGGATTTATTGGCAGATTATATTGAGAAAACCCATCATCGTTATGTAGAAGAAAAAACGCAAATTTTGCTTCCATTTTTAGACAAACTGTGCAAAGTACATGGAGCAAATCATCCTGAATTATTCGAAATCAATGAACTGTTTATTGGTTGTGCAGGCGAATTAGCGCAACACATGAAAAAAGAAGAACTGATTTTATTTCCCTTTATCAAAAAAATGGCAAAAGCATCGCTTACCGAGGAACCAATTGCGAAACCACAATTTGGAACTGTAAAAAATCCTATTGCCATGATGATGGAAGAGCATGAAGCCGAAGGGGATCGTTTTGTAAAAATAGCAGCATTAACCAATAATTATACACCGCCGGCAGATGGTTGCAGTACGTTCCGTGTGACTTATGCCATGCTAGCTGATTTTGAGCAGGATTTACACAAACACATTCATTTGGAAAACAACATTTTGTTTCCAAGCGCTATGCTTTTAGAAAAAAAATTCTCCGAACAAGAATAAAATAAACCCAAATAACCTAACCTTAAACCATCACATGCTATGGAAAAATATGTTATCAAAAGAAACGGCGAATACAAACCTTTTGAGAGTTTTAAAATAAAAGACGCGATTGAAAAAAGCTTTCAGAGTGTTTCCATAGCATTTGATGAAATTCTTTTTGAAAAAATTATTCAGGATTTACAATCCAAAGAAACCTGGGCCGTTGAGGAAATTCAGGATTTAATCGAGAAAAACCTTTTTGAAAAACAGTATTTCGAAGTCATGCGTTCCTTTATGTTATTCAGACATACGCGCAAATTGCAACGTGAACATGTGAATGGCTTAAACGAAGACACCACTTATGTTGATAGCACGCAAACAATCGAAGAATATATAGAACAAACGGATTGGCGCATCAATGCCAATGCCAATACCTCCTATTCTAATGCGGGATTGGTCAATAATGTTGCCGGAAAAATCATTGCTAATTATTGGCTCGACAAAGTATATACAAAAGAGGAAGGGTATGCGCATCGCAATGGCGATATCCACATTCACGATTTAGATTGTTTGACCGGATATTGCGCCGGTTGGAGCCTGAGGGTGTTGCTCAACGATGGTTTTAATGGCGTTCGCGGACGCGTGGAAAGCAAAGCGCCTTCCCATTTCAGGGAAGCTTTGGGACAAATGGCGAATTTCCTTGGGATTTTGCAAAGCGAATGGGCCGGAGCGCAAGCCTTCAGTTCGTTTGACACGTATTTGGCTCCCTATGTTTTCAAAGATGATTTGTCTTTTGACGATGTTTTGAAAGCCGTTCGCAGTTTTGTTTACAATTTGAATGTTCCGGCGCGTTGGGGACAATCGCCTTTCACGAATATCACTTTGGACTGGGTCGTTCCCGATGATCTGAAAACCCAAATTCCGACGAAAAATGACTATCATTTTTTCGAAAATAATTTTGATTATGATCTCTTGTTGCGAGCTAAGGAAAGAGGCGTTACAAAAGTAACCGAATTGCGTTACGAACATTTTCAAAAGGAAATGAACCTCATCAACAAAGCGTATTACACCGTAATGACCGAAGGCGATGCCAACGGACAGCCGTTCACCTTCCCTATTCCAACGGTAAACATCACCGAAGAATTTGATTGGGATGGAGAAAATACCGATTTGCTTTTTGAAAATACAGCCAAAATAGGTTCTTCTTATTTCCAGAATTTCATTGGAAGCCAATATATTTTGGATGAAAATGGGAATAAAACAGAAAATGAAAACGCGTATAAACCCAATGCCGTTCGCAGCATGTGTTGTCGTTTGCAACTCGATTTAAGAGAACTGTTAAAACGTGGAAACGGACTTTTTGGAAGTGCAGAAATGACAGGAAGCATTGGTGTCGTGACCATTAATATGGCACGTTTGGGTTATTTATTCAAAGGAAATAAAACAGAATTATTCAAACAATTAGATCGTTTATTATATATTTCTAAATCTACTTTAGAGAAAAAAAGAGTATTTATCCAAGAAATGTACGACCGCGGTTTGTATCCGTACACCAAACGGTATTTACAGCATTTCAGAAATCACTTTTCGACCATTGGTGTAAACGGAATGAACGAAATGATTGCAAATTTTACCGGAAATCAAGATGCCATAACTTCATCATCAGGAATCGAATTTGCTGCTGAAATCTTGGAGCATATTCGAAACCGAATGAAAGAATTCCAAGAGGAAACCGGGAATTTATACAATCTGGAAGCCACACCGGCCGAAGGTACCACCTACCGTTTTGCCAAAGAAGACAAAAAACGTTTCCCGAACATTTTGCAAGCCGGACAGGGCGAAAATATTTATTACACCAACAGTTCCCAGATTCCGGTGGATCACACCGAAGACCCTTTTGAAGCGTTGTTTTTACAAGACGAATTGCAATGTAAATATACCGGCGGAACGGTTTTGCACTTGTATATGAGTGAAAAAATCAGTTCTCCGGAAGCCTGCAAACAGTTTGTGAAGAAAGTAATATCCAATTTCAAATTGCCTTACATCACCGTTACGCCAGTGTTTAGTGTATGTCCCGTACATGGTTATTTGAATGGCGAGCACGAATATTGCCCAAAATGCGATGAAATTCTCATTGAAGAAAAAAAGTTTAAAGTTGAGTTATAAAACTTTAAAACCATTAAGAATTTAAGTTCCATTAAGCCAAATCATACTTAATTTTCTTAATTTCTTAATGGTTCAAAAAAATAATTTTAATTTTTTAAACCTCAAAAAAATATGAAAACAACAAACCCAATTTTAGAAGAAAACCAACATTTGAGAACCAAATGTTTAGTATACACAAGAGTAATGGGCTATCACAGACCCGTAGAAAGTTTCAATATTGGAAAAAAAGGAGAACACAAACAGCGAACTCATTTCAGTGAAGGAAAATGTTAGTACTCCCATTTACAGCATAACGCCTTTTACTTTATTAGATTATGCGCATAAATCGGCTTGCATTCTTTGGTTTGCAGGCTGTAATATGCGTTGTTTGTATTGTTACAATCCTGAAATCGTATTAGGAAAAGGAACAATTTCATTCGAAAAAGCGCTTACTTTTCTTCATTCCAGAAAAAACTTGTTGGACGCGGTAGTTTTTAGCGGAGGTGAATGCCTGTTGCATAAAAATAGCATTCAACTCATAAGCGAAGTCAAAAAAATGGGCTTTTTGGTAAAAATTGACACCAATGGATCACGACCTGAGGTTTTGCAACAATTACTTAAAAATCAATTGATCGATTATGTTGCGTTGGATTTTAAAGCCATGCCAATTCATTTTGAAAAGATAACACAGTCCAATCTTTTTCTGCCTTTTGAAAAATCGTTGCATTTATTAGTCGAAAGTGGGCTCCCGTTTGAAGTTCGCACCACGGTGCATTCTGATTTGATTGATAAGAACCATATGCAAGCCATGATACAGTATTTAGAGCAGCAAAACTATCAGGGAAATTACTACATCCAGCATTTTGTGAATGGAGCGACTACGTTAGAAAAATTGGGCTATTCTGTTAGGGAATTGGAAAAAGAAAATCTTTCTACCGCAAGTATTAAAGTACATTTTAGAGGTTGATTCTAAAGTAGCGTTGCTGAGAAAGCGTATCTTTAAAAACAACTAAACCACTATGGACTTGAAGTCCATAGATTTGGTTTGGCAGACTTAAAGTCTGCAAGGTTAAAGCTTTTTAATTTGCCACAGATTAAAAAGATTCGCACAGATTAAAAAGATTCGCACAGATTAATCAGTGATAATCCATTTAATCTGTGGCCAAACATTTTTTAGAAGCTAAAGCGAAATACACAAAAGTGCATAGTTTTAATTATTTCAGTGACCAATAAAAATTTACATGAACCATCATTTTTTGTTAATTATCCATCTTTTAAGTGCCACAGTTTGGGTGGGCGGACATTTGTTGTTAGTCTTTGGTCATTTGCCTCAAGCCCTTAAAGAGAAAGACCCAGGCATCATTTTAAATTACGAAAAGAAGTATGAACCTGTGGGAATGACAGCCTTGGTTTTACTGGTCGTTACGGGAATTTTAATGGCTTACAAATACGGCGTTAGCATCGAATATTGGTTCCAGTTTGCCACTCCTGTTGAGAAAGTGGTTTCTGCAAAATTACTTTTATTGTTCTTGACGGTAGCCTTCGCCTTGAGCGCACAGTTCAGGGTAATTCCCAAACTTAAAAATAATCCAGACAAGTTGCCTGAAATGGCTTTTCATATACTATCCGTTACGATAATTGGTGTATTGATCCTCATTTTTGGCTCTTTCATCCGTTTTGGCGGGTTTTAAATTTATACCTTATGATATCAAATAAACCATTAAAAAGAGCTCCGGAATTACAACCTTTAAGCCACGATCATCATCATGGTTTGCAATTGTGTTGGAAAATACGAACGGGTTTTTCGAAACAAATTGAACCCAATCGCATCAAAAAATATGCGGACTGGTTTTTTAAAACGCATTTGAAACCTCATTTCGAATTGGAAGAAAAACACGTATTTCCAATTTTAGAGACAGAAAATGAACTTGTAAAACGAGCGTTGACAGAACATCGTCGTTTGAAACGTTTATTCAAGAAAACTACTGATACAGAAAAGTCTTTAGGGCTCATTGAAGAAGAATTGGAAGCACACATTCGTTTTGAGGAACGCATTTTATTTGTTGAAATCCAAAAAATAGCCACCCAAGATCAATTGGCTAAAATCAAAGAAATTCATACCGAAGAATCTTTTACAGAAAAGGACGATGATCCTTTTTGGATTTAAAAAAATAGCCAACCCAAAGAATAAAGGATAGTACTTATTTCTATAAATTTGTAAAAAAACAATTATGTTTTCTAAAACCTGTGAATACGGAATCCGAGCCACCATTTTTATAGCATCAGAATCCTATCAAAATAATAGAGTTGGGCTTAGAGATATTGCTAAAAAAATAGATTCTCCCGAGGCTTTTACGGCCAAAATTTTACAAATACTATCCAAGGATAATATCATCCATTCTATCAAAGGAGTTGGTGGCGGATTTGAAATTCCAAAAGAATCCATGAGCCAAATAAAGCTATCCCAAATTGTAACGGCATTAGACGGAGATCGCGTTTTTACCGGTTGCGGTCTGGGATTAAGTCACTGTTCCGAGGACCATCCTTGTCCTGTTCACGATAAATTCAAGTCCATCAGAAATGAATTGGCTTTCATGCTCGAAAACACCAATCTGGAAGAATTAGCAATGGGAATAAAATCAGGTGATACTTTCTTGAGGTATTAATAAAAAGTAATCTTATATTTACAAAACTGTTTTGTGACATAATAGCTAAGATTTTGGATGGATTCTAGCCCCTTTATGTGTGCTTATACAAGTTACCTAGAACTGTATCGGACAAAATAACAACAACAAACAGAATGAAAATAATAACTTGGAATTGTAATATGGCTTTCCGTAAAAAAGCGGAATTTATTCTGACAGAACAGCCAGATATTCTAATTGTGCCTGAATGCGAACATCCTGACAAATTGATTTTCAAAAATGATATAGCTAGGCCGACAGACCTATTTTGGTTCGGACAAAACCCAAACAAAGGGCTTGGAATATTTTCATATTCAGACTTTAAGATTGAACTTCTAAGTATTCACAATCCTGAATTTAAATATGTTTTACCATTATCCGTAAGCAACGATGAAATCGAGTTTACAATTTTTGCAATATGGGCTCAAAAACCTAAAAATCACGATTGCTATACAGAACAAATTTGGAACGCAGTTCATTTTTATAGCGACTTGTTGAATAATGAGAATATAATTCTTGCAGGTGATTTTAACAGCAGTTCAATTTGGGACAAGCCAAACAGAATTTATAACCATTCTAACCTTGTTGAACTTTTGAAAAATAAGAATATATATAGCACCTACCATAGTTTCTATAATCAGGAACAAGGAAAAGAAACTGCTTCAACTCTATTTATGCATAGAAAAATTGATAGACCATATCACATTGATTTTTGCTTTGCATCGAATAATCTAATTAACAAAATTACAAGTGTGCAAATCGGAGAATATGAAAATTGGACTAAATATAGCGACCACAAACCTGTAACTGTAATATTTGAAATATGACGACAGAAATCCCACGCTCCGTAAAGTATTTCTCTAAATAAATAATTTTCTCGTTAAGGCTACGCAAATATCTCTGACTTTACGCAATTTAATGAACCCACACTATCAAAATTACGCTTATAAAATTTCTATTTTTTAAAACCAAAACCTAACATTTATCATATTTTCTGATTTTTTTAGCATGTAGCTTTGGTAAAAATAGTAATCATGCAATTCTGGAAAAAAATCACCCCCACAGAAAGGCAAATTCGCATTCAAAAAGCATTAGGCGAGAATGTGAATTTCTCTCATGATGCCTCTTTGGGGTATCCTGCATCCAAGTTAGATGGAAAAGTATTCAATGAGGAGGCTCAATTTCTAAAAGATGCGCCCATTTTACAAACCTATGTTGCCAATCCCAATCATATTGGCTGTCATACTTTTGGCACTTCTGAAAAAGCTTTTAGAGGAACACAGGAAATAGAACGGGAGGTTTTGAATGTGCTCGCCGTTGATGTTTTTAAAGCCGAAGCCAATTCCTTTGACGGTTATATTGCTCCTGGTGGCACCGAGGCGAATATTCAGGCCATTTGGATGTATCGCAACTATTTCATGAACAAACTGAATACCAACCTGTCCGAAATTGCTATAATAGCTTCAGAAGATACGCATTATTCCATTCCGAAAGCGGCCAATGTATTGATGTTGGATTGGTTAAAAATCCCTGTTGATTTCGAAACCCGTACTATTGATATATTCGCACTTGAAAATAGCATTATCAATGCTAAAAAACGTGGGAAAAAATATTTTATCGTAGTTTCAAATATGGGAACGACGATGTTTGGCGCTATTGATAACCCGAATGATTATATCGAAATCCTCGAAAAACACGACTTTAAATACAAATTACACATTGATGCCGCTTATGGTGGTTTTGTATATCCGTTTAGCAATAAAGCCTCCGAAATCAATTTTGAAAACCCAAAAATCAGTTCCATAACCATCGATGCGCACAAAATGCTTCAGGCTCCTTATGGAACGGGAGTTTTTATTTGTCGAAAAGGATTAATCGAAAATGTTTTGACAAAAGAAGCCGAATATGTCGAAGGAATGGATTTGACGCTCTGCGGAAGTCGTTCCGGTGCAAATGCCGTAGCGGTTTGGATGATTTTATTCACGTACGGCCCTTTTGGATGGTGTGAAAAAATTCGGATTTTACAAATGAGAACAGAGTGGTTTTGTGAACAATTGGATGCGTTACATGTGAACTATTTCAGAGAACCTTTTATGAATATTGCAACCATTCAAGCCGAATATATTACGCCAGAATTGGTAAAAAAATTCGATTTGGTTCCCCAAAAACACGACGGAAATAATCAATGGTACAAAATTGTAATTATGGATCATGTCGAAATAGACCATTTGATGGCTTTTATAACAGACTTAAAAACTACACTTCAACAGAAAAACGAAATTGTTCCCGTGTGATACACTATAAAATCTGCTTCCTGATTTTGAAGTGGGAATGCATGACAATGATGTTTTTTTAAAACTTAACTAATGAAAAATCTTAAAGAGCGCATACTGGAATTGAAAAAAGAGAAAAATGCGGTTATTTTAGCTCATTACTATCAAGAAGCCGATATTCAGGATATTGCGGATTATGTGGGCGACAGTTTAGGCTTATCACAAGAAGCCATGAAAGTGGATGCCGATATCATTCTTTTTGCCGGCGTACATTTTATGGCCGAAACTGCCAAAATATTAAACCCAACAAAGAAAGTAATTCTGCCCGATTTGAAAGCAGGTTGCTCATTAGCAGAATCGTGTCCACCGGATTTATTCAAAAAATTCATTGATGAACATCCCGATCACATTGTCATCACTTACGTGAATTGTTTTGCCGAAATTAAAGCGTTGAGCGATATTGTCTGTACCTCATCTAATGCTTTAAAAATAGTGGAATCCATTCCCAAAGAAACGCCCATTATTTTTGCACCGGATAAGAATTTAGGAAAATACATCATCAGCAAAACAGGAAGAGACATGCTGCTTTGGGACGGATCCTGTGTGGTTCATGAAGCTTTTTCGCTAGATAAATTAATCGAAATCCATAAACAATATCCTGATGCAACCATCATTGCACATCCCGAATCAGAAACACATATTCTGCAAACAGCAAGCTATATTGGTTCAACAGCCGGGATGATTGAGTACGTAAAAACAAATCCGAACAATCAATTTATTGTGGCTACCGAAGCGGGAATTTTACATAAAATGCAACAGGAAGTACCGCATAAAATATTGATTCCGGCTCCTTCAAAAGAGGATAATACCTGTGCTTGCAGCGAATGCGGCTATATGAAAATGAATACGTTACAAAAAGTATATGATTGCTTGCTTAGTGAAAGTCCGGAAATTGATGTCCCTGAAAATATTAGAAAAAAAGCCTTAGTTCCCATTGAACGAATGCTTGAAATGTCCAAATAATGATTGCTACAAATTACTTAATCATCGGTTCTGGCGTGGCAGGATTGACTTTTGCCATAAAAATTGCAGAACGATTTCCTGATAGAAAAATCACGATAATTACCAAGTCGAACGAAGATGAATCCAATACAAAATATGCGCAAGGCGGGATTGCGATTGTCACTGACGAAACCGAGGATTCCTATCAAAAACACATTGACGACACCCTCATTTGCGGAGACGGTTTGTGCGATGTTGATGTCGTTAAAATGGTCGTTACCGAAGGCCCGAAACGATTGAAAGAACTCATAGCGTGGGGCGCCAAATTTGATAAAACGGTCAAAGGAAATTTTGATTTAGGCAAAGAAGGTGGCCATTCCCAAAATAGGGTGGTACATCATAAAGACCAAACGGGTTATGAAATTGAGCGTGCCATTTTAGAGCAAGTGCATCAAAAAGAAAACATAACCGTTCTGAATCATTATTTTGCACTTGATTTGATAACCCAAAATAATGGTTGTTTTGGTGCTTATGCATTGCAGGAAAAAACAAACGAAATTATCACATTCCACTCTGATTTCACGGTGCTGGCCACTGGAGGAATCGGCCATCTTTACGGTCATACCACCAATCCGGTTATAGCAACCGGAGATGGTATTGGCATGGCTTTTCGTGCAAATACCATTATCAAAGACATGGAGTTTATTCAATTTCATCCTACCGCTTTATATGATGCTTCAGCAGGATCTAAATTTTTAATTTCGGAGGCAGTTCGAGGTTTTGGAGCGTATTTACGTACGCAAAAAGGACTTCGGTTTATGATGGATTATGATGAAAGAGGCGAATTAGCGTCCAGAGATATTGTTTCGCAAAGCATTGATTTGGAACTAAAAAAATCAGGAGATGATTGCGTTTATTTAGATTGTACCCATCTGGACTTAGACGCTTTCATAAAGCACTTTCCCATGATTTATGAGCGTTGCAAAAGCATTGGGATTGACATAGCAAGAGACTGGATTCCCGTGGTTCCCGCACAGCATTATCTGTGTGGCGGAATTACTGTTGATAAAAACGGAAAAACATCTATAGAAAATTTATTTGCCTGTGGTGAATGTTCTCGTACAGGATTACATGGCGCAAATAGATTAGCCTCCAATTCCTTGTTGGAAGCACTCGTATATTCAGAGAAAATTTATGATTATTTGGCCCATGTTTCTATTGAAAAAAGCGAATTCAATGGGATCATCTCGAATTTGGAATCCGCTGAAAAACCTAAAATTAATTCTGATTATTTGGCTAAAAGGAAGGCCCAATTACAGCTTTTGATGCGTCAGAATGCAGGAATTGTGCGAAATGAATTGGATTTAGCGAAAGCCAAAGAACAGCTTTTGCATTGGCAAAATGAAATGGAAGAAATTAGTAGAACCCATCAAATTAGTGTTGCGATTTACGAATTACTGAACATGATTACAATTGGGAATTTAATTGTGCAGCACTCCATTGAAAGGAAGAATAACCGAGGTGGTTTTATGAAAGTCTACAATTTATAGGAATATAGAAATGATTTTTTCAACTCTAAAAAGCTGTATCATTCTAAAAAAATTATTCCAAAATAAGAGCCTTTTAAATTTTAAACAGGCTAATAAAAAATAAAAAAATAGGCTTGAAATTAATCAAGCCTATTTTTTATTATGCCAATTTTAATTCTGGAATCTCAAAAGCAATCAGTTCATTTTTATAAATATCAAATTGACTGAAAATCTCATTTTTAGTACTTTCGAAAAAAGGAGTTGCTGAAAATAATTCTTCATAATATCCGATTCCTAAAAGCAAATTGTTTTTAAACGAATTCCATTTTTTAATTTGTCCCAAAGTTATTTCTTCAGTAACGGCTGTGATTTCGTTTTTCAGATAATCCAGATACATTTTTAACTCTTTGACAAATAGGTTTGGACGATTGGTAACCGTCAGTACAGAAGCGTTTCCATAAATATGCTGCACCATTTTAGACAGTGAAACTTCTTGGTCAAAATAAGCCATATTGGGTCCTGGACAAATGATTACACCCTGAGCCTGCCCTTTTATCTTAATGTCATTTTCAAGATACGAAGCATTGGCTAAACCCACACAAAGACAGGCTTTCTCAGTAATACTATTTTTCTTTTTTTCGAAAACTTCTGCAGTTAAAATATCCTTTTGCAGTAGTAATTCTTCCAGTTTCAAGTCTTGGTATTTCTTGGAAGACGTACAAATTCCTTTTGCATCGTATTCTTTGCTTAACGCCAAAAATCGTTTTGGACACGAACTTCCCGCTTTGCTTTCTTCAATTCGTTTCAATTTCAATTTTTCATTCGTCGTTCCTCGCAACGTATTGAAAGGGATTCCCAACGGCGAAATATGACTTAAATACAAATCATCTTCTTTGGCTCCAGCCAGTAATGTTCTGGTGTGTTTATCTACCGAAGTGGCTTCAGGAACCAATAAAAACGGAGAACCCCAACCCACAGAATCTACATCATAATGGTCCAATAGAAAATCGTGTTCTTCAGCAGTTCCTACGCCGCCTTGAACCGTGATTTTTAAATCCAAAGGTTGTTCCGGAACATGCATTTCTTTTTGTCCCAACGCTTTCACCATCAACTCATGGGCAGATTGAATCAATTGCTCTTTTTTCTGTTTGAATTCTTCCAGAATTGGTCCTAACAAATACCCTTCGGTAGCAAAAGCATGTCCGCCACAATTTAGTCCGGATTCGATTCGATATTCAGAAACCCAAAGTCCTTTTTTGGCTAAAAAATTCCCTTGAATCATCGCCGAACGAAAGTCGCTCACTTTCAGTGTGATTTTCTTTTTCAGCGTGTTATTTGTATCAGGAAAAAAAGCTGAAAAACTTTCGAAATAGCTGTATAACCTTGGATTCATCCCAGCCGATAAAACTACCGAAGATTCTAATGTACTATTGACAAACCCACGCAGCGCGGCATGTGCATCATTAAAAATAATTGGCAATTGTTCGTCTTTGATGAAATTATCCTTATCCAATTTGGTCATAATATTGACATCAATATCGCCCGGATAAAGATTCTTCTCCAGATAATTTTTGATGTTTTCTTTGAAAGCAAAACCGTCTTCCATCAAGTTTTGCAAGCCTGCTTTAATCTCCGATTTGTTGGGCAGCATGGCGATGTAATTTTCCAAAGCTGATTTGCTTTCGGATAATTCCGTTTTGAAATTTTCGAATTTTTCCTTGACGATTTTGTCTACCAAATTCAAATAAGAAGTAATGCGTTCTGCGCGATAATCATGTATTTTTTGGGTAATTTCCTGATAAGGCAAATCGAATTTCTTGCTGTAAAAAGCATTCATTTTTTCGATAAGCTCATCATCCATAATTGAAATCACGGATGAAATTCCATACTTTGCCACTCGTATCGGACTATCAATCGTATAAGCAAGTCCCATAACCGGGATATGAAAAGTATGAAGTGGTTTAAATGTTGTCATGCCTGAATGATTTAATAAATAAACCACAAAAGTCGAGAAACTAAACCGTATAAAAACTGATAAATATCATATGCTATACTACTTTAATGAAATACTTTAGCCATTATTTTTTTTATATAAAATTTTAGTAAACAAATACTTTTTCTGATCATATTTTATGATTTCAATCATATTCCTATTGATTTTATAAAAATTACATTTGTATTCGTTACAAATTTTTGCCTTTTTTTATTGCTAATAAACTATTATTAATTCCAATTTAATTATGCAAATAGACATAGATTTATTGTTCTCATGGGGTGCTGTTGCCAAAAAATATAAAAAAAACGAAGTTATTTTTCATGAAGATGAAATAGCCCATTTTTATTATCAAATTATTGATGGAAGTGTGAGAATGTTTAATTCAAATGACGAAGGAAAAGAGTTTACTCAGGGGCTTTTTTGTATAGGAGAGAGTTTTGGCGAACCCCCTTTGTTTATTGACCAACCGTATCCATCTAAAGCGATTTGCATTCAGGACAGCACTATTATAAAATTATCAAAAGATAAATTTTTAAAAATTCTTGACGAATATCCCATAATCCAAAAAACATTTCTGATTCTGCTTGCCAATAAAATTCACTCAAAATCCAATACTTCAAAAGAAATCATCAACCAGAAACCAGAATTTAGAATTCTTGCCTTTTTGAACACACACAAAAGAAAATCAGAATGTAATGGCCAAAAAGTATTAATTCCTTACACGCGTCAGGAAATTGCAAATTTTACCGGATTGAGAGTCGAAACGGTGATTCGAGTTTTTTCAAAAATGAATGATTGCAATAAAGTTGACATCATCAATCACAAAATATTTTTTTAAAAAATGAAATTAAACATTCAGTTTTGGCTTAAATTTTCCTTGTTGAATCTTTGTATCGTTGCCACTCTTGGCGTTTTAATGCGTTATAAAATTGGTTTTGAATTCCCTTATTTCAATCAAAAAAACATCTTACATTCCCATTCTCATTTTGCGTTTTCAGGATGGATTAGTCATACATTGATGACGTTGATGGTGTATTATCTTCAGAATAAAACGGCAGACTTTCATGTCCATAAATACCGCAAAATAATTATAGCCAATCTCATTTGTTCTTACGGGATGCTTATTTTCTTTATTATTCAGGGATACGGGATGATTTCCATATTTTTCTCAACGGTATCGATTCTGGTTTCCTATGTTTTTGGCTTTTATTACATCAAAGATTTGAGAAAACTAGATACTGATTTTGCCGCAATAAACTGGTTTAAGGCCGCCCTATTTTTTAATATTATTTCCTCTTTTGGGACTTTTTACTTGGCTTACATGATGGCAAGTAAAAATGTTATTCAGGATTTGTATTTAGCATCCATTTATTATTTTCTCCATTTTCAATATAACGGTTGGTTTTTCTTTGGTTGCATCGGTTTATTTTTTGGCTTTTTAAATCTAAAAAAATCAGAACATTCCTTTTACGAAACTTCCTTTAAGCTGTTTGCTGTTTCTTGTATTCCTGCCTATTTTTTATCTACACTTTGGTTGGATTTACCAGTTTGGCTTTACGCAATCTCTGTCTTTGCCGCAATAATTCAGGTTGTTGCCTGGTTTAAACTTCTTGTCATTTTAGTACAAACGAAAAAAGAACATTTGAAAAATTTTGCGCTTTTATTACGCTACATTTTACTCTTTTCCTGCTTGGCATTAAGCATAAAATTCATCCTGCAATTGGGTTCAACAATCCCATCGTTAAGCCAGCTTGCCTTTGGTTTCAGACCAATTGTAATCGCCTATTTACACTTGGTTTTATTGGCGGTAATTTCGTTGTTTCTGTTGTTTTACATTTATGCCAGTCATTTGATTTTCATTACTAAAAAGATAAAAATCGGCTTGGTTCTATTTTCTGTTGGCGTTCTATTAAACGAGTTGGTTCTCGCCATTCAAGGTGTTGCATCGTTCACTTATACTATTATTCCGTATGTAAATGAACTTCTTTTTGTTGTCGCATTAATCTTGCTTTTAGGAATTGGGTTTACTACTTATTTTTCTATCAAAAAAGTTAAAAACAACCCGCCTTTATGATTGAACTCATAGAATAAAAAATTGATAATTAGGTACTTTGCTATATAAAACCAAAGTAACCTTAATTATGAAAAAATCAATTCAATTAGTAGCAGTCGTTTGTTTCTTTACCATTTTTGGTTGCAAACAAAATAGTGAAGCTTCGCTTGAAACAACAACAGAAATCACAGCAGCCCAAGGTGCCGGACAGTCTGCCGTGGTTGATGATGCTTCCAGTCCAAATATCGTTCAGACAGCCTCCGGAAGTAAAGATCACTCTACTCTTGTAACTGCAGTAAAAGCAGCAGAATTAGTGGATGTTTTGAGCAATGCCGGGCCATTTACCGTTTTTGCACCAACAAACGCTGCTTTTGATAAACTCCCAAAAGGAACTGTTGAAGGACTATTGAAACCCGAGAAAAAAGATGATTTGAAAAACATATTAGAATACCATACCTATGTGGGTGCTTTGAAAACGGAATACATGCAGGACGGCCAGGAATTTGAACAAGTAAATGGCGGTAAAGTAAAAATCACTAAAGTAGGTGATAAAGTATTTGTAAATGGTTCAGAAATAGTATCCTCAATACCAACATCAAACGGAATTATACACGTGATAAATGATGTTTTACTTCCAAAATAATATTATTAATTCATTTTGCCTGATTGAAAAAAGCGTAAACTAAAATAGTTCACGCTTTTTTTATGCTTTTCAACCTATTGTTTTGTACATCAATACTGCCGAAATATTCATCGCTCTTTGTTTGATTTCTTCTGCTTTTTCTCCCGTGAATAATTCATCAACGGTTTCATTGAACAAGGCGTTCCAATGGTGAAAATGAGCTTCTTTCATTTCGCTTTTTTGATGCAACTCTTTGTGTTTTGTCATCGGATTCCCCGTGTAATTCCCATTAGAAAACATAATATTTTCCCAGAAATCATACATTTTAGGCAAGTGATCTTCCCAATTCACCTTGGCTACATCCGTAAAAAAATAACCGATTTTAGTATCCGTTTTTATTTTATCATAAAAAGTGTTTATCAGTTTCTCAATGTCATTTCTGTTTTTTATATCTGTTTTCATTTCTAGATTTTTTAGCCTTTAAACAATAAACACAAGCTGTCTTCCATCGCTTCTACGGAATGCAAAACTGCTACCGGAATATCATATTCGTCATAAAGAAAAAGTTCGTTTTGTTGGTCTTTCTCTTTATAAATCACATTCCCTTTTATCACTAATAATTTGGCAGGAACATCCGTTTTATGCTCCTTGAGTATCATTCCTTTTTTGAAAGCAATCACCATTACTTTACTGCAAGAAGTATTTTGAACCACTTGCGCCACTGGATTAGCAGCATTTTCTAGTTTTTGAAGTATATCTTTAAACATTATAAATCTTTGTTTTTAAATTTGATTAATGAAATGAAAAATGGGATAATAATCCACAAACACAGCAACGAGAAAGAAAGTAACAGCCCCAATGAAGTCCCGAAAAAATCTTTAAAAATAGCTCCGGTATATCCCATCATCGCTGAAACATACAGATGCAACAGGATTTGAATTCGGGCTAAATCTATTGGGCTTAACGCCGTAACAACTATCATTGCTTTCTCGATTGGATAATCTGAAAATTGAAACAACAAATACAAAATTATTCCATCAAAAAGCAGTGCAAAATACAACCAACCCATGATGGCAATTCCTATTCCTTTTGCCTTGTCTCTGGTCAGAATTGAACTTAAAAATGCTAAAGCCACGAAGACCAACGTAATCAGGCAACCTACGACGAGCATCATAATGCCTACGCTATCCGGCGCATTGATTAAAAGCGGAATTCCGGCACCAATAAAAAAGGCTAAAACCATTGCTAACGAAAGTCCGAGAAACAGACTCAACCAAATTTTCTTGCGCTTAATCGGTTGGCTTAATAAAAGCTCAATAAACTCCGTACTGTTGTACAAATAAATCGTGGCAAAAAGAATAGAAACCAGCGGAACCGTGAATAAAATTATATTCAAAATAGTAAGCAATCCTTTGGCAGAATTATCTTCAAGCCCAAATGAGCTCCACGAAAGAATGGCTAAAATAAAGGTGTACCCCAGTATAATCTTGTTCTTCAGAATGTCTAGAAAAATGATTTTAATGATTCTGTTCATTGCTTTTGTTTTTTAAGATTTTAGCAATTGCTTTGGATATTTTTTGTTCGTTTGTTGATTCCAATAAATCTGCGATAGTTTGATGAAAATGTACTGTTCCGTCTTGCATGTAAATAATTTGCGTAATCAAATCATCTAATTCACTCAAAAGATGGGAAGTAATCAAAATGAGTTTTCCCTTTTCTTTTTCTTTTATAATTTTTTCTTTCAATATTTCGGAAGCCAATGGATCTAATCCCGCTGTGGGTTCGTCTAAAATCAGCACTTCAGGATTAAACAAAAAAGCCAGTGTAGCACTTACTTTTTGCGTTGTTCCTCCTGAAAGTGTCCGCATTTGTTTGTCAACTATTTTTTCGAGTTCAAATGCCTTGACTAAATCTTCATCTAAAACCTGATCCGAATTTCGAATTTTTTTTATCATTTCGATGATTTGCCCAACTGTCATATAATCCGGATAACGCCCTATTTGCGGCATATATCCTATTTGTTCCCGATATTTAAATTCCTTTAAAATTGATTTTTCATTGAATAAAATATCGCCTTTAGAAGGAATAACCATTCCCAAAATACTTTTTATCAAAGTCGTTTTTCCACAGCCATTTGGACCAATTAAAGCAATGCATTCTCCTTTTTTAAAAGAAAGATTGATGTCATTTAAAACCTCTAATTTTCCGAATTTTTTATATATATTTTTTATTTCAATCATAATGGTAATGAATGCATTAATGGCGAATTGTCAATGAAATTATCTGGCGTTATACTGGGCAACACTTTTTCGGATTTATCCAAAAGTGTGATCATGAAACTCCGGAACAACAACATCGCCGAGGGATTATTTTCAACTAAAACCGCAAATAAACTCAACGGATGATACGGCACATCACCGACACCATTTTTGTCTAAATCATATCCTTCGTATTTATCCCAATAATTGGTATCGAACTTGTTTAAAACTAAACTTCCGTTAGTTCCCATATCAAAAGTATTTCCAATAAAATTATTATTCACGATTTCATTGTCTACGCAACTAGCCTGGATTTTCATCGCCCAACCGTTGGCTTCAAATACGTTTTTTTCAACCCGAATCCGATTGGTTCCTTCCATGTGAATTCCAGAAGTGTTTTTAGAAAATTTATTACCAATAATATGGCTGTCCGTGATTTCCTTAAGGAATAATCCATAAGCGCCATCGCCCCAATTTTCTTCGAAATAGTTATTGAACATCTTGACATTTTTGGTAAACATTACCGCAACGCCGGCACCGTTATTCTTGAAAATATTGGTAATATACGCGTCGTCATTAGAGAACATAAAATGCAAGCCATACCGAATATTGTTAATTGAAATATTCCTCCAGATAATGGAATTGGTAACAAATTCAAAATAAATCCCATCCCGATGACCGGAAATGGTGTTGGCGATAATTTGGAGATTCTCACTTTTCCAACAATGAATTCCATTGCCTATTTGCTGTTCTTCTTTGCCATACGCCACAATGGTATTGTTTTTTATCAGGCAGTTTTTGCCATTTTGGATATAAATTCCAAAGAAATTATCATCTAGAATATTGTTCTGAATAATAACATGGCTTTTATTATACACTTTAATCGCACAGGGATCTTCGAGTGAAGCATACCCTGATTTTATCACTTTAAAACCTTGCACAACCACACTATCCGCTTTAATGGAAAGTACTTCATACTTTTTTTGCCCATCTAAAACCGGATATCCTTTACCTAGAAAAACAATTCTTTTATCAATAACAATATTGCCTTCTCGATACACACCTTTATGAACCAAAACCGTGTCACCAACTTTAGCCAGATTAATGGCTTTTTTTATTGATTTTACAGGTTTATTAGCGCCTACTTCAATCACATGAGCATGAAGGAATGAAGAAAAAAACAGAAATATGTAGAGGATTTTTTTCATTATTTTTAAAATTAAACCATCTGAATTTAATTAAGAAAACACACTGTTCTTAATTTCTAACTGATTCAAAAAACGATTGGTTTATTTTGTAATTACAGCTTCCCAAGTAACTGGTTTTGCTTTTAATTTTATTCCAAATTCTTTTGCCTCATTTTCAGAAGAAAAAGCTATAATTCCGCCTCTCATTGGACTTTGAATAGTTCCTTCAGAAATGAAAAAAGCGGTTTTAGCAGGAATCAAAACATTGTCTTGGGTATAATCATTCACATAATAAGCTGCCATTTTTGTGTTGGAATTTTCTTTTCCATAATGTACCATACACATGATATCGTCAAACTTGTAGACTCTGCCTTTTTCAGTAATCACTTCCGCCGCATATTTCCCATCGGCGATAGTCATTTTACAGAAATCGCACGTATCAACGTTCAATTTAATGGGAACCACTTCCGTTTTGGCACAGGAAAAAAAAGAAAAAGATAAAAAGACAAATAAAACTGCTGTTGTATTTGATTTTTTGATTTTTCGCAACAGATTAGTCTCTTTTATAACCAATAAAAACAATAAAAATCCCGAAGCAATTAACATCCATCCTCCAATATCGGGAATAGAATACGCTCCAAAATTCAGGAGTTGTTTGTATCCTATTAATGGCGGCTGATAAGACATTCCCGGCACCCTGATTGCCGCATTCGGATCCAGATTATGGCCGTATTCATAGTTCCATCGGTAAAAATCGACTCCTGCTAATATTCCAAAAAGAATAAAAGAAATAAACAAAGCATAAAGTCCTTTTTTCTTGGCAACTATTGCAACTGTCAAAGCACACAATGCAAAAAAACCAATGATATAAGGCAATACGGCAAACTCTATAAAATCTTCTTTATGCAAGGTTTTCATGCCAATGTAATGGTTTAATCCATTAATAATCTCGACATCACCACCTATTTTATTAGCATGCAACTGCAATACTAAACCTTCGGGATATTGAGGAGCTGACAATTCAATTCTCCACATTGGAACAAAAACAGATGACACTAATAGCGCCATCACCAACAAAAGCATCACTTTTGAAAGTGTTGAAATTTTTGAATTATTCATGTTTTTTTTATTAAAAAAGGGAACAAACCAGATAATTTGTTCCCTCTTGAATTTGAAGTGATTCTTATTTAGCCGGTATGTTTGTTCCTAAGCTAAAGGTTAAAGGAACACTACTTCCCGCAGGAGAAACTCTTAGATATCCTGACATTTCCTGATGCAGCGCACTACAAAAATCAGTACAATAGAAAGGAAATATACCTGCTTTTTTTGGAATCCATTTCAAAGTGGCTGTTTCACCCGGCATGATTAACAGTTCGGCATTATCAGCGCCTTTTATAGCAAATCCATGCGGTACATCCCAATCCTGTTCTAAATTAGTGACATGGAAATATACCTCATCACCTACTTTGACCCCTTCGATATTATCAGAAGCAAAGTGAGAACGTATGGAAGTCATATACACATGAACTTTATTTCCTTCTCTAACTACTTTAGCTTCTTTTTCTCCTTTGGCAATGTAAGGATGTTTGTTTTCTTCGATTTTATAAAATTTCAACTGACCATTGTTTCTGATTAAATCAGCTGGAGCAGATTGTGCATAATGTGGTTCTCCAATAGTTGGATAATCCAACAAAAGCTTCATTTTATCGCCACTAATATCAAATAATTGGGCACTTTGAGCTAATTCCGGACCCGTAGGCAGGTATCTGTCTTTTGTGATTTTATTGTAAACTACCATGTATTTACCAAATGGTTTTTTACTGTCTCCACCAGGAATAGAAAGGTGTCCTGGAGAATAATAGGTAGCTGCTCTATCTAACACTTTCAATGTTTTAATATCCCATTTCACCACTTCTGAAGAAACAAAGAAAGTAGTATACGCATTCCCTTTTCCATCAAATTCAGTATGTAATGGTCCTAATCCCGGTTTTTTTACTTCACCGTGTAAAGCTGCCTCATATTTGATAACCGGAATACCTTCATATTCGCCGTCAAATTGTTTTTTGGCAATAGCGTTTTTCATTTTGTCAAAACTAAAGACTGGAATTAAAGCCGCTAATTTTCCGCTGCCTACAATGTATTCTCCCGTAGGATCTATATCACATCCATGAGGTGATTTTGGACAAGGAATCATGTAACAAATGTCTTTTAATACTTTAGAATCTAATACTAATACTTCAGTTCTCATTTCAGATTTTGCCGTATGGGTTTTTTCGTCCCACGTATTGTGTGCGTATTTAGCTTTTACTTTTTTTCCTTTTCCGGCTTTAATGTATTCTTCGGCTTTTTTCCAGTTCACCGCCATAATATAATCTTTGTCATTCTGTGAAGCATTCACTTCCAGCAAAGTATTGGCTTGTTCCGTATTGTAACAAGAGAAGAAAAACCAACCGTGAGATTTGCCTTTACCGGCATGACTTAAGTCGAAATTTACTCCAGGAGCTTCAATTTGGAAAGCAATATCCATCTGACCTTCCTTCCCTACTTTTACAAAACTCAAATAACCTTTGAAATTTTGTTTGTAGGTATTAATAGGCACATCACCGTTAGCATTATCCGTAGGAACGCTGAATCGGGTTCCTGCCACCACATACTCTGTATTCTCGGTAATAAATGGAGAAGAGTGATTTCCTGCACTATTCGGCAATTCAATTATTTCAACCGTTTTGAACGTTTTCAAATCAACACGGGCAATTCTGGGTGTGTTATTGGCATTGGCAAAAATCCAACGACCATCAACCTCACCTTTAGTTTGAGACAATTCTAAATGGTGCTGATCGTCCCAAGGCACATAACCGTGAGAAGTATTCAACATTGGTTTCGTTTCTTCACTGTATCCATAACCACTTTGCGGATCTTGGGAAAATATTGGAACTACTCTCAATAATCTTGCACTTGGCAAACCATACACACTCATTTGACCACTAAAACCTCCTGAAACGAAATTATAGAATTCGTCATATTTTCCCGGAGCAACATAGACTTTTTGAGCAGCGTCACCACTTACGGCATCTGCAGTATCTTTAGGTCTGCAAGAACCAAAAAATGCACTAACCAAAACTATGGATAGACTTGTTTTTATAAAAAAATTGTTCATTTTATTTTGAATTAAATTATTTTACTCCGTCATTTTTACGCATGTATTCCAATAAATTTCTTGCATCGACATCCGTCAAGGCTTGATTTGGCATACGAACTAAACAAAGTTCTAGTTGCGCTTGAAGTTTTGGGTCTTTATCAATCATTGGGTCTGGATTAGTGATGAAGTTCATAATCCATTCTGGTTTTTGTCTTTGAGTAACTCCTTTCCATCCTGGACCAACTAATTTTTCATCGGTCAATTTATGGCAAGAAGAACATTTAACGGATTGTATTTTTTCTCCTTCGGCAGCCATTGCCTCATCTAATTTATCACCTAAATCAACTGATGTATGTTTTCCAATACCTCTGTTTGGATCATACGCAACTGCATCGGTTGGGTTGGTAGCAGATTCCTCAGAAGGTGCAGCAGTATCTTTTGAAAAGTCATCGTTGGTTTTGGTTTTATCACCACATGAAGTTAACATTACGAATGCAACTACAAAAAAAGTTAATTTGTACATAGAAATTGTTTTTAGAATTGTTTAACAAATTTGCGATTAGATTAGCGCATTAATTATGACTGGAATCATACTTAATCAAGTATTTTTTGTGATTTTTCTGCTTCTAATCAGAAAACCAAACGATAAACTTTTGTTAAGGATTAAACTTTTCAAACCTATCCTTGTCTTATAGCTATAAAACTTAAAACAATAGAAATGAAAAAATTATTTATCGTTGCATTATTAGTTGTCGGAATGACAAGCTTTGCACAAGAAAGAAAAGCAAGACCAGAGAGAGCTCAAATGGAGCAAATGACTCCTGAGCAAAGAAATCAATTGCACTTGAAAAAGATGACTTTGGAATTAGATTTGAATGCTTCGCAACAAAAAGAAATGAGCAAAATCATCGCGGAACAAAGTGCCAAAAGAGAAGCTAAAATGGCCGAAAGAAAAGCAAGTAAAGATTCTGCTAAAAAACAACTTACTGCTGACGAAGTTTTTGCTAAAAAAAGTAAAATGTTAGACGAGCAAATTGTGATGAAAGAAAGAATGAAAAAAATTCTTAATCCAGAACAATATAAAAAATGGGATGACATGAAAGGGAAAAGACATCACGGAATGAAAAAAAGAATGATGCACCATAAAGATGGAAAACCAGCTGAAATGGGCGACAAAAAATAATCTGTTTACTTGAAATATTTCATCTTATTTCATAAAAAAAGCCCCAAATTTGGGGCTTTTTTTTATTAAAATGTTTTCGAAACTTTATCTATAGCTCGAATGGTAAAATCTAAATCCTCATAGGTTAGTGCATCGGTAATAAACCACGTTTCATAAGCAGATGGTGCAATATAAATTCCCTCTTGCAATAATCCGTGAAAGAATTTCTTGAACGTTTCGTTATCGCCGTTTGCTGCTGTTTGAAAGTCTACAACAGGAGCAGCATCAAAATGAACCGAAATCATTGAACCAATGCTGTTGATTGTAAATGTAACGTCATTTGCTTTCAGCACTTTATCAATTCCTGCAGCCAAATACGCTGTTTTCTCTTCTAATCTTTGAAAAATAGCACGGTCCGTATCTAGAGCTTGTAACATTGCTAATCCTGCGGCCATTGCCAATGGATTTCCAGACAATGTTCCTGCCTGATAAACAGGACCTAACGGAGCCAGATAATTCATAATTTCTGCACGGGCGGCAAAAGCACCAACGGGCAATCCTCCACCAATTACTTTCCCAAAGCAAACGATATCAGCCGTTATATTAAATAATTCCTGAACACCGCCTCTAGCAAGTCTAAATCCGGTCATAACCTCATCAAAAATCAATAGAATTCCGTTATCGGTACACAATTGGCGTAAGCCTTCCAGAAAGCCTTTATTTGGTGGAATGCAACCCATATTCCCCGCAACAGGTTCTACGATTATGGCTGCAATTTCACTTTTATTCGCTTGAATTAAAGTGACTACATTTTCTAAATCATTGTATCGTGCCAACAAAGTATCCTTGGCAGTTCCTGCGGTAACTCCAGGGCTGTTTGGTGAACCAAAAGTAATTGCTCCACTTCCGGCTTGGATTAAAAACGAATCCGAATGACCGTGATAACACCCTGCAAATTTTATTATTTTATCTCTTTTGGTAAATCCGCGAGCCAATCTTACAGCGCTCATACAGGCTTCGGTACCAGAGTTTACAAATCTAATTTTATCGATATTTGGAACCATCGCAACGGCTAAAGCTGCAATTTGCGTTTCCAATTCTGTTGGCATTCCAAACGAGGTTCCTAACTTCGCTTTCTCAATCACGGCTTGTACTACCGGTTCATAAGCGTGTCCTAAAATCATTGGTCCCCAAGAATTGATATAGTCAATCAAACGGTTTCCATCTTCATCATACAAATAAGCACCTTTGGCACTTTTGACAAAAATTGGAGTTCCACCCACTGCTTTAAAAGCTCTTACTGGTGAATTTACACCTCCCGGAATTACTTTTTCTGCTTCAGCAAAAAGCTGACTGCTTCTTTTATACAACATTTATAAATTATGAGTTATAGTTATTTTTCAATTATTTTACCACCAATCTCTGTCCAATAGAAAGTGTATTGTCAGAAAGATTATTTTTTTGTTTTAAATCATCGACCTTTAAATCGAATTTTTTTGAAATGGAATAAAGCGTATCTCCCTTTTGAACAACGTATGAAAATAAGTCATGATTGATTGTATTTCTGGATTCAATCGTTAATTCCTCAACCATTTGTTTTTCATTAGATACATAATTGACATCTAAAACCTGATTGTCATATTGATGCAAATTGTAGCGTTCAATATAAGAAATCAACTTATCCGGATATTTAGGATCTGTGGCATAACCTGCAGCTCTTAGGCCTTTTGCCCAAGCTTTATAATCGCCTTTTGAGAATTCAAACAGCTTAGAATACCTGCTTCTTCCAGTCAAAAACAAGGCGTGATCTTTGAATGATTCTGAAGGGTTGTCATATTTTCTAAAGCATTCCTGATCAGAATCATCGTCGTGCTTAACACTTTCTCCTGTCCATCCTACGTGACATTTTATTCCAAAATGATTATTGGCACTTATTGCTAAATCGCCTCTTCCTGCACCCGATTCTAAAATTCCCTGAGCCAAAATAATACTTGCGGGAATACCGTAATTCTTCATGTTTCCCATCGCAATTTCTTTAAATTTAGAAATATAAGACACGACCACATCATTCGTAACTACTGTTTTTGAAGTTGAAACAATTACTTCTGTTTCTCGATTACTTTGTTCCTTTTTTACAGGTTTTGCAACAGTTGGTCTTGTAGTATTAGGACTTGACGCAGCTGGCTTTTTAATCGTGCGGACTACTTCCGATTTTGGTTTTACAGGAGCTTTCTTTGTTACAATAACAGGTTTTGTGGCATTACAACCTATCAAAGTAATTAAGGTAAGAAGCAGTAGAATTTTTTTAAACATTGATATCGATTGTTGGTAATTGTTTGTTTCTTAATTTCATATTCATTCCCTGAATTCCCTGAATTCCACCCGTATGAATTAGTAAAATTTTTGATTCGGCAGGAAAATAGTTTTTTTGAATTAAATCTATAACGCCAAAAACCATCTTTCCCGTATAAATGGGATCCAAAGGAATTTGATTTTCGGTGTAAAACTGGTTGATGAATCCGATTAAGGCTTCATTTACTTTCCCGTAACCTCCAAAATGATACTCCGTAATTAACTCCCAATTTTCATTTTGGACAAAATTACGAATTTCCTCTTTCAAAAAATCACCTTTTAAAGCGGGAAATCCTAAAACTTTTTGGTGCGGCAAAACACTGTTAATGATTCCCGAAATGGTACCGCCAGTTCCTATTGAACAACAAATATAATCAAATTCAGCATCTTCCGGAGTTAGAATCTCTTGACAACCTTTGATGGCTAACGCATTTGTCCCGCCTTCAGGTATTAGATAAAAATCGCCAAATTGCTGTTTTAAGTTCTCTAAAAATGAAGCCTCGCTTTTTAACCGATACTCTTCTCTTGAAATAAATTCCAGTTGCATTCCGCAATTTTGAGCGAATGACAATGTGGGGTTTTCCGAAATTTTACTCCCTAATTCATCTCCACGAATGATTCCGATGGTTTTAAATCCTTTTTCTTTACCTGCAAAAGCTACTGCTGCAATATGATTTGAAAAAGCGCCTCCAAAAGTAAGCAGCGTTTCGTAATGCTCCGTTTTCGCTTGCAGCAAATTGTATTTCAGCTTTCTGAATTTATTTCCGGAAACAAAAGGGTGAATCAAATCTTCCCGTTTGATGGCTACTGAAATGGCATTTAGAAACGGAGTTGTTAAGTATTGATTCAAGCTAAGTGATTTTGGTACAAAGGTAAAATTATATATAATAAAAATGCAACCTCCAAAGATTGCATTTTTATATTCATTCCTGATGAATTCTAGTTTTTAATGATAATTTTTTTACCAACCCCAATATTGTCTTTCGTCAATAACTTAACAATATAAATTCCATCGCCGAGACCCGAAGTAGAAAAAGTGTAAGACGAATTTGACCCCAAATCTTTTTTATTAAAAATTAATTTTCCGGCTACATCATACAAATTGCAGGTAGCAAGATCCAGTAATAATGGATTACTAATGGTTAAGTTCTTAGTGGAATTATTTTGATAAACCACAAAACTTTGACTTTCAATATCTTCAACACCTAAACTAGAATTCTTTTTAAAAGTAATTTCAAATTGTGTGTTGTTCACCCCAGCTGGTAATGTCAAATCATAAAAATCATTTTTGATATCGTGGTATAAATCAGTTGTTTTATCGTGTAAGTAAATCGTATTAGCGGCTGTAAAGTTCAAAATTTCTTTCACCGTAATTTTATAATTGGCTTGATTCGCATTTCTAAATCCAATTGGAATTTTTTTATCAATGTC
>NZ_JBLNKU010000015.1:0-116623 GCF_048158545.1 Flavobacterium melibiosi | reverse complement strand
TCACAGGCAGGTGTTGCAGAAATCACGGCAGCGGCAGGCGTTAAAGCGTTCCCACAATTATCGGTAACCACCGGTACAGTCGGAGTAACGATATCAGCGGCACAAGCTACAGTTGAACCTGCATTTGTAGGCATTGTGAAATCATTTCTTTCAATGGTATAGGTATAAACCCAGTCGTGTGCAGTTCCTTCACAATCGGTGAAAGTGTAGGTATAGGTTACGGTTCCTTCACAGGCAGGTGTTGCAGAAATCACGGCAGCGGCAGGCGTTAAAGCGTTCCCACAATTATCGGTAACCACCGGTACAGTCGGAGTAACGATATCAGCGGCACAAGCTACAGTTGAACCTGCATTTGTAGGCATTGTGAAATCATTTCTTTCAATGGTATAGGTATAAGTCCAATAACTAAAATTCCCACTTGAATCAGCGTATTTATATTTATATTCTCTAGTTCCTTCACATGTTAAAGGATTTGGAGTATCTGTTGTTGAGAAAAATACTCCATTAATTGTTCCAGAACAATTATCAGTTGCATTTGGTGGCGTAGGAGCAGTTGCGGCTGAAATACATGAAATAGTACTAGAACTACTTGTTGAATTTACTACAGGAGCAGTGCTATCTTCAACACTAACTTCGGCAGGTAAAGATGTCTGCTCACATAAAGTTACTCCATTTGTTATTTTTACTTTATAATCACCATTGGCTGTAACAACAAGTGTAGAAGCAGTTTGACCACCAATAGCTATATCGTCTTTATACCAAACATAGATTGGATTAACTGCATCTGTATTAGCAGTTAATGTAGTAGTTAAACAAGCACTCAATGTTCCGGTAACGGTTGCTGTTGGCAATGGATTGATGGTTGCTGTCACGGCAGTTCTGGCAGATGTACAAGAATTTTCGGTTGCATCCACATAATAAATTTTACTCGATGAGATGCTAGGAGTTATATAAGAATTTCCAGTTGCTAAAGATGAGCCGCCAGTTGGATCGGCATACCAGTTAATGATTCCAGCAGAAGAGGTTGCTCCCAGCGTTACAGAACCTGTTCCACAACCGGCTGAAGGTGTAGTCCCAGTGATTGTTGGCAAACGACCTACCGTAATGTTAAAGGAGCAAGTTTTTCTTTTAATTTCACCACTTGAACTAGTATAAGTCGCAACATATTGTAAAGCATGTGATCCAACCGGATAAAAACCGGTATTTGGTCCTGTAACAGTAAAGTCAATACCTGCAGAACAACCAGTTTCATTTAAAATTGCTTTAACCGCAATAACTGTATCTCCCGTGTTTGCATTGTTAGGTTTTTGACCCGTATAATGGAAAATAAATTTCAACCTATAAACTCCTGTTGTATGAGTTGTGGCACCATTACCTGCATCAAAATTTGCAGCCCAGCTATAAGTTGAGGAACTTCCAGTTACAGTTTGAGTAGATAAGGGTATATCAGGATGTGTTGCATCACCTACTAAAACCAATTGAACAGAATAATTTCCACTATCGTAATTTACATCTATAGAAACATTAGTGTCATCTTCAATGATTAAATAAGGCGTAGTTACCTTAGAATCTTTTGAACTATCACCATCGTTTCCTGAAAATAATTTTATGTGTCCACCACTGCCTCCAACTCTTGAAATATAATTAAAATTCCAACAATCGGCTTTTAATAGTGATTCATTTAATTCAAATAACATTTGGAAATTGGCATTTGGATTCGAACCTAATGAACAATTTTGGGATATTGTAGGCGTAGTCCAAGTAAAATTAGCCCCGGACTGACCATTAACAACCACATCGGCACATTTAAATTGGTCAGGAGGACAATCAGTAATACTAATACAAGCATCACCATTTACAACACCTGTAGATTGTTGGGCATAAATGTTATCTAAATCAAAAATTATTGTTAAAAACACTAATGTTAATGAAGTAACGAACTTTAAAAAAGTAATTTTTTTCATGATTTCTTATTTAATTTATTTGGGATAAAAAAACAAAACATTTGTATAAATTAGATTTTTTTTAGATCCTTAAATATCGATATGATATGCTAAACTAATCAGAATGATTTAATTATAATTTTTTTTTCTACCAATTACCTAAATACTCGTTGAAAAGACATTTCCTGTTAAAAAAACTAAAAAAAGGCGTTAATTTTACTTTTTTTAAAGTGCTTTTTAATCTTTTAAATCCTATTACAGTTTTTTTTTGTAAAATTTTAACATTTCAAATCTATATTTTAAATTAACATTAACAAATAAAAAGCAAGAATAAACACTTAAATAACTGATTACATGTGTTTTTACTTATTTTTTTGTAAGTATAGTTGTATTTTAATTTGAGTTATTAATACTTTTACTTTGTTTTTTATTGTAAGATTAATATTTGTAAATCAATTTCATTTTATTATTTGTATTTGAATTAATAATTACATTTAAAATAAATTTTGTAATTTGTAATCTTAAATAAATTGATACAATGCCATTGGTAAATAAAAATTTTGGAGTATGAAAAATTTAATATTAGTAAGGCATGCAAAATCAAGTTGGGAAGCGCCTTTGCATGACAAGGATAGACCTTTAACAAATCAAGGAATGAAAGATGCACATCTTGTTTCCTCTTATATAAGTGATTTTATTCCTAAAACCTATATGATTTGGAGCAGTTCAGCAGAAAGAGCATCAGAAACAGCACTAATTTTTGCCCAAAATATATCTTATCCTATCGAAAGCATTGATTATAAAGATGAGCTTTACACTTTTGATGAAAATAAATTAGAGAAAGTTATTAAATCTTGTAATAATGGTATAGAAAGTGTTATTCTTTTTGGACATAATGAGGCTATTACAAATTTTGTTAATAAATTTGGAGATGCATTTATTAATAATGTTCCTACAGCTGGATTTGTGTCTTTACAATTTGATACAGATAACTGGGATAAAATTAAAAAAGGCAAAACTCAAAAAATAATATTCCCCAAGGATTTAAAATAAATAAAGTGTTAGAACATAAATATATTGATAGAGAAAAAAGTTGGTTAGCGTTTAATGCAAGAGTACTTCAAGAAGCTGCGGATGATTCAGTACCATTATTAGACAGATTACGATTTTTAGGTATTTTTTCGAATAATCTTGATGAGTTTTTCAGAGTTCGTTTTGCTGCTATCAGAAGATTAAGTCTCTCAGGAATATCTGGAGAAAAATATCTTGGTGGTATTTCGGCGCAACAATTAGTAAAAGATATTACCGAAATAGTAATTCAGCAACAGTCCGAAAGTTTACAAATTTTAAATAATATTGAAACAAAACTTGGAAAAGAAAACATATTCATTATTAATGAAAATGAAATTTCAAGAGAACAGGAAAATTTTTTAAAAGACTTTTTTATTCAAAAATTAAGTCCGGAATTAGTTACGATAATATTAAATGATTTAGCTGAGTTCCCATTATTGAAGGATACTTTAGGGTACTTAGCAGTAAAATTAGTTATGAATCAAAGTAATGAGGTTCGATATGCAGTGATTGAAATTCCAAAAACAATTAATCGATTTGTTGTTTTGCCATCTAAAAATGAAAAGCAATATGTAATATTGCTTGATGATGTAATAAGACATAATTTGAGTAGTATTTTTAATATTTTCGATTACGAAAGTGTTTCTGCCCATATGATTAAAATTACTAGAGATGCACAGTTAGACATCGATAGTGATTTGAGTAAAAGTATGATTGAAAAAATTTCTACAAGTGTAAAAGATAGAAGAATAGGGGAGCCCGTTCGTTTTATTTATGATCAGTTGATAGAAAAAGACACACTTCAATTTTTCCTCGATAAGATGAAAATTGTTACTACTGATAGTATTATTCCTGGTGGTAGATATCACAACAGACGTGATTATATGAATTTTCCAAATCTTGGCAGATTCGATTTATTGTATCAAACGAATGAACCTTTGCCAATTCCAGGATTAAGTCTTCAAGGAAGCATATTAGAAAAAATTAGCACTAAAGATTATCTGTTAAACGCACCATATCAATCTTTTTCTTATCTCACTAAATTTTTACGGGAAGCAGCTCTTGATCCAAAGGTAACTTCCATAAAAATTACTTTATACCGATTGGCAAAAAATTCTCAGATAATCAGTTCTCTGATTAATGCTGCCAAAAATGGAAAAAAAGTGACTGTTCAAATCGAATTACAAGCTCGTTTTGATGAAGCTTCTAATATTTCGTATGCAGAGCAAATGAAAACGGAAGGTATTGAACTTATTTTTGGAATAAAAGGACTTAAAGTTCACAGTAAAATATGCGTTATCGAAAGAACCGAAAATGATAAAATCAAACGTTATGGTTTTATTTCTACCGGGAATTTTAATGAATCAACAGCAAAAGTCTATACTGATGTGACTCTTTTTACAAGTCACCAACAAATTCTAAAAGACATTACAAAAATTTTCGAATTTTTCGATATTAATTATAGAGTACATCGATATAAACATCTTATTGTTTCTCCTCATTACACCCGAACTAGATTTTATAAACTGATTGATAGAGAAATTTTGCATGCTTCAGCAGGTAGAAAGACGCATATAAAATTGAAAATGAATAGTTTGTCAGATTTTAAAATGATTGATAAATTATATGAAGCCAGTAATGCAGGAGTGAAAATACAACTCGAAATTAGAGGTATTTGTTCATTGATACCGGGAATTCCGGGGATGAGTGAAAATATAGAAGCAATAAGTATTGTAGATAATTATCTGGAACATTCCAGAATTTATATTTTTGGAAATGCCGGTCAAACGGAAGTTTATATTTCTTCAGCTGATTTTATGACTAGAAATCTTGATGGTCGAGTAGAAGTTACTTGTCCTATTTATGATCAAGAAATAAAAAATGAACTCATTGATAATTTCGATTTAGGTTGGAAAGGAAATGTAAAAGCAAGATATCATTCTTATAAATTAGATAATAAATATAGAGTTCGAAATCATAACCCAGTTTTTAGAGCGCAATTAGAAACGTA
The DNA here is from genome assembly GCF_048158545.1 of Flavobacterium melibiosi. Lineage (NCBI taxonomy): Bacteria > Pseudomonadati > Bacteroidota > Flavobacteriia > Flavobacteriales > Flavobacteriaceae > Flavobacterium > Flavobacterium melibiosi. The sequence continues at coordinate 111,598 of NZ_JBLNKU010000015.1, read as the reverse complement.
TAAATATTATCGAAATAAAATTGACGTTTTAGAAGAAATTGTTTAAAAAGTGGTTTCATATTTGCTATTGTCCTCGAATAAAATAAGAAACTAAATTCAAATCATAAATTAAGAATGATTAAATTAAAAAAATATGCTGCAATAGACATCGGTTCAAATGCGATGCGTTTATTGGTAGTAAATATTGTTGAGCAAGAAGGAAAAGAACCTCAATTCAATAAAAGTTCTCTTGTACGTGTACCAATTCGTTTGGGACAAGATGCTTTTACGGTAGGTGAAATTTCTCAAGAGAATATGGAAAGGATGTGTGACGCCATGAAAGCATTCAATCTATTGATGAAAGTGCATAAAGTGGAACGTTATATGGCATTTGCAACTTCGGCGATGCGGGAAGCCTACAATGGTAAGGAAGTAGTAGCAATGATTAAGAAAAAAGCAGATATCAAAATAGAAATTATTGATGGAAAAAAGGAAGCAGCTATTATTGCTTCAACTGATTTGCATCATTTGTTAAAAACAGATCAAACGTATCTTTTTGTGGATGTTGGTGGTGGAAGTACTGAATTTACCTTGTTTTCCAATGGTAAAATGATAAATTCCAGATCATTCAAAGCAGGAACAGTTCGGTTGTTGAATGAGATGGTTTGTGATGTGGTTTGGGATGAAATTGAAAAATGGATAAAGGTAAATACTCAAGAATATGATGAAGTTACTTTGATAGGTTCCGGTGGAAATATCAATAAACTCTTCAAGATGTCAGGAAAAATGCAAGAAAAGCCTTTGTCTTACATTTACATGAATTCTCAATATGCTTTCTTGAATTCACTTTCTTACGAACAAAGAATTTCAGAATTAGGATTAAATCCGGATCGTGCCGATGTAATTCTTCCAGCGACAAGAATTTATCTAAATGCAATGAAATGGAGTGGAGCAAGAAATATTTATGTGCCTAAGATTGGACTTTCTGATGGTATTGTAAAAGCTATGTATTACGGTAAAATATAAATTTTAAAATGAATAAAAACAGACTTGAAGCTTTTAGTGATGGTGTTTTGGCTATCATAATTACCATTATGATACTGGAAATAAAAGTTCCGGAAGGAGAAAATTTCACCGATTTACTATCTCTTTTTCCTAAATTTATAAGCTACATATTGAGTTTTGTATATGTAGGTATATATTGGAACAATCATCATCACATGCTGCAAAGTGTTACTAAAGTAAATGGTAAAATTCTGTGGGCAAATCTTCATTTGTTATTTTGGTTATCACTAATTCCAGTTTCTACAGGATGGATGGGGGAACATAATTTTGCCAAAGCTACCATTACATTGTATGGAGTAATTCTTTTTTTCGCAGCAATAGCTTTTTGGATACTTCAGAATGTAATTATATCTAGTGAAGGAGAAAATTCAATATTGGCAAAAGCAGTTGGGAAAAATTTTAAAGGAAGTATTTCTAATCTTTTATACCTAGGCGCAATATTGATTTCTTTTTTTTATGAAATCGTAGCTGCTTCTATTTATGTTATAGTGGCAATGATGTGGCTTATACCTGATACAAGAATTGAAAAAATAATCAATTCTAAAGAATGATCTAATTCTTATGGCATAAAATTATGCATCTAAATCTAATCCAAATGTTGTTCGTAAGAGTTCAATATTTGGATTTATTTCAAGAAGCCTGTTGTATCGGTCTTGGTCATTAAAGTTTCTTTTACTTTCAACACTTTCATTAACAATAACTTCTATTGTAATGTCATGATTGTGTAAATGACCTTTCAAATGCCCTAAAAGTCCATTCAATTCTTTTTCAAAATCCAATTTTGAACCTTCATTTGGCAATTCAATCGTGATGGCAGTTCCATTTAATTTAGGATCGTTGATGAGTAACAACGATTCCATAATTTTATATCCTTTGTCGCCTAAACGTTGTGCATATTTATTCCAATACAATAACATTTCAGTTTCGGTAAAAGATTCAGTTGGCAAATGAACGGCTTCTTTTACTATTCCTTTATTGCTTTCTTCTAATACTTTTTTTGCACGAATACTGGCTAATGAAAAAGCAGAAACCTTTGGTTCATTAGATTGCGTAATGTCAATTTTTACCGTAGGAGTTTGAACTGGAATTGTGGGCGCACTAACTATAGCTTCCGGTTTTTTTTCTTGAACCGTCGCTGCAATTGGAGTGTTTGCAATACTTTCTACTTTAGCTTTTGGACTTTCTACAATTGAGTAATCATTCTTTCTAAAATAAGTAGGAGGAATTATAAATTGTTCAACTTTTTTTTTTCTCCATCAAAAGTGATAGAGGCAAGTTGCATCAGACAAAGTTCAACAAGAAGTCGTTGATTTTGGCTTAGTTTGTATTTTAAATCACAATCATTTGCAATTTCGATTCCTTTTAAAAGAAAATCTTGACTGCATTTTTGCGCTTGTACACTATACATTTGTTGCGCTTGTTCTCCAACTTCTAATAAAGATAAAGTAGAAGGTGTTTTAGAAACCAATAAATCTCTAAAATGGGAAGCTAATCCCGATACAAAATGATGCGCATCAAATCCTTTGGCAAGAATTTCATTGAAAGCGATTAATAAATCTGGGATTTTATTTTCCAGAATCAAATCGGTTACATTAATGTACGTTTCGTAATCCAACACATTCAAGTTTTCCGTAACGGCTTGACGTGTTAAATCTTTTCCACAAAAAGAAACTACTCGGTCAAAAATTGACAAAGCATCACGCATAGCTCCATCAGCTTTTTGAGCAATGATATGTAAAGCATCATCTTCGAAATTTACACCTTGACTGGTAGCTACTTCGGCAAGATGTTCTTTTGCATCTTTTACGGTAATTCTTTTGAAATCAAATATTTGACAACGAGAAAGTATCGTTGGAATAATTTTATGTTTTTCGGTCGTAGCCAATATGAAAATGGCATGTTTTGGTGGTTCTTCTAATGTTTTCAAGAAAGCATTAAAAGCTGCCGAAGACAACATGTGAACCTCATCAATAATATACACTTTGTATTGTCCCGTTTGTGGCGGGATTCGGACTTGGTCAATTAGATTACGGATATCATCAACTGAATTGTTGGATGCTGCATCTAATTCGAAAACATTAAAAGCAAAATCTTCATTTGGATCGTCATAACCTGGCTGATTTATTTTTCGAGCGAGAATACGGGCGCAAGTTGTTTTACCAACGCCACGAGGTCCTGTGAATAATAATGCCGAAGCTAAGTGATTGCTTTCTATGGCATTCAATAAAGTATTGGTAATGGCTTTTTGTCCTACAACATCTTTAAATGTTTGAGGACGATATTTACGAGCCGATACAACAAATTGTTCCATAGAATTTTATTCGAAAGCAAATATAGGTTTTAATTTAATGATGGAAAAATTTAAGTATTGAAAGATTTTATAATTTTTCAAATGGTTTTTATATACCAAATTTCCTAGCCCAGATAAAAGTGGAAATCCTTAAGAACCGGTTTTCGGCGAATAAGATTCTAACGGATAGCTGGACAAGAGCGAAGCGAACTGACGAAGTAAATTGCTCCATATAAATTGTAATTTCAAGTGTATAAAGCTCTTGAAGAATTTAAAAATTTCAATCCCGAGAGTGGATATTCCGAAACTCCTTTTTGTTGTATCAATACTTTGAATTTTATTCCCATATCCATTAATAATCTATAATTAATGAGTGATTCCTGCATGGCTAATACTAAATTATTTGGATTATTATTTAATGTTGAATTTTGATATTCTTTTATACCCAGTGCCAATAAAAATTCTGCTTGATTCACAATTCCACAAGGTTCTATCCCATATTGTGAACCCCAATGCGATAAAGCCGAAAAGTTGATATGAGTAGTTATGTCTTGCTGGCCAATAAACTGATACGGATTGTCGCTTTTGTGATGTTTATAATAACACAGGAGTGTCCCGAAACTTCTTCGATTGTTGTATAATTCAGCCGATAATAATCCATAATCGATGGTGATTACATAGCCTTTTTGTAAAGATTGAGAAACTTCTTTTATCCAAGATACGGCTTCTAAATTGACTTCGGTGCGAAATCCTTCAGGCAATTGTACATTTAATGTTTCGAAATATTGGATAAGTTCTTTTTTAGCAGGTTTTAAAATTTCAATAAAACCCTCTTTGTAATCAACGAATACTTCTTTAAGCTGTTCTTCCATAATTACCTGATGAACAGAGAAATTATCAATCAATTCATTTGATAACACACAGCCGTTAATTTCAGGAATATCTTTAATGGAGTTGTACCAGTTTACTTTTTTGTGTAAATGTTTTTTTTGAATCTCCCGCATACTGTTACTTTTCTCGATAATGCAGTAGGTTAGGTTCTCATATAAAGGAATGTTATTTCCGAGATAATCTAAAATATCATGACACAATAAACCGGTTCCGGCACCATATTCAATGATTTTAAAAGGTTTTTTTTCTAAGTTTTGCCACATTTCTTCTATTTGACGACCTATCATAACACCAAAATCAGCAGTAAGATTTGCACTGGTGTAAAAATCACCATCTGCTCCAATCTTGTTTTGGGCCGAATTATAATATCCTAATTCCGGGTAATACAATGCCATCTCCATAAAATCCCGAAAAGAGATTGGTCCTTCTTTCTTGATCCGCTCTATTATGATTTCGGATAACAGCATCGAACTTAAATAATTAAATTTTTTTGAAGTTCTATTTCTTAAAATAAGAAGCTATACGATAACTAGAGTTTGCATTGCCCACTGGATTCGATGCATAATTTTTCCAGAACAAGCGCAGCTTCATTATCTGAATTTGCGGAAAAACCAGCTACAAAAACTCCTTTTTCACCAGAAGCAGCGCTGATACCATAAACCACTGATTCTTCTCCAGGGTCAGTATCTCCTTCATAGCGGTACACATGATTTACTTCAAATTTATGGGGATTTGCTTTAATATCGTCTTGATGAATATTAAAATCATAGGTAAAACCTTTTTCTTTTAGATCTTCTAAGGCCTCTATAACGGTGGTATAATGGTACGTTGGTTTCATGATTAATGGAAGATTAATTGTTATTTATAAAGATAACTATTTTATTATTAAGTCATTGTGAAATGGATGTTAAAGTAAATAATCTAAAATTGAGATACATGAAAAATTGTTGTAATTTCGCACCGCAGACCGCCTTATCGCCGTTTTGAGCAATCAAGAAGGAGGAAAGTCCGGACACCATAGGGAAGCATAGCGGGTAACCCCCGTCGGTTCAAGTAATTGGATTAGGACAAGTGCAACAGAAAGTATGTACAGGTAATGCTGTAGTGAAACCAGGTAAACTCTATGCGGTGAAATATCAAGTATATCAGCATTTAAGGGCTTCTCGTCCGTTGTTGAAGGGTAGATAGCTTGAACTTATGAGTAATTATAAGTCTAGATAAATGATAAGGCTCCGATTTATCGGGGACAGAATCCGGCTTATAGGTCTGCATTTTTTTTACTGCTCAATGCATTTTTTTTTGCCACAAAGACACAAAGGCCCTAAATTTTTTTCTCCTTTTTAAACGTTACACTTTTAGAATTATTTATCAATTACTCATTTTCTTTGAGCCTTTGCGGCAAGTTTGAATAATTATCTTTGTCTATTACTTGAAACGGAACTTACTATAATATGAAAACAAGAATTGGGATTTTAGGATTGGGTGGAGTAGGTGGTTATTTTGGAGGATTATTGGCCAAAGCTTATTTTGAATCAGATACTATCGAAATCGTATTTATTGCTCGTGGTGAAACCCAAAAAGCAGTAGCTCAAAATGGATTTAAAATTATTTCTGATACTAATGAAGCAATTGTTTTTCCTAGTTTGGTTTCAAATAATCCAGATGAAATAGGCAAACTTGATTACCTTATTTGTGCCACTAAAACCTATGATATAGAAACCAGTTTTGAATCCATAAAAAACTGTATTACCAAAAAAACGATAATCCTACCTTTATATAATGGTGTCGATGCCACGGAACGCATACAAATACTATTTCCTGAAAATACGGTTTTACAAGGTTGCGTTTATATTGTTTCGATGATTGTTGGTTCTGGAATTATCAAAAAAATTGGCCCTTACGAAAAACTATTTTTTGGTTCTAAAACGGCACCAATTTCTAAATTGAAGGAATTACAATCTATTTTTGAAAAGGCCAATATCGAAAGTTATCTTGTAGAAAATATTGAAGAAACGGTTTGGGAAAAGTTTATTTTTATTTCCGCTTTGGCTTCAGCTACTTCCTATTTGAATCAAAACATTGGAGGGATTTTGAATAATCCTGAAAATAAAGCAGTTTATATTTCATTGTTAAACGAGATAACTGCTGTCGCTTTTGCAAAAGGGTTAGCGTTGCCCAATGATATTGTTGCTCAAACAATTATCAAACTCGAAAAAACTCCAAAAGATGCTACCTCATCGATGCACAGAGATTTATTGGCAGGAAGAAATACCGAAGTAGTTTCCTTGACTGAATATGTGGTAAAAGAAGGTCTGAAATATGGAGTTACTACTCCTATGTATCAGATGATTTTAGACAAATTAAGGAGAGATTAAGCTTAATTTTAAAATAAAATTCTGACAAATTAAAATTTATTATTATGTTTGCTTCCGATATAAATCAAATGATATATCGACAACTTAATAATAATTATACATGCAATTATCAGTATTTAAAAATGGTAAAGCAGCGATTTTAGCTGTTTTTATTTTAATAACAATTTCACATTCTTACGCACAAGAAAAACCAGCCGTAGCAAAAAGTCAATTTAAAATAAATGTATTACTTCCGGGATTTGTTTACGAACATGGTTTAAGTGATAAAAACACACTTTACTCAGAATTGAGTTCAGGTTACGGATATACATCGAATGGTTTTGGGAAAAACTGGACCTTTTATCCTTACATTAATGAACAGTTTCGTCATTATTATAATTTAGAGAAAAGAGCTAAAAAAGAAAAGGTTACTTCTCATAATTCAGGAGGATTTGTAGCTATGTCCGCTTTTTATAATTTCAAATCAATTTCAACTAATGATAACTTTTTATCCGAAAATGCATCGATTACTATTGCTCCGGTTTGGGGTTTTCAACGAACCTACAAAGGAAATTTTAATCTTGATTTGAATATGGGTGTTGGTTATAATTTTGAAAAATATGACAGTGGCTTAGTACCTGTGTTAAATTTTACTTTGGGTTGGGTAATTGGTAAATAGTTACTTTAAATCTTTACTAAAAACAGAAAAGCTCTTGAAATTTACAAGAGCTTTTCTGTTTTATATTCTATCAAGATTATTCTTCTTCACTATCGTTTTGGTCTGATTCGTTTTCAGAATCTTCTTCTTTTTCACCAGAGCCAATTTCGAAGAAACTAAAAATAGAACCTCCGTAACTTTTTTGGAACGAAAAGTGAATCATGTGATCTAGTTTGGTATATTTCGAATGTTCGATTACCATCATTCCTTCTTCATTAAGCAATTCTTTTTCGAAAACTATCAAGATGATTTTCTCGAAAGTTTTTTGGTCCAAAGCATAAGGTGGATCCGCAAAAATAATGTCATAAGACGTTTTACATCTTTCTAAATATGTAAAAACATCACTTTTTGTGGCGGCAATATTAAAATCATATTCGGCAGCAACTTGCTTGATGAATTTTACACAGCCAAAATCACCATCAACAGAAGTAATTGGCGTGCTTCCTCTTGAGGCAAATTCGTAACTGATGTTTCCGGTTCCTGCGAATAAATCTAATATTTTAAGTCCTTCAAAACTGAAATGATTGTTCAAAACATTAAATAATGCTTCTTTAGACATATCAGTAGTAGGGCGAACGGGTAGTCCTTTTGGTGGAAAAATGCGTCTTCCTTTGTATTTTCCTGAAATGATTCTCATGAGTTGAAAAGTATAAAATGATTTCTGTTTTCGGCCTCAGAAAAATAATTGTTCCATCGCAAATCTTCCACATCTATAAGGGAAACGTTACGAATGTATTTATAAGCGATTTTGAAATAGTCGCTTTCGGTATCAATATTCCCGATTAGTTCCAATGGGAAATTTTCGGGATTTAAATTCAATTGTTCGGCTGTAAATAAAATGTAATACAAGAAATCTTCGGGCGTGTTGTAATCAAAAGAATTGAAAAGTAATAATTTTTGGTTCTGAACAACAATGATTTCAAAATGACCTGTATTAATATGTACAAACATTTTTTTCTCATCCATATTTTTGGATGCAACCAAAAGTTTTGAAACCAAAATACTATTGGCATGTTTGTAATCGAATGAACCAAATTGATCAATAAAAAAATTATTGATATTCACATACGGAATGTACACCGCATTCATTTGATAGTTTGGAATTTCATCAAAAGCAAAAAAATCGGTTTCAAAAACTTTAGTGTTGTATTGCAAATAACTTCCTAAAAAGTTTTCGTCAAATAAAGGTTCAGGTACAAAAGTCGAAAGGTTATTATTATGAATCACCAAAATTTCATCATACGAATCCTTTAACTCCGGATAATCTCTAAAAGCATCACCAAATAAATCTTCAATTTTTGTGGCTTTATGAAACGTATCGAAATGTACTTCGTTAAATGAAGTTACTGTATTATTTAGCGTGTCAAAACAACAAAAAGAAAGCCCCGTCAAGGAAACTTGAATGGAAAGTTTTTTATATTTTTTTTCGGCTATGTTCATAATACTATTGATTTTTTCAACAACGCAAACTTACAAATTTTAAAATCAATAACAATATCAATTGCAATGGCAATGGCAAAAATCAATAGTAGTAATTGAAAATTGAAATTGCTATTGGCATTGAAATTGAAAAAACATTCTTTACTTTGCAGTCAAATAATACGAAATGAATTCCTCCTTGTTTTATAGTCTTTTACAAAAAAAGTTCCCTTTTCAACCCACGTATAAACAGGATATTTTTTTTCAAAAAATTGCTATTTTTTTAACCGAAGCCGATAATAAGACCATTTTCGTTTTAAAAGGATATGCCGGAACTGGAAAAACAACCGTTATTTCTACGATTGTAAATAGTTTATTGGACATCAATAAAAAATATGTTTTGCTAGCGCCAACGGGTCGTGCGGCAAAAGTAATTGCTAATTATTCGAACAAACCCGCTTTTACAATTCATAAAAAAATCTACTTTCCCAAGAAATCTTCCGGTGGTGGCGTTTCGTTTACGTTGCAACAAAACAAACACAAGAACACCATATTTATAGTCGATGAAGCTTCGATGATTTCGGATACGAACTCGGATTCTAAGTTATATGAAAACGGTTCCCTATTGGATGATTTGATTTCTTATGTGTATTCAGGAATCAATTGCAAAATGATTTTATTGGGGGATACTGCTCAGTTGCCTCCGGTGAATTTGGATATCAGTCCCGCTTTGGACATTCGCACTTTAGGAATGAATTATGATAAGGAAGTAGAGCATATTGAATTGGACGAAGTCATGCGTCAGGAAGAAAGTTCCGGGATTTTGCATAATGCAACCGAGCTTAGGGAGTTATTGAAAGATTCCTTCATCGATGAATTCAAATTTGATGTCAAGAAATTCAAAGATATTGTTCGGTTGACCGATGGTTACGATATTCAGGATGCGATTAATTCCGCCTACAGTAATTACAGTATAGAAGACACGGCTTTTATTGTTCGTTCCAATAAAAGGGCGAATCAATATAATGAGCAAATCAGAACCAAGATCCTCGATAAAGAAAGTGAACTTTCCACAGGTGACTTTTTGATGGTGGTAAAGAATAATTATTTTTGGTTGAAAGATTCTGATGAAGCGGGTTTTATTGCGAATGGTGATATTATCGAAATATTAGAAATTTTCAATATCAAAGAATTGTACGGTTTTAAGTTTGCTAAAGTAAAAATACGAATGATTGATTACCCGAATCAGATTCCGTTTGAAACTGTATTGTTAATGGATACCATAAAAAGTGAATCGCCATCTTTAACCTATGAAGAATCCAACAGATTGTATCAGGAAGTATTGAAAGATTACGAAGGCGAAACCAAGTTCAAACAATTCCAGAAAGTAAAAGCCAATGAATATTTCAATGGTTTGCAAGTAAAATTTTCGTATGCAATTACGTGTCATAAATCACAAGGCGGGCAATGGAATACTGTTTTTATAGAACAACCGTATTTGCCCGATGGCATCAATAGAGATTATATCCGTTGGTTGTACACCGCTATGACCCGAGCAAAAAATAAATTATATTTGATAGGCTTTAAGGATGAAAATTTTGTAGAGTAAATTTCATAAACATATAAGTCATATAAGCTTAAAAATTAAAGTAAAACTTAAATGGCTTATATGGTTTAAAAAATTAATTTACCTGTTTTAAACTTTTAATAGAATTGGTTATGAATACACTAAACGACTTACATAAAATTTCAGGCTCTTTTTCGAATACTGAAAAAATGCCGGTGCTGTTTTTGGGACATGGAAGCCCGATGAACGCCATTGAAGAAAATCAGTTTGTGACGGGTTTTCGAAATTTGGCTAAAACGTTACCACAACCAAATGCTATTTTATGTATTTCAGCGCATTGGTTTACCAAAGGTACAAAGGTAACCGCTATGGAAATGCCAAGAACGATTCACGACTTTGGTGGTTTTCCGCAAGCGTTATTTGACGTGCAATATCCTGCCAAAGGAAGTCCGGAATTAGCGATAGAAACCAAACAATTGTTGACACCGATAGAAGTAGAGCTGGACGAACATTGGGGTTTGGATCACGGTGCTTGGAGTGTCATCAAACATTTATATCCCGAAGCCAATGTTCCCGTAATTCAGTTGAGTATTGATTATACGAAATCCGGGCAATACCATTTTGAGTTGGCTCAGAAACTAAGTGCATTGCGTACCAAAGGAATCCTGATTGTAGGTAGCGGGAATATTGTGCATAATTTAAGGTTGGTCGATTATCACAATTTCGATAAAGACAATTACGGTTACGATTGGGCAATTGAAGCTAGGGAATCAGTAAACAATTATTTATTAGATGGGAATTTCCAACCGTTGATTGATTTTGAGAAACAAAACAAAGCGTTCCAGTTAGCGATTCCTACGCCAGAACATTATTTACCTTTGATTTATACTTTAGGCTTAAAAGGAAAAACGGAAGAACTGAGTTTATTCAATGATAAATTATTGGCGGGTTCATTGAGTATGACTTCGGTGAAGATTATGTAGGATGGTTTTGTGAAATAAATCTTATATTTGAATAATTTAATTAAATTAAAAAGTCAAAATGTCTATACCCAAACATGATGAAATTAGAGTTCCTGCTATGGAACTATTGTTGAGAAATAGTGAGATGAAACTTAGAGATTTTATCGAACCACTTTCTAAATATTTTAAACTTTCAGAAGAGGAAATTAACGAAATGTATCCTTCTGGGAATGGACATGTTTTTTATGATAGAATTTCTTGGGCGTTGAGTTATTTGAATATGGGAGGTCTTTTAGATAAACCAAAACGAGGAATATATAAGATTAACCAAAAGGGAATTGATTTACTTAAAACGCCTGAAAATGTTGATTTTTATATAGAAAAACAATTAGAAAAAAGAGAACCAAATAAAACAAAAAAGAAGTCAAGAGAAGAGCAAATTAATATTGAAGAAATTGCTTCTGAATTAACACCTCAAGAAAGACTATACTCATCTTTTTCCAATATTCGTAACTCTGTTTATTCGGATATTTTAAATACTATTTTGACAAAGACACCAACTTCATTTGAAAAATTAGTAGTGATGCTTTTGCAAAAAATGGGATATGGTGGTGAAATCGAAAATTCAGGTTTAGTAACTAAAGTATCAAATGATGGAGGAATTGACGGTATAATCAAAGAGGATGTTCTTGGACTTGGGAGAATACATATTCAAGCTAAAAGATATAAAATGGATAGTTGTATTGGAAGAGAGGAAATTCAAAAATTTGTTGGAGCTTTAGCTGTTGCTCAATCAAATAAAGGAGTATTCATAACAACTTCTTATTATTCGAAAGGAGCAATGGAATATGTAAATAATTTGAATGGTTCAACAACAATAGTTCTAATTGATGGTAAGCAGTTAGCTGAATATATTTATGACTATAGTCTTGGAATGCAAGTTGAGCAAACTATAGAAATAAAAAAACTTGATGCAGATTTTTGGGACTCGATGAAAGATGAACAGTAATAACTTGGTTTTTAATGACGTGAACGTCTCACTCATGAACTCAAACTAAATATAACTTTTTCTTTTAATCATCATCACCAATCCCAAAACCAACTTTCAAAACTACTTATTGTGAAAATACAAGACGATAAAAAATTAGATAATCCAGTTTGGTTTTCGTTATCAGAAACGAATCAAAATTTTGCGGTAGATTATGGCAATGTGAAATTTTATCATCCTGATTATTGTCCGTTTGGAGGTTTTGAAAAAGGAAATGCGATTGCAAAGTCTGTAGATGAATACTCTGTGATGGTGGACAATTTTTTTATTGTTGGAGAAAAACCGGAACTTTCAAATCTATTGAAGTTAAATAAAGAATTGGTTTGTCTTCAAATGATTGTTTACAATCCAATCGATATTGCAATTAATGATCCAATCATAAAACTGACTGACGAACATATCGATGCTTTATATGAGTTGGTGAACTTGGTGCAACCGGGTTATTTTAAAAGAAAAACTGCTTTATTAGGCAATTATTATGGTATTTTCAAAAACGATGAACTTGTTGCTGTGACTGGTGAACGCATGCAAATGAATGACTTTGTTGAAGTAAGCGCAGTAGTCACACATCCCAATCATACCGGAAAAGGATATGCCAAACAATTAGTTGCCTATGCTGTAAATGAAATTTTCAAGCAAAATAAAACGCCTTATTTACATGTGATTGAAGATAATAAAGGAGCAATACAACTTTATGAAAAATTAGATTTTACAATCAGGCGAAAAATTAGTTTTTGGAATATCACAAAGTAAATTTAAGAATTAAGAACAGTTTTGTAAATCCTAAAAACATATTAACTTAGCGCCAAGCGAACTTGATTATTATGTTTGTTGCAGTAAAATTTAAAAATAAAACTTTGCGACTTAGTGTCTTCGTGGCAAATTAAAAATATAAAAAAAATAGCAATCATTCCAGTACGTTACGCCTTTTCTAATTAACATTTATGAAACAATTACCGTCTAATAATTCAGATTTTATACTTTATACCTCTTCTGATGGAGAAGTTCGTGTTGATGTTTTTGTAAATGATGAAACCGTTTGGCTGACCCAAAAAGCTATCGCAAATCTTTTTGATGTGGATCGAACAGTAATTACAAAACATCTTAAAAACATTTTCGATAGTGCTGAATTAGAAGAGAATTCAGTATGTGCAAAAATTGCACATACTGCCGAAGATGGTAAATCATATCAAACCAAATTCTATAATCTGGATGTTATTATTTCCGTTGGTTATCGTGTAAATTCAAAGCAAGCCACCCAATTTAGAATCTGGGCAACGAAAACTTTAAAAGAATTTATCATAAAAGGGTTTGTTTTAGACGATAAGCGATTGAAGCAGGGAGGACAGGTTTTTGGGAAAGATTATTTTGAAGAATTATTAGAAAGAATAAGGGAAATTCGAGCATCGGAACGACGATTCTATCAAAAAATAACCGATATATTTTCGCAATGCAGCGTTGATTATGATGCTAAGTCAGAATTGACAGTTAATTTTTACAAAACTGTACAAAATAAATTGCACTGGGCGATTACAGGAAATACCGCAGCAGAGATAATTGATAAAAGAGCCGATGTTGCAAAACCAAATATGGGTTTAACAACTTGGAAAAATTCGCCAGAAGGAAAAATTTTAAAGTCTGATACTGAAATTGCTAAAAACTATTTATCCGAGAAAGAGATTCGAGAATTGAACAGATTGGTCGAATTGTATTTAAACTTTGCGGAACTTCAAGCTGAAAGAAACATTCCAACAAAAATGAAAGAATGGGTTGAAGTTTTAGATTCATTTTTAAAATTAAACCGCTATGAATTACTAAATAATTCGGGTAGTATTTCACATAATCAGGCAATGTCTAAAGCTGAAACCGAATACCAAAAATTTAGAATTATCCAAGATCAAAAATTTATTTCAGATTTTGACAAAGAAATTAAAAATATAAAAAAGTAATGAAAATAATAGCAGTCATTCCCGCCCGTTACGCTTCGACACGATTTCCCGCAAAACTAATGCAGAATCTGGGTGGAAAAACCGTGATTTTAAGAACTTATGAAGCAGCCATAAACACGCAATTGTTTGATGATGTTTTTGTGGTAACGGATTCGGATTTAATTTATGATGAAATTGTTTCTCATGATGGAAAAGCCATTCGAAGTATCAAAGAACACGAATCAGGAAGTGATCGAATTGCAGAAGCAGTCGAAAATCTGGATGTTGACATTGTGATTAATGTACAAGGAGACGAACCGTTTATTGATGCGGAACCTTTGGCAAAAGTCATTGAAATTTTTAAAAATGATTTGGATAAAAAAGTGGATTTAGCTTCTTTGATGCGCGAAATCACAAATGAAGAAGATATCAATAATCCTAATAATGTAAAAGTAGTGGTGGATCAAAACGGATTTGCATTGTACTTTTCACGTTCGGTAATTCCATATCCAAGAGAGAAGAATGTGGGCGTTCGGTATATGCAACACATCGGGATTTATGCTTTTAGAAAACAAGCCTTATTGGATTTTTACAGTTTACCGATGCAATCTTTGGAAGCATCCGAAAAACTGGAACAATTGCGTTATCTGGAATTTGGAAAACGCATCAAAATGGTCGAAACCACTCATGTCGGAATCGGAATTGACACGCCGGAAGATTTAGAAAAAGCCAGAAAAATGTTGTAATTATTCCAGATTTTCATGATCAAAATACCCTTTCGTTTTTACTTTGGTGGAAAAGAAATTCAAGAAAAGCACAATGAAAAACAGAAACAACAACGCTTGTGTAGTTACCAGGAATTTCCCGATGGTAGTAATTGGATGGTAATCGCCATATCCTATGGAAGAGGAAGTTACGATACTAAAATAAACTGCATCAAACCAATGAAAGAAAGGTCTGTTCAAGTAACGATCAATAGAATAAAACACAGCATACGCAAATGCAATCTCTAAATAATTAAAAAAAAGCAATAACATTGACCTCTTGTACGATCGTGGTTTTGAAAATAAATCAGAAGCGAAAATCAATGTTGGAATGTAAAAAACGGTTTCCAAAAATACATAAACAAGAATCCAAATTATCCATTGATGACTTTGCCAATGATTTATTAATATCAATATTGGAAAAACCACTTTGAGCAAAACATAGAAATCCAAAGCTAAATCCTGATATTCGACTCCTTTTTTGCTGGCCCAATATTTAATGTAAATTCCAGGGAAAAGCAATTGGGAAGAGGCCAGCAATAACCGAACGATTTTTTCAATTCCATTGTCTTCCTGATGATCGTTATTCCAAATGGATTGAATATTTTGTATCCGTTTTTGAATGGGATTAAATTTGGGCTGAAAACCCTTTGACGTTTTCCCAAGAAGCAGTTTTTTTAAAATTTTTTTCATTCCGGCAGAGTATTAAATAACGCTATGTAAGAGTACAAAATAATTGCGTTGCTTTAAGACTATTGGATTGCAAATTTTCAGAAAGAACATTTAAGGTTCATTATTTAATTTAATTTTTCGATTACGATCAACTCATTATGAACTTCAACTCTAGGAATGGTTTTTATTTGAAATTCATTTTTGAAAAACTCGGACACGTATTTTTTATTTCTTAAATTTTGACTGTCATTTAATAGCATTGTATTGAAAAGAATAAAACCACGACTTTTTAAAAGAGAGCAAACCCTATTGATGAAAAAAGTTTCAAATAGGAAATTAGGCATTGTTGTATCTTGGAAAATATCAATAATAATTAAATCGTATTTGGCTTTAGTTTTTAGAACAAATTCAAAAGCATCATCAATTACAATTTCAAGATTTTTTACTTCATCCAATTTAAAATAGGTGTTGGCTATTTTAATTATTTCGGGGTCAATTTCAACTCCGGTAATTTTTCCTTTATATTTTATTTCATCCACCAACGTTTTGATAACACTTCCGCCGGCAACTCCCAAAACTAAAACATGATTCATTGGAACTATTTTTTCATAGCCAATATTTTTTAATCCTAATCTTAAAATGCGCTGCAAACTGCCGTACGAATAATTTGCGTTTTCAGAATCTAAAACTAATTCGCCATTAGTCCACGTCACTTCAATCGATTTACTCAATGAAGATTTTGTTTCATAAATTTTTATTGGAATGAGATAACTGAATATTTTTTTAATCATTGGTGGCGGTTTTACTCAAAAATAAGATATAAATTATTTATTTTGTACTAAATAATAAAGAATGAAGAAACAATTTTACAAATGGATATTTTTCAGGCTCATGGGTTGGAAAATAGTTGGAGGAATTGATGCAAATATCAAAAAATGTGTGATGATGGTGATGCCGCATACGAGTGCGCATGATTTTTATTTGGGAATTTTTACTAGAGGAATAACCGGATTAGAAATGAACTGGGTTGGTAAAAAGGAATTGTTTCGTTTTCCTTTCGGATTTTATTTTAGATATATGGGCGGAGAACCATTAGATCGTTCTGGAGGTTTGAACAAAGTCGATTCTATTGCGGCTATTTTTCAAAGAAAAGAAATTTTTCGTTTGGCTGTTGCTCCTGAAGGAACCCGTGAAAAAGTTACCGAACTAAAAACAGGATTTTATTACATTGCTTTGAAAGCAAATGTTCCTATAATTCCTGTAACATTTGATTTTGGAAGAAAAGAAGTAAATTTAGGAAATCCAGTTTTACCTTCTGGAGATATCGAAAGTGATATGGCTATTTTGAAGAAACATTATATAGGTGTAAAAGGTAAAATCCCGGAAAAAGGATACTCATTTTAACAAAAGTTATAATAGTATTAAAAAAGTTAAAACCAAAAGTTTAAATTTTTCGTAAGTATAATTAAATCTCTAAAAATTATACACATGAAAAATTTATTTATTAGCTCGGCTTTTTTGATGTTACTTTTCGCTTCGTGCGATAACAATGATTCTGATGGTACTCCTGCAGAGGCTTCTTTGGTCACTTCAAGTAATACTTCGGGAAAAATCACCTACTTAGACCTTTTAGCCACAACTCCAATGGTAAAATCATATATCGTAGGATCACTCGATGCAGAGGGAATTTCATACGATAGCGAAACGGATGCTGTTATTGTGGCTTCAAGAACCAATAATCGTTTGGAAACGTACACCGGATTAAAAACTGCACTGACCGCAGGAACCGATAATTTGATGTTGTCATTAAGTAGTCTTACTGGCGAATTTACTAATGCCAGAGAAACTGCCGTTTCAGGTGAAATAGTGGTTGTAACTCAAGATCAACTGGCTTCGAATGGTTTGATTAACAAACTTTTGGTTTACAAAAAAACGACTACAGGTTTCTCTTTATTGAAAACATTCACAACAGATTTTAAACTTTGGGGAATACACATGGTAGGAGCTGATTTGTATGCAGTAGCTGATTTGACAGGAGATATTGTTTTATTTAAGGACTTTATGACGAATGCTTCAGGGAATATTGCGGCAACAAAACGTGTAACTATTGCAGGTTTAGTTCGTACACACGGAATTACCTATTCCGCTTCGGATGATGTTATGATTTTAACGGATGTTGCAAGTGCTACTTCGGCAACTGATGGTGGATTAATTGTAATAAAAAATTTCTCTAGCGTTTTTGCTTCAACTGCAGCTGCAGGAACAATTGCTTTAACGAATCAAGTGAGAGTGTACGGTCTAAATTCACTTTTGGGAAATCCTGTAGATGTTGCGTATGATAGTGCTACAAAATATATTTACGTTGCTGAAAGATTGAATGCAGGAGGACAAGTTTTGACCTATAGTTATCCAACGGCTTCTGGAGATTTTGCTCCAATAAATGTAAGAGCCGAAGCTGGTGTAACTTCAGTTTTTGTTCTTAGAAAATAGAATAATTACCCTTTAGAATATTTTTTTTTGAATAACCCCAATTTGGAAATCTGAATTGGGGTTATTTTTTTTTAATCGGGAACATAACTTTTAAAAGTTCCATTTTTATAAAAAATTACGATTTTATCAATGGCACCAGAATATGATTCTTTAGCGCTATTTTGATTTTCTATTTTTTTTGTTTCTAATTCAGGAATCGGATTTGGGATTTTTATTTCCGAAAATAAATTCTCAGGAATTATTTCGGTTTTCAGTGGAGTAGGAATGTTTTGTTTTACAACTTGATCAATGTTGTTTTCTTTTGTCTCAAACTGTTCCAAATTTTTTGGAAAATTTCCTTTTCCATTCAAAATCCAATACAAATCTACATCAGGAAAAACCTCTAATATTTTAAGAATAAAATCCAAGCTGGGTTTGTTTCTTCCTGAAAGTAGGTGAGACAAACTGGAGCGCTGTACGCCAATTTTATCCGCAAAAGAAGAAGCATTCAAACTGTAGTAATCCAGTATAATTTCTAATCTTTTTATAAAATCTTCTATGTTTACCATTGTAAATTAGTATTAAAAATTAACTATTTACAAATGTAATCAAAATAGACTGAAATACCAAAATTACAACTGTAAATAGTATTTATTAGATTAAATTGTTTAAAGTTTGTAGTAACATGGATTAGTATAATATATTGATAAATAAGTATATAAAATTGATTTACTTAATAGGTGACAATTGTTAATTATAGGGAGTAGGTTTACTAGAGTTAAACGCCAAATAGTGTTTACATCGTTGAAATATTTTAAATTAAAGCAGTTTACAAATGTAAATATAAAGATGTTTACTTTTGTAAATCAAATAAAACAGTATGAATTTAGAACAATTATTCAGTCAATATAAAGAAGAAACCATTCACGGTCGTTACATTACTTTAGATTCGATTGAGCCGTTATTACAAAAATTAAACACCAATAATCAACTTAAAATTATTGGAAAATCAGTTCTTGGAAAATCTATTTATTCGTATGAAATCGGAGAAGGTAAAACTAAAATTTTCCTTTGGTCGCAAATGCATGGAAATGAAAGCACGACCACAAAAGCATTATTTGACTTTTTAAATGTGTTACAGAGTGGTTCGGAATTGGCACAAAAATTACTGAATGCATTTACTTTTTGCAGTATTCCAATGTTAAATCCTGATGGCGCAACATTATATACAAGAGAAAATGCTAACAAAGTAGATTTAAATCGCGATTCACAAGAGCTTACACAGCCAGAAAGTAAGCTGCTAAGAACGACTTTTGAGTCATTTAAGCCGGATTATTGTTTTAATCTTCATGATCAGCGAACTATATTTGGCGTAAGCGATACCGGAAAACCTGCTACATTGTCATTTTTAGCGCCTTCTTATAATGAAGAGCGGGAAATAAATGAATCCAGATTGAAGGCTATTAATTTGATTGCGAGTATAAATGAGGCGCTTCAGGAGTATTTGCCAAATCAAATTGGCCGTTTTGATGATTCGTTTAATTTAAACTGCATTGGTGATACTTTTCAATACTTAGGAGTGCCTACTTTATTGTTTGAAGCGGGGCATTTTGCAAATGATTATGAAAGAGAAGAAACGCGCAAATATGTTTTTATGGCACTAATTTCGAGTTTTATGACACTTTGCGAAAACGTTATAGTTAGCAATGGAATTGACAAATATTTGAATATTCCTCAAAATAAAGTCGTTTTTTATGATTTTATGTATAAAAACATCAGGATAAATTATGATGGTATCGAAAAAATCACCAATTTTGCATCACAATACAAAGAAGAGTTATTTGAAAATCAGATTTGTTTTAACGCCTATATTTCACAAATTGGCGAATTAGAAAATCATTTCGGTCATTATGAGTATGATGCTAAAGGAGCGCTATATAAAGATGACTATGATAATTTTCCGAAATTAAATCAAAAAGCTGATTTTTGCTTAGATAATAATATAAAATTTGTTAATGGAATGATAAAAGTATAATATTTATATCGTTTTATTAATTTTTATGTATATTTTTATACTTTGTAATAGCAATTATTAATATTAATTAAAGAAATATGAGTAAGTTTCGTTTAGATGAAGTAGATCACCAGATATTAGATATGTTGATAGACAACACAAGAGTTCCGTTTACAGATATAGCAAAAAAATTGTTGATTTCTGCAGGAACTGTGCATGTTAGAGTAAAAAAAATGGAAGATGCAGGAATTATAATGGGATCCTCATTAGTTCTGGATTATGACAAATTAGGATATTCTTTTATTGCGTACGTAGGTGTTTTTCTTAACAATACGTCTCAGACAAAATTTGTTTTAGAACGTATTAATGAAATTCCTTATGTAACAGTTGCGTCTGTAACAACAGGTAAATTTAATATTTTCTGTAAAATCAGAGCTAAAGATACTAAACATGCTAAAGATGTTATCTTTATGATTGATGATATAGAAGGAGTTTACAGAACTGAAACTATGATTTCTCTTGAAGAAAGTATAAATGATAAGAAGCGCTTGATGCATACTATTTTCAAAAATATGTAATTAAACTTGACGCTATATTTTAAAATATAACCTCAAGTTTATTCTTGGGGTTTTTTTATGATAAATTGACTAACTAAACCAACTACAACTAATTATGTACACGCTACCTAAAATAGAACGTTTCAATCAAGACGTTCTTTCTAAATATCACATTTATAATAGTGTTTTTATTACATTACCTTTTGATTCTATAGACAATACTGGTGTTTTGCTTCCTTTGTTTACAGATGTTTGTGATACTGGTTTTAAGAAGCAAGAAACTCCTAAAGAAATTGTTGATTTTTTTGCTAAAAGATATTTACATAGCGCCTCAGAAACAGAGAAAATTGATTTGATGTTTCGTTTTATTCAGTACATTGAAAGACAAATCGTTTTGTTTGATGCTATTGAAGATGCTGCTTTTCCTGTAGTTAATAATATGGAGGGAAGAGGCTCTTTGAGAGATATTAAAGAAAAGTCAGAAGCGAAAGAGAAGGAAGAAGAGTTGATTGATTTCTTAGAAAATTTCAACGTAAGAACAGTTTTAACAGCTCATCCTACCCAATTTTATCCAGGTGCTGTACTCGGTATTATCAATGATTTAACAGATGCTATCCGTAAAAATAATTTACTTGATATCAAGCAATTGTTAGCTCAATTAGGGAAAACTCCTTTTATTCAAAATGAAAAACCGAATCCTTTTGATGAAGCGGTAAGTTTGATTTGGTACCTTGAAAATGTATTTTATAAAACTTCGGGAGATATGGTTCATTATCTTCAGAAGAATATTTTTAATGGAAATTCAATTAAAAATCCATTAATTAAACTTGGATTTTGGCCTGGTGGAGATCGTGATGGAAATCCATTTGTAACTACAGAGATTACTTTAAAAGTTGCTGAACGTTTAAGAACTTCTATATTGAAATGTTATTACATTGAAATGAGAAATTTAAAACGTAAGTTAACATTCTCAGGTGTAGATGTTTTAGTTTCGGAACTTGAACACAAGCTTTACCGTTCTGTTTTTTATTCAACAGGAGATATTTTTATCACTTTGGATGAATTTAAGTCACAGTTGAAAAAAATAAAGCAAATAATTATAGACCAACACCAATCATTATATCTTGATGAGTTAGATTCATTGTTAATTAAAGTGAATTTATTTGGTTTTCATTTTGCGTCTTTAGATATTCGTCAAAATAGTAAAATTCACGATGCTGTGTTTAATGATGTTGTTGAATTTTATTTGAATTCAAATCCAGCAGTTTTTCCTGAGAATTATTTTGAATTATCAGAAGAAGAAAAATTTACAGTTCTCTCAAATGCTAAAGGAGATTTAGATCCAAATGTTTTCAATAACGAAATGACTAAATCTACTATTGAATCAATTCAGTCTATCAAAAAGATACAGGAAAAGAACGGGGAATTTGGTGCGAACCGTTATATTATCAGTAATAATGAAAGTGCTCTTAATGTAATGGAGACTTTTGCATTATTCCGTTTGAGTAATTGGGAAAATCCATCGGTTGACATTATTCCGCTTTTTGAGTCTGTAGATGATTTGCAAAATGCTCATGCTATCATGGAAAAGTTATACACTAATCCTGCTTATGCAAAACATTTAGTGAATAGAAATAACAAGCAAACTATAATGCTTGGTTTTTCTGATGGTACGAAAGATGGTGGTTATTTAATGGCAAACTGGAGTATTTATAAGGCCAAAGAAGAGCTTACTGAAATCTCTCGAAAATATGGTATAAAAGCTATTTTCTTTGATGGTCGTGGAGGTCCTCCGGCTCGTGGTGGTGGAAAAACGCATAAATTTTATGCTTCATTAGGTCCAAATATTGAAAATAATGAGATTCAGGTTACGGTACAAGGGCAAACGATAAGTTCTAATTTTGGGACTTTAGATTCTTGTCGTTATAATTTAGAAAATTTACTAAGTGCTGGTGTAACCAATCAAGTTTTTAGTAAAGGTCAAAACGAATTGTCAACTAACGAAAAAGATATTTTAAATCAATTGGCAGAGTTAGGATATGAAAAATACTTGAGTTTTAAGAATCATCCTAAATTTATTCCATACTTGGAGCAAATGAGTACTTTGAAATATTATGCTAAAACTAATATTGGAAGCCGACCTTCTAAAAGAAGTAAATCTGAAAGTTTAGATTTTGCAGATTTGAGAGCAATTCCTTTTGTGGGTTCTTGGAGTCAGTTAAAACAAAATGTACCAGGATTTTTTGGTGTAGGATCAGCTTTGAAACATTTTGAAGATACGGATCAATGGAATAAAGTTCAAAATTTATATGATAACTCTTTATTCTTTAAGACTTTGTTAGAAAATAGTATGATGTCACTGGCAAAATCATTTTTCCCATTAACAGCTTACATGAAAAAAGACCCTGAATTTGGTGTTTTTTGGCAAATAATCTATGATGAATTTTTAGAAACAAAACGTTTGCTTTTGAAAATTGCAGGTCATAAAGAATTAATGGAAAATTACCCTGACGGTAAAGCATCCATACAAATAAGAGAACGTATAGTGTTGCCATTGTTGACAATACAACAATATGCTTTATTAAGAATTAATGAAATTAATAAAGAGAAAAATCCTGATATAGACTTGATTAAAGTGTATGAGAAAATTGTAACACGTTCTCTTTTTGGAAATACAAACGCAAGTAGAAATTCAGCTTAATTGTAAAAAATGAAAACAGATCAATTGCCTATAAGTGAATATTCTGAATTCAACGCAACTTATATTAAAGCTGCCGGGAATGTTGAAATGATTGAAGAATTGGAAATTTGTCTACACGATTTTATTCGTTTTGTACAAAACATTCCAATGGATAAATTTGATTATAGATACGCCGAAGGCAAGTGGACTATCAAAGATATTATTCAACACATCATTGATACAGAAAGGATTTTTGGGTATCGTGCGTTGCGAATTTCTAGAAATGACAAAACACCATTGTCTGGTTTTGAAGAAAATGATTATGTAGATAATACGAATGCAAATGATAGAAATATTCAGGACTTATTGACAGAATTGTCAGCGGTTAGGCATTCAAATTTGTTTCTTTTTAAAAGTTTTTCAGAAGAGCAATTAAAAAGAATTGGAACAGCTTCAAATACGTCTATTTCAGTTCGTGCGATTGGTTTTATTATTATTGGTCATCAAAAGCATCATCAAAAAGTTTTTCTAGAAAGATATTTATAGTTTATTCGAAACAAGTGGACCAGATTTTTAACTTGTTTTCAAAAGACATGGTATTAGCAGGACTAGTTGAAGGCATCACATAATACGTGATGCCTTTTATCTGTCCGAATTTTTTCAGAAAGAACTTATGACTTTCTTTTCCGTTAAAGACAATTTTATTTATTGCGGGAAATTCTTTAAAAAGCGATTCAAAATCATTTTCTTTATGATTTTTAATGTGGATGTCCAAACTTCCTTTTCTTTCGCAATTTTCCAATACATCCCACAATCCAATTTTGTTATCTTGAAGTAATTGTATTTTTTCTTCGAAAATCTCTGAAATTGGTAAACTATCCAACAGTGTGTACATTATTTTCCAAAAATGATTCCTTTTGTGCGCATAATATTCCTGTTTTTCCAGAGATGCGATGCCAGGCATCGTTCCTAAAATCAAAATTTCAGTTTTGGAATTTAGAAAAGGGGAAAATGATTGTATCATAATTTTTAAAGTACAGCGTTTTCTTTTTCTAGTATAGCCAATGCCAAGCGTATTTTTCCGTAATCCATTTTCTCTTCAAAATAATCAAAATACGGTTTCAAGGTATTTGGAGATGCAAGTTTTATTTGTGCTTCGGCAATTTGAGAGACTTCTTCTTTAGATATAAATGGCGATAAATCAATAGCAACTCCGTCAACATATAATTTGGCTAAATGTGACATAATCGTACTCAAGCCTAATTTTCGCTTTTGAGAAATTTCTTCAACTGATAATCCATTTTGGTATAGTTCTAATGTCTCTTTATAAGTTGTGGTTTCTTTCTTTTTTTTGACAACTTTAGATTTTTGAAAATCAATGATAGTTTTTATAAACTGATCGCCATATTTTTCCAGTTTAGCTTTTCCAACGCCATCAATTGCCAGTAATTCCTGATCGCTTGTAGGTCTTTCTGTTTCCATTTGACGTAAAGCCGCATCACTAAAAATTACATAAGCAGGAACCGATTCTTCTTTTGAAATTTCGTAACGCAGTTTTCGTAACGTATCAAATAGTGAATTTACGGTAAATTTACTTTTTATTTCTTTGACTTCTTGTTTGTCGAAATTGATTTTCTGAACCGTGGTCAATTGTACTTTCTCTCCTTCAAACAAGACTTTTTTGGCAAATGCAGTTAGTCTAATTTTGTTTTGCTGATGAAAAGCAATTTCGCAATAGCCTAAATTAATCAGTTGAATTAAATATTGATTCCAATCAAACCAGGAAAGATCAATACCAACACCATAGGTTTTTAGGTTTTGATATTCTTTTTCATAAATATAGGCATTTTTTGAACCGCGTAAAAAATCAATGATTACGGGTAATGGTTCCGTTTCTTGCAAACGAATAATTGCTGATAATGCTTTTTGGGCAATAACAGTTCCGTCAAAAAAGGAAGGCGGGTTTTTGCAAATGTCACAATTCCCACAGTTTTCCGTAACGAGTTCTCCAAAATACGAAAGCAATATTTTCCTGCGACAACTTAAGGCATCGGCATATTGCTTCATTCTTTCTAGTTTTGCCAGCTGTACCTCGGCATTTAAACCTTGGGAAGCAAATTTTTGCAATTGGATTACATCACCGTAACTTTCAAATAATACCGTTTCTGAAGGCAGTCCATCGCGACCTGCACGACCAATTTCTTGATAATAACCTTCTATGTTTTTGGGTAAATTATAATGAATTACCCAACGAACATTCGATTTGTCAATTCCCATTCCAAAAGCTATTGTAGCGCATACTACTTGGCAATCATCATTGATAAACTCGTCTTGGGTTTTGGAGCGAATTTTATTGTCTAAACCAGCGTGATAGGCTTTTGCATTAATACCAATTTTTTGCAGTTTTTCGGCAAGTTCTTCCGTTGTTTTTCTGCTTAGGCAATACACTATTCCTGATTCGTTTGGCTTTTCTTGGATAAAATCAATAATCTGTTTTACTCTGTCTAAAGCGGGACGCACTTCTAAGCTTAGATTTTTTCTATCAAAAGAAGCGACGATTGTTTTAGGGTTTACTAGATTTAATTGTTCGCTAATGTCCTTACGGGTAGCTTTATCGGCAGTTGCAGTTAAAGCTAAGATTGGAGTAGAAGGGAAGCGATTTTTTAGATAACCCAAATTAGTATAAGCTGGACGAAAATCATGTCCCCAAGCCGAAATACAATGGGCTTCGTCAATAGCAATAAGACTTATGGTTAAACTATTGAAAATGTTATCAAGATAAGAAAGGCTTTCTGGTGCAATGTAAACTAACTTTATAACGTTCGATTTTAAGCTTTCAATATAAAATTGACGTTCGTCTTCAGTTTGACTACTATTTATAAAACAAGCTTCAATGCCATTCGCTTTCAAACTATCGACCTGATCTTTCATCAAAGCAATTAGTGGTGAAATCACGATTGTTATTCCCGGTAAAATTAAAGCTGGTAATTGAAAACAAATAGATTTACCACCACCGGTGGGCATAATAGCCAAAGTATCTTGACCGGAAAGTACACCATTTATTATGTCTTCTTGATTGGGTCTGAATTTTTCAAAACCAAAGTTTTCCTTTAGTTTGGCATGTAAAATTTGTTGGGTCATTTTGGCGTGTATTTTGAATCCTAAATTAACAAAAAAAGGAACTCGATGGGAGTTCCTTTTTATTTTTATCTAGATTCGAATTTAATCTTCATCATCATCATCGTCTTCGTCCGATATGTTTTTATCTTCAATATCGTCGTCGTCATCGTCCCCGTCATCTCCTGCGTCAGAATCTGGTTTGTCGATGGCATCGTCATCATCGTCATCGTCTACTGCATCATCATCGTCAAGTTCTAAACCGCTTATTGGTTCAACAACTGCATCGATATCATCATCTTCGTCATAATTTTCAATTCTGTCTGCTAATTTTGTACTGACTTTTACTAAATAAATGGTGTCTTCAGTACGTACTTCGACAGCTTCTATTAATTCATTTTTAGCATTTCTAAAACGGATAATGTTTGAATCATCATATCCTTCAGGAAATTTTTCTACCAAAAGGTTCAAAATTTCATTTGTAAGTTTTGCGTAATCAACTATTACTCTTTTCATAAAGTTATTCTATAAATCTAATAAATAAGCGAAAATTAAAGGTGCTACAATGGTAGCATCGGACTCAATAATAAACTTAGGAGTTTTTATATCTAATTTACCCCAAGTAATTTTTTCATTCGGTACCGCTCCAGAATAAGAACCATAACTAGTTGTTGAATCTGAAATCTGACAAAAATAACTCCAAAACGGAATGTCGTGCATTTCCATATCTTGGTATAACATTGGTACAACACATATAGGGAAATCTCCTGCAATCCCTCCTCCAATTTGGAAGAATCCTACACCATTAGTACTGTTTTTTGGGTACCAATCTGACAAGAAAACCATATATTCAATACCGGATTTCATTGTAGACGCTTTTAATTCCCCTTTAATGACATAAGATGCAAATATATTTCCCATGGTACTGTCTTCCCATCCTGGCACAATAATAGGTAAATTTTTCTCAGCAGCTGCATACATCCAGCTGTCTTTTAAGTCAATTTCATAATATTCTTCAAGAACACCTGAAAGTAACATTTTGTACATAAACTCATGTGGAAAATATCTTTCCCCTTTATCATCAGCATCTTTCCAAATTTTGTAAATGTGTTTTTGTAAACGACGGAATGCTTCATGTTCTGGAATACAAGTATCTGTAACTCTATTTAAACCTCTTTCTAATAAATCCCATTCATCTTGAGGAGTTAAATCTCTATAATTTGGAACTCTTTCATAATGAGAATGAGCTACTAAATTCATAATATCTTCTTCAAGATTTGCTCCTGTACAAGAAATAATCTGGACTTTGTCCTGACGGATTATTTCTGAAAAAATCTTTCCAATCTCCGCTGTACTCATAGCACCGGCCATACTCACCATCATTTTTGCACCGTTGGCTAATTGTTGCTCGTATGCCTTAGCCGCGTCAACTAAAGATGCAGAGTTGAAATGCAGGTAATGCTTCTCAATAAACTGACTGATTGGTCCTTTGCTCATTTTTTTAAATTTAAAGATTTAAAAATCGTAACATTGAATTTGTATTTCAAATTTAACGAATTTTTAAATTGACTAATTGTATAATTAAGTATTTATTTTTTGTCGTAACCTAATATTTTTAAAACATCATCGGAGGTTTGTTGTTCTGAGAAAACCTCAGTTGCCAAAATTCCGTTTTCGTCTCTATCTATCAGTATGTGTTTGGGTTGCGGTATCAAGCAGTGGTGTAAACCGCCATATCCACCTATTGTTTCCTGATACGCTCCAGTGTTGAAAAATCCGATATATAATGGTTTCTCTTTGTTGTATTTTGGCAAATATATAGCATTCATATTTTGCTCAGAATTGTAATAATCATCGCTATCACAAGTCATTCCGCCTAACAAAACCCTTTCGTAAGTTTCATTCCAACGATTTACTGCTAGCATGATAAACCGTTTGTTAATAGCCCAAGTATCCGGTAAAGTTGTAATAAAAGAGGAATCAATCATATTCCATTTCTCTCTATCATTTTGTTGCTTTTGATACAATATCTGATAAATTGCACCACCGCTTTCACCAACAGTAAAGGAACCAAATTCTGTGAAGATATTTGGAACATCAACTTCTGCTTCGTCGCAGGCAATTTTTATTTGATTGATAATTTCGTCAATCATGTATTGGTAATCGTATTCAAATGCCAGTGAGTTTTTGATTGGAAAACCACCTCCGATATTTAACCCATCTAATGTAGGACATTCTTTTTTTAATGCAACATAAACTTTGATACATTTTACCAATTCATTCCAGTAATATGCATTGTCATTTATACCCGTATTAATAAAAAAGTGCAACATTTTAAGCTCCAATTTTTTATTTTCTTTGATTTCTTTTTTATAAAAAGGAACGATGTTTTTGTATCCAATTCCTAATCTTGAAGTATAAAATTCAAATTTAGGTTCTTCCTCAGCAGCAATACGAATTCCAATTTTAAATTTTCCTTTTATTTGGCCTTGAAGTAAATCCAGTTCTTCGTAATTATCAATAATTGGAATAGCATTCTTATGTCCATTATTTACTAATCGAGCTATATTGTCAATATATTGATCTCTTTTAAAGCCATTACAAATAATATAGGTGCTTTTGTTGATTTTTCCATTTGCCAATAAATTTTCAACAATATTTATATCAAAAGCAGAGGAAGTTTCTATATGAATGTTATTCTTGAAAGCTTCATTCATTACAAATTCAAAATGAGAACTTTTTGTGCAATAGCAATAATAGTATTTTGCCTCATATTTATTTTTTTCCATCGATTTACGAAACCAGCTTTTGGCTTTGTTGATGTTATTGGAAATTTGAGGTAAATAAGTAAATTTTAATGGCGTACCATATTTCTCTACCAGTTTCATCAAATCAATATTGTGAAACTGAAGATTGTCTTTGTTTAAAGTAAATTCTTCTTGTGGAAAGTAATAAGTTTGATTTATTAGATCAGAATATTTTGTATTCATTTAGTTTTCAGGATTTTAGATTAAATGTACGTAAAAATAAATAATCTAAAATTCACACTCTGATATTTGCATAAATTATTTGAAGCTTTTCATTATCTGCTTTAAAATATTGAAAAACATCAAAACTAAAGTTTCCTTTGATAGAATAAAAACGTTTCAATATTCTTAAAAAAGACATATTGTTTCGGTTTTTCTTAGAACTATAATTTCTCTTGTTTTGACTTTTTTTCATCGCAGCAAATGTAAAAAATATTATATACGTAACGCAATCCTTTTTATAAAAAAATAATTAAGATTTATAATCCAAGAACGCTTTAAGAATTAATTCATTCTCAACCGATTGATTGATTTTTATTTTTCCGATACCTTCGATTAATGCAAACTGAATGTTACCGTATTCATTTTTTTTGTCGTGAATAAGCAATTCCAGAATAGGTTCGATATCATTTTCTTCGAAAATAATGTCGTCATAAATAGTCTTGATAGTTGATTTTATTTGGAAATATTCTTCTTGATTGATTAAATTTTTATTCAAAGAAATAAAGCTTTCCAATATCATTCCAACAGCAATCGCTTCTCCGTGTAATAAAGTAGTTTTGGCTTCACTTTCGAGAAAATAGCTTTCAATCGCATGACCAAGTGTATGACCAAAATTCAATGATTTTCTAATATTTTTTTCAGTTGGATCTTGTTTGACAATTTCATTTTTTATTTCGACAGAACGATAAATTAATTCATCAAAATCTGCAAAATCTATGGATTTCAAATCAAGAAATTGCTCCCAATATTCTTTGTCATATATCAAACCGTGTTTCAGCATTTCTGCAAGACCGGAACGCATTTCATTTTGTGGCAATGTATCCAGATATTGTGTGTCAATAAGAACCATTTTGGGTACATTGATAACTCCGATTTGGTTTTTTAAATTACCTAAATCAACACCATTTTTTCCACCTACAGAAGCATCAACCATGGATAATAAAGTAGTAGGAATATGAATAAAATCAACTCCTCTCTTGAATGTTGAAGCAACAAAACCACCTAAATCAGTAACAACACCACCACCTAAATTAATCACAAGGCTTTTTCTGTCAGCACCAAGTTCAGTTAATACATTCCAAATTTGAACACAAGTTTCTATATTCTTGTTTTGTTCTCCTGCTTCAAACTCAATGATTTCAATAGTAAGATCCGTTTCTAAAAAAGGTAGGAATTTTGGCAAACAAAACTCATTTGTATTGCTGTCTACAATAATAAATAGGTTAGAATACTTGTTGTCTTTTAAATGAAGGTTTAATGCTTCGTATCCTTTTTCGTTGAAATGAATAGGATAACTGTTGGCTTGAATTGATTGCATCTTTATTGATTAATTGAAAGGGCAAAATAAGGTAATTTTTGGGGAATATTATTCAAAACTCTATCTATATTTGTACAAAAATATCACAAAAAATGGAAAAAATATTCAATAATACACAAGTTGCGTTTGCATTAAAAAGCGATACTGAACTCGATAGAGCTTATTTTCTTTTCAAAATGATTGATAATCAGCCTTTAGTTCGAATAGGAACGGCGGTTACGAATTTTGCATTGAAAGCAAATCTTCCTGTTGAAGGTTTAATTCGCGCTACCGTCTTTGACCATTTTTGTGGCGGAGTAAATGAGGTTGACTGTCTTTCTGTAGTGGACAAAATGTTTACCAAAGGTGTCTCATCCGTATTGGATTATTCTGTGGAAGGAAAAGAAGAAGAAGATCAGTTTGATGCCGCATTGGAAATGACTTTAAAAACGATTGAATTTGCCAAAGAACGCGAAGCAATTCCTTTTGCCGTTTTTAAACCAACGGGATTTGGACGTTTTGAATTGTATGAAAAATTAGGAGAAAAGCAAACCTTAACTGCCGAAGAACAAGCAGAATGGAATAGGGTAGTGGAGCGTTTTGATTTGGTTTGTAAAGAGGCTCATTCTAAAAATGTAGCACTTCTTATCGATGGTGAAGAAAGTTGGATGCAAGATGCCGCCGATGATTTAGTGACCGACATGATGCGCAAATACAATAAAGAAAAACCAATTGTTTTCAATACGTTGCAAATGTATCGTTGGGATCGTTTGGATTATTTAAAAAAATTACACGAACAGGCAAAAAAAGAAGGATTCTTCATAGGAATGAAATTGGTTCGTGGAGCCTACATGGAAAAAGAAATTGCGCGTGCAGAAGAGAAAAATTATCCATCACCAATATGTGCTTCAAAAGAGGCAACAGATGAAAATTATGATGTGGCAGTGCGTTACATGATTGAACATTTAGATGTGATGTCCATTTTTGCAGGAACCCATAATGAGGAAAGTACCTATACTTTAATGGAATTGATGCAAGAGAAAGGAATTAAATCAAACGATGACAGAATCTGGTTTGGTCAACTGTACGGAATGAGCGATAATATCAGTTACAATTTAGCCGCAAATGGTTATAATGTTGCTAAATACCTGCCTTTTGGTCCAGTTAAAGATGTGATGCCGTATTTGATTCGTCGTGCCGAAGAAAATACTTCAGTTGCTGGGCAAACCAGTCGGGAATTATCAATGATAAAAGCGGAACGTAACAGAAGAAAAGGGAAGTAGAAATCAGTATTCAGTTTCTAGTATTCAGTTGTCCCGTCCTAAAAAACCCATTCAGCTTATTGAATGGAGTTTTTTTTATGTCAATGACTAATGAAATTTAAGAATTACTAAACTGCAAATTGCTTAAGTTTTTATACATTCCATTTTCTAAAGCTATAAGTTCCTGGTGAGTTCCTTGTTCAGTTATTTTTCCGTTATCAAGAACTAAAATTTGATCCGCACTTCGTATAGTAGAAAGACGGTGCGCGATAATAATACTGGTTCTTCCTTCCATCAAAATTTCTAATGCTTCCTGAACTAGCTTTTCACTTTCACTGTCTAATGAAGAGGTGGCTTCATCGAGAATCAAAATACTTGGATTTTTTAACAATGCTCTGGCAATTGCAATACGTTGTCTTTGTCCACCAGAAAGTTTGATTCCTCGTTCACCAACAATAGTTTCGAATTTTTCAGGAAATCCTTCAATGAAATTTAAAGCATTGGCTTGTTTTGCTGCCAGAAGAATTTCTTCCTCAGTTGCATCCGGTTTCCCGTAGGCAATATTTTCTTTGATGGTTCCGCCAAATAAAATTACATCTTGCGGAACAATACTCATATTTCCTCGAAGGTTTTCTAAATCATAATCATAAATATTTTTTCCGTCAACCAATATTTCGCCACTATCAATATTATAGAAACGTAACAATAAAGAGGCGATAGTCGATTTTCCAGTTCCACTAGGACCTACAATCGCTATTTTCTGACCATAATTAGCAGTAAAACTAACATCTTTCAATACTTTAATTTCTTTTCTGGAATGGTAACTAAAAGCTACATTCTTGAAAGTAACATTACCTTTTATTTTGTGGGCAGAGGATGCATTTTGGATTGAATTAATTTTTTCAGGAGTTTCATCTAATAATTCAAAAACACGTTCGGTTGCACCAATTGCCTTTTGGATTTGTGCATAAAGTTCTGCGATTCCTCCAAAAGAAGCACCTACAAATGTAGAGTACAATACAAATGAGATCAATTGTCCTACGCTCATTTCTCCGCTAATGCTCAAACGAACACCAAACCAAACAACAGCAACAATGGCTCCAAAAAGGCAGAAAATAATAAATGAAGCAAAGTAACCTCGGTATTTTCCTCCTTTGATGGCTATTTTAACTACTTCTTTTATCTTGCCATTATAGCGTGCAATTTCGTACCATTCATTGGCGAAAGCTTTAACAATACTAATCCCTTGCATAGTTTCTTCAACAATAACCTGACTTTCGGCAACTTTATCTTGAACGTTTTTTGAATATTTTCTGATAAATCGTCCAAAAATAACCGCAGCTACAGCCACAAGTGGTACTACTGATAACATTAACAAAGTTAATTTGATACTTTCATTTGCCAATAAAAGAACACCACCAATAATTAAAATGAATTGTCTTAAGAATTCGGCTATAGTAGAAGTTAAGGTATCTTGTATTTGGGTTATATCAGAACTGATTCGGCTGTTTAATTCCCCTACACGCTTTTGCGAAAAGAATGACATGGGCAACTTTACCAAATTGCTATACAGTGCTAATCTAAGATTGGCTAACGTATGTTCGGTAAAATTGACAAATAATGACAATCTGAAAAAGGAAAAAATAGATTGAAAAAACAAAATAACAACTAAGCCGAATGCGATATAATTAGCCTGTGCATTATCTTTATTTTTCACACAATCGATAAGCATTCCCATTAATTTAGGAAAAGCTAGTGCGGTTGCACCTGTTAGCAATAAAAAAACTAAACCAACATAAAATTTCCAACGATGATTTCCTGCATATTGAAATATTAGAGTTGCTTTAGTAAGTGAACTTGCGGTAATTTTTGATTTGGGTAAATCATTTTCTTTAAACCTTGCCATTATTTATAATTTATTGTCACAAATGTAAGACTATAACAACTCAATACAAAAAAATAGTATGGTTTCATCCTGCATTTAAAGTGCTATTAGAGAGTGCAAAAGAGAATTGTCGTTGTTTTTTATTTTCTTTTTTTTAAATTTAACTTGTAAATACGATTTCTAGATGTATATTTGCACTCGCAATAAGGAAATGAAAAAGTCTAAATTGTAATAGGGCGATTAGCTCAGCTGGTTCAGAGCACCTCGTTTACACCGAGGGGGTCGGGGGTTCGAACCCCTCATCGCCCACAAGTTTAATAACAAATGGTTTCAAAACCCTATAAATCTTACGATTTATAGGGTTTTTTCTTTTGTGCATATACCAAATTATTCATTCAATCTTAATTGGAAAGGGACAAAATCGAGACCCTGTAAAATTCAAAATTTAGGGTCTCGCTAAATCTTCTCAATCCTTGCAAACAGTCGTACTAACAACCAGTTCAATGCTTGTTCAGAATATGTACATCTTGTTTGTTATCCTTTAGAAAATTAAATTGAATACTAATTAAAAGGTTACCACTATGAAAGCAAAAATCACTTTACACATTTATGCAAAAACCACAAAAGCTAATGCAGCTGGACAATTACCAATTTATATTCGGCTAACAGTTGACGGCCAACGTTTCGAATTTAGTTCCAAGAAATTCATTGAAAAATCCAAATGGTCTCCAGAACTATCTAAAATGAAAGGAAGCTCGGAAGAAGCTAGAACATTAAATAACTATCTTGATTTAATGAAATCGAAAGTTTTTGATATTCAAATGGAGCTAATCCATAAAAATGAAGAATTATCCCTAGAGAATTTCAAATCAAGAATATTAGGAACCCATCAACGTGAGCGAATGATAATTCCAATTTATCAAAATCACAATGATAAAATCGAAGAACTTATCGGAAATGGGTATGCGTATGGAACACTGGAACGTTTCAAAATATCTTTGAAACACTTGCAAGAATTTATCCAATGGAAATACAGTGTTTCAGACATTAGCATTAATAAAATTGATTATGCTTTTGTAACCGAATTTGAATTCTACTTGCGAAGCGTTAAAAAGTGCAATAATAATACTGCTGTGAAATATGTTAGGAATTTTAGAAAAATAATTAAAATCTGTTTGGATAACGATTGGTTAGATAAAAATCCTTGTAGCCGATACGAAGGGAAAATGAAAGAAGTGGAACGAGATTTTCTTACTGAAGAAGAACTAAATAGAATTTACAATAAAAGGTTTTCAACAGAACGATTAACTTTAGTAAAGGATATTTTTATTTTTTCCTGTTACACCGGTTTGGCTTATGTAGATGTAAAAGGGTTAAAGATAGACCATATAGCAATAGGCATCGATGGCGAAAAATGGATATTCAAAAACCGTCAAAAAACAGATACCAAGTCAAAAATTCCAGTGCTGCCAATTGCCCAAGAAATCATTCTAAAATATGCCAACCATCCAAAGTGTTTAAATGAAGATAGTATTTTGCCGATTTTGACCAATCAAAAAATGAATGCTTATCTCAAAGAAGTTGGAGATCTATGTGATATTTCAAAAGAAATTACTTTTCATATGGCAAGACACACATTTGCTACCTCTGTAACTCTCACAAATGGCGTCCCTATTGAAACTGTAAGTAAAATGCTTGGACATAAAAACATACAAACTACTCAACATTACGCAAAAGTTTTGGATAAAAAAGTGAGCGAGGATATGAAAATTTTGAGGGATAAATTTGCAATAAACAATATTCAATTCAAGCAAATTAAAATGTAATAAAGATAATTTAATTGAGTTGTATATTTTAAAAAAAAATACTTGTGATTTTTGGTTTTTATCAAATTTTAGTAATGAAAAATTCTATACAAGTAATATATTATTTGTTGACATTTCTACTTTTGCCAATGTAGAATTTCCTTTAACATCAACTATGAAAATCCATACTTCTCATTTTGTTGCATCCTTTTTTAATGCAGGAAACTATCCAAAAGCAACTGGAAAAGGTAAATATGTGACCTATTTATCTTTTAAAACAACTTTCAATTTTTAAAATAAAGAACTTCATTTTTATTCTATCTCGAATTACGGAAACAATTCTATTAGCATTATTTTTTATTTAGCCATCTACATGAGACTTTCCCAATTTTGCAGACATATATCCCCAGTTTGAATAATATATTTTCTAATGATTTTAAAATCATCGAATATTGTTCTTCTAAATCCCTAAATTTGATCTTATGAAAAAATCAATCGTTATTTTATTACATATTGGTTTTTGGTTGTGCTATTTATTGTTAATAGCAATCATGTTAACCGTTTTCTTCAGAAGCAGTAGTCATGAAGTCGATCAAACAGCACGAGTTTTAAATGCTTTAAAATCCCTTTCCCTTTTTGCATTTCTACCTTCTTTCATAACATTTTATGGTTGCTATTTAATTGTATTTCCAAAATACTTACAACAAAAAAAATTTTTACTTTCCTTTATTTTTGGCATTATGATTTCAATAGGAACTTCTATAATAGGGTATTTACTGATGCGGTATTTAATAGAATCAGGACAACTTATTGACATGGACCAAGGAGGAATAAACGGTAGGTCAACCGCAGTTAAAACAATACTATTTATGAGCTTTATTGCTTCAATAGTTGGTTTAGCAGCATTAATAATTAAAGGTTTTATTACCTGGGTTAAAGAAATAAAGTTGAAAGAAGAATTGAGACAAAAAAATCATGAAACTGAAATGGCATTGATTAAATCCCAGCTAGATCCTCATTTCCTATTTAATACGCTGAATAACATCGATGTACTGATTTTAAAAGATGCGACAGAAGCTTCCAATTATTTAAATAAGCTATCCGATATTTTGCGTTTTATGCTGTACGAAACGAAAACAGATGAGATTTTACTTAAAAAAGAAATTGAATACATAGAGAAGTACATCGAATTACAAAAAATAAGAACAGCAAATGCAAATTATGTAAGCTTTAAAGTAATAGGTAATCCAATAAATATTACAATAGCCCCAATGGTTTTTATTCCATTTATTGAGAATGCTTTTAAGCATAGTACCAATAAGAAAATAGATAATGCTATTAATGTTCAGCTATTTATTAATAAGGAAAACATCCTGTTTGTATGTGAAAACAAGTTCGATTCCAATCGAAAATTAATACAAGAAAGCAATGGTTTAGGTAATAATCTTATTCAAAAACGTCTAAATTTGTTATATCCGGAACAACATCTATTAGAATTAAACAAACAAATGAACCTTTACAGTGTAAAATTAACAATCAAAAATGGATAGATATTCTTGTATTATAATAGAAGACGAACCTTTGGCGCTTGAGAGAACCAAGAGTTTTGTAATCAAAGTACCTTTTCTTAATTTATGCGGTACGTTTGACAACGCACTAGATGGTTTATCTTATTTAAAAGCTAATAAAGTAGATATTCTTTTTTTAGACATTAATATGGATGAATTATCTGGTATTGAATTGCTTGAAAGTTCAAAAATAGAAAGTCAAGTTATTATAACCACAGCATATCAGGAATATGCGATAAAAGGGTATGAACTCAATGTAACCGACTACCTTTTAAAACCTTTTACGTTTGATAGGTTTTTAAAAGCTGTAAACAAAGCACAAGAAAATAGCAACCAAAACCTTCCTAATGTATCATTAGACTTTATTTTTGTAAAGACTGAAAATAGATTAGAAAAAATAGATTTAAGCGATATTTTATTTATCGAAGGAATGCGAGATTACCGTAGAATTCATACGATAAATAAAAAGATTATGACACTACAAAATTTTAGTGAACTAGAACAAATCATACCCTCCAATTTGATTTGCAGGGTTCATAAATCGTATATGGTTGGAATTAACAAAATAGAATCTATCGAAAGAATGAGAATAAAAATTGCTAATCAGAGAATCCCAATTTCAGAAACTTATAAAGAGCTTTTCTTTCAGGTAATAAATAACAGAATATAACTTTACATTAAATGTCTTGCAGGATTTAAATATGAGTTTGCAGACATCTTCACTTACTTCGCATAATAAAATTGTATCCCTAGCTCTATTCTTGGACTTTTGTATAAAATAGTAACAATTTATACAAAAAAAATCATGAAAACAGAAAACAAAAAAATTACGTATTTTTATTGGTCACTTTTAATACTATTGGCTGTCTTTTTTGCCATAAGTGGCTTTATGGAGATAACTAAAAACCCTTCTACCTATCCAAAGACATTAAGAATGGGTTATCCTCCTTATTTTATATTAACACTTGGTATTGCTAAAATTGCTGGTGTTATAGCCTTATTGATCCCTAATCTAAAACGATTAAAAGAATGGGCGATTGCAGGTTTTACTTTTGATGTAATTTTTGCTTTTATATCTGGACGTTCAATAGATAGTAATGCCGACTGTATAAAAGCAGTAATTGTATTTTGTGTATTGATGTTAACCTATTTTTTATTCCTTAAGAGAGAATCGTTACAATAAGATAGTAAAGAAACTTTATAAAAAGTATTAGTCAACTTGGGTTTTGCTATGGCATTCTTGATAATTAAAGTCAATTTCACAAAAGTCCTATTCAACTTCATCTTTGTCCTATCCAGTAAGTAACATCTGAAAGTACTTTCGAGGAATAAAAAATATTAAAATAAAAAAAATACTGGGATAAATTTCAAGTCAAATTTTTTTAAAACAACTTTTTTATGAAAACAAAAAACACAATTATAATTATCCTAATATTTATTGGATTTCTATCAAATGCGCAGAATAAAAAACAAAACCCGTTAGAAGGTTCTTGGATGGGTAAAACAAATACCAAAGACCTGTCAACATCAGAATTGGTGCTTTTTAGATTTGAATTGAAAAACAATTCAATTAAAGGTTTTATGGATTTTCCGGAGAAAAGATTAAAAGACATCGCCCTAGATAAAGTTTGGCAAGTTAAAGACAGTGTATTTGCAGATGCAAGAGTTTCATTAGGCTGGCCAGAATCTGCTCCATTAATTTTTAAAGGAGTTATAATACCTGGAGATTCCATAATTGATGGAGTGTGGGGTGGCAATACGCCTTTAAAATTAGGCCGTACCAATTATGTATTTAAACTAAAAACAAATTTAAATCCTAAAATTACAGGATATAAAATAATAAAATTAATAGAAAGCACACCTATTAAAGACCAGCAAGCTACTGGGGATTGTTGGAGTTTTGCGACCACATCCTTTATAGAAACAGAAGCCATTAGACTTGGTAAAAAACCAATTGTGCTTTCGCCAATGTTCTTTGTTAGACCAACATATATCAATAAAGCAGAAAATTATATAAGAAGAAATGGAAGTAGTTTTTTTGGTGAAGGAGATTTAACTTTTAGTGTTTTAAAAGCATATAAAGATTTTGGAGCCATTCCAGAAAGTATTTATTCCGGAAAAAATGCTACGGATAGTAAACACGATCATGGCGACATGAATAATGCCCTATTGGAGAAGGCTAAATTTTATAAAAACTCCCATGGTGATTTAACTCCAGAGATTTACAGAAGAGATATGGATGAAATCCTAACACAAACTATGGGAGAAGTTCCCAATACTTTTACTTACGATGGAAAAGAGTTTGATACTAAATCTTTTGCCAAAGAAATGATTGGAATAAATCCAAACGATTATGTGGAAATCACATCTTTCACCCATCATCCTTTTTATTCAAAGTTTAATTTAGAGATTGAAGCAAACTGGAATAATAATCAGTATTTAAATCTTCCTTTAGATGATTTCAGTACCGTAATTGATGGTGCACTGATGAATAATTATTCTGTTTGTTGGGATGGAGATATATACGAAGGCTTTAACGATGGTTTCGCAGTTTTGG
This sequence comes from Flavobacterium melibiosi, assembly GCF_048158545.1. NCBI lineage: Bacteria > Pseudomonadati > Bacteroidota > Flavobacteriia > Flavobacteriales > Flavobacteriaceae > Flavobacterium > Flavobacterium melibiosi. The sequence goes on along the minus strand of NZ_JBLNKU010000015.1, from coordinate 71,701 downwards.
GTGATAATAAAATTATTACACAACAAATTAGACAGGCAGCATTCGATAATCGCACCACCGAGGATATTCATAACATGCATATTATTGGTATTGCCGAGAACGAAAAAGGGAATAAATTCTATATCATTAAAAATTCAGGCGATGCCAAAGATTGCGGAGGATATCTTTATATGTCCAAAGAATATCTGTTGTTAAAAACAATTTCTGTAATGGTCAATAAAAATGTAATACCCAAAACAATAAGTAAGAAAATTGGCAAAAATCTTTAATGCTTTTATCAATTGAAAATTAAAAATCTTTTTAAAAAATAAGAACATGAATACAAAAATAATGTATATCCTAACAACTACAATGCTGCTTTTTTTTAGTAGTATGTTTTCACAAGACGCGAGCATAAGCGAACTGCCAAAGCAAAAATTTACCTTAAGTGGAACTGTTTCTGATGCCAAAAACAACGAAACTATAATTGGTGTTAACGTGTATTTTCCTGAATTAAAAACAGGAACAACCACCAATGAATATGGATTTTACTCTATCACAATTCCCAAAGGCAACTATACAGTCCAATTGAGTTTTGTGAGTTTTAAAACGATAACTGAAAGCGTAAATCTCGACAAAAACACCAAAAGTAACTTCAAACTATCCAGTAACGAAGAACAATTAGAAGAAGTTGTGATTACAACTGATAGAAAGGCAACAAATATTAGAAAAGCTGAAATGAGTATCAATAAACTTTCTATTGCTACGATAAAAAAAATGCCTGTAGTCCTTGGTGAAGTTGATGTTCTGAAATCTATTTTACTGCTACCCGGAGTAACCAATGCTGGCGAAGGTGCTTCTGGTTTTAATGTTCGTGGCGGAGGTGCTGACCAGAATTTAATACTTTTAGATGAGGCAACTATTTTTAATTCTTCCCACGTTTTTGGCTTCTTTTCGGTCTTTAACCCTGATGCAATAAAGGATTTAAAATTATACAAAGGAGGAATTCCAGCAAGATATGGCGGCAGAGCTTCTTCAGTTTTAGATATATATCAAAAAGACGGAAGTAGTACTGGTTTTCACATGACGGGTGGAATTGGATTAATTTCTAGTAGATTATTGGCTGAAGGACCAATAGTGAAAGACAAAGGATCTTTCCTTATTGGTGGTCGTGCTTCTTATGCACATTTATTTTTAAAACTCTCCGAAGAGCAAAAAAACAATGCAGCCTATTTTTATGATTTAAACACGAAATTATCGTACAAACTAAACCCAAACAATAACATATTCTTATCGGGCTATTTTGGTCGGGATGTTTTTAGTTTGGACAAAAGTTTTACAAATACGTATGGCAATTCAACTTTAAACTTGCGTTGGAATCATTTATTTAATGATAAGCTATTTTCAAATCTATCAGTAATATATAGCGATTATTACTTCGGATTAGATTTAGATTTAGTTGGTTTCAAATGGGATTCAGGAATTAAAAATTACAATATAAAATATGATTTCAAGAATTATATATCTGATAGATTCAAATTAAATTTTGGTGCTAATAGTATTTATTATGATTTCAATCCAGGAACAATAAATCCAACTAATCCAAATTCAGAAATAAATTTCACACAACTAGATAAAAAATATGCTTTTGAACCTGCCCTATATATTGATGCCGAACAAGAAATCTCTAAAAAAGTTTCACTTTCGTATGGTTTAAGATACAGCTTGTTTTATAGGTTAGGTAAATCAACAACAAATATTTATGCTAATAATGAACCCGTGACTTTTAATCAAGATGCACAGATTTATGAAAAAGCAACTCCCATTGGAACCAAATTTTATGATAAAAACAAAGTAATTCAAAGCTATAATTATTTAGAACCTCGATTTTCTATTGCTTATGAATTGGATAAAAATCAATCCATAAAAGCAAGTTATAATAGAATGGTTCAGTATTTACAATTAGTTTCTAATACTTCATCTGGGAAAGAACTCTTGCATCTTTATATGGTGTTGTGTTAGCAAAGCACAATGATTTGAATGATACTAATTTTAAAGAGATTGTTCTTCCATTAATTGTAAATAAATTATATGAGTTAATTTTTAAGAAAGACGCTCCATTTTCAACTACTCACATTTTAGCCAGAGATTATGCTTCAAAATGTATTGAAATTGGAATTAAACACAAAAAAGGAACATTAACGCTTATAGAAATTAAAAACACAAAAGCACCTTATAAATTTGGGGGTAATCGTAATCCTAAAGAATTTAATTCTTCAAAAGAAGAAGGCATTTCATCCGAGCCTATCAGTATGGATTTTAGTAATTATACAATTGGTAGAATAGTTAAAAATGGTCATTCTTACTCAAATCCTCCAGAGAAGAAAAAAGTACGCAGACAAATTTATTGGCGTGTTTTTAATCTTGGTTGGAACAAAGAACAATTTGATAAAGTGGATAATCGAATTAGAGAAGATAACTATCGTAGTTCACGCAGTGAACAACCAAATATCGAGAGATATGGTAAGAAGTATTCTTGGATTGCTTATTTTGAAATTGCAGGATTGCAAAGTGATAAAAACTTACTTGATAATGACTGGGAAAGATTTAGACTATCTGATGCAGATATTGACCCAACTTTTCCAATAAAACAAAAAAACAAAAAGTTCGTTGTGAAAGATTATCTTGGAGATAGAAATTTATCATTAATTGACTGGTACACAAATGGAGGAAAACCTGATATAAATGAATATTTACAAATTGAAAACCTCCAAAAACAAATTGGTAATTGGATATGTTTAGATGGTTATATAGTTCAAGAAGACAAAAAAATCAATAGAGAAGTTTTTTCATTCATCAGAGGTTTGCTGATAAAAAATGATGATTACAACGAAATTGTTGAACATCTTAAAAATATAGATTTAGGAGGTGGGTTTTTACCAAGTGTTAGGTCTAACTATTATTCTTTTGCTGGAGAATTATTTAGTATTGAAGATTCAACGGTAGAAAACTTATCTGAATTAAGATTTGAAATTAGCAGAAAAAAAGTAAAAGTTAAAAAAGAGGAACCAGGTTATTTTCATAAAGTATTTTTTGAGGATAATGAAATCAAACATTTATTTCCAAAGTTTGTAGAAATTGATAGAGTAACTTCAAAGGAATATGAAGTTTTATTGCCAGTAATGTCATACAATTGGGAAGGACACCATAGTGAGTTAAATGATGCTGGACACGAAACGATTGTTGCAAGAGAAATAGCAAATTATTTAAAATTGATTGACAAACCCCAAACATTTAATCTTTGTGATGAAAATGGTAATTTAGCATCACAAAACATTAGGTATCATAAAGATTACAATAACAACCATCATTTTGTTTATTTAAGAGACGATTTATTAGATAAATTTCTTTTAGAAAATAATTATAAACTAGTTTGGGCAATATGGGGAGAACGACAAGTAAACTTTAAGGATTGGGATGGTCGCAGAAAATTTCATTCCGATAATGATATTTCCGATTTACAAATTTTTAGTGAAGTTATTAAATACAACAGCTGATAATTCAATACTGTATTCTTACATTTGAAAAAAATAAACAAAAAAGTATAACAAATAATCATAAAATACACTTAAAAGTGTATTTTTGTTTGCAAACAAATAAAAAAGTGAATATATTTGCTCTAGAAATATGGGATGATGAAGGTGCAAAATGCACTTTTTACACCGTAAAATATGATGATGTTGATACAAATGAAACTGATTTATTCTTCGAAAAGTATGATGCAATGCCAGAATACAAAGAAGCAAATCAAGAATTATTATCACATATCACATATGCAATTGGAGACGATCACGGAGCAGTTGATGAATTATTCAATAGAGATGAAAACGAAGTTAAAGGATTACCGGTTCAAGGAAAAAGAACAGTCGAAAATATTACCTACCATTTTCCAGAATTCCCATTAAGATTATACGCCTTAAAAATCACAAACAATATAGTTATCCTTTTCAATGGAGGTATTAAAGATGGTCCAACAAATCAAAAAAGTTCATTGCATTTAGAATGGAGAGCAGCTTGTGAATTCGCAAAACGAATTGATGAAGCTATTCGCGATGGTTCAATTATTGTAGATGAGAAAAATAGAAAACTAACTAATTATGATGGTTCAAATGAAATCATCCTCTAAAAATCCAAAACTATGAGAAGCAAAGTAGCCCAAAGAATTCTAGCAGAAACACCCGAAGAAACAAAAATCTTCGCAAGGTTGTATGCTGATATAGTGGTACGAGTAAATCAGCTATTGAAAGCAAAAGGATTTAGTCAAAAAGATTTAGCCGATAAGTTAGAAAAAAGACCTTCGGAAATCAACAAATGGCTAGTAGGAGAACATAATTTCACATTGCGTTCTCTAGCAAAATTAGAAGCAGAACTAGGAGAAACAATTATCAATGTGCCTCATAGAAAACCAATATCTTCTTCAGTAGGAACTAAAACATATGTAACCGTTTACAAAAACGCACACATCAATACAGATGTTGAATATACAAATGTTTGGAAAAAGTCTAATGCAAAATCAAAAACGCATTTAGCAAATGTCAGCTAATATGTTACAACCAGAAAAAATAGAAATTGTAGATTTTAAAATTATTAAAGGACAAATAAACAGTCCATTTGATTTTGAAATTGAAAAAGTAGAAGGTCACACATTCAATGTTGATTTTGAACTTGGATTTAATTTAGATGATAAATTAGTAAAAGCTGATTTCTCGGTAAATGTTGAAACCAAAAGCAAAGAAGAAGATATTGAAGAAGCAATTGGAGCATTCAGTTTTGTTTATGTTTTTTATGTAGATAACATCGAAGAATTGACAACACTGGAAAAAGACCAAACTGTTACATTGCATCCATCACTTGGAAATGCTTTGGCATCGATTACTTATTCAACATCAAGAGGAATTCTAATGACACGTTTTCAAGGAACCGCTTTGAGTGATTTTATTTTACCAGTTATTAATCCCAATAATTTATTAGAAAAAGGGAGTAATTAATAGTCTAAAGAGATACTATAATTTGTCCCATTTATTATAAATATTTGGGACATTTTTTTTAAACTTAATTATGAAAGATGTAATCAAAGACTTTGCACTATTAGACGAAATTGAAGCAGCAACCAAATTAATAAAATTAGGTTTGGGAGAACTTCAAAACATTAATTCGTCTAATGATTTCTATTATTTGCCTTTTCAATTACTATCATCAGGATTTGAGAGAATAATGAAGTGTTACATTTGTTTAGCTTATTTTAATGTAAATAATAAATTTCCTGAACATAGTTATTTGAAAGGAATTGGGCACAATTTATTAGATTTACTCAATGAAATAAACACGAATTATTATACAACTGACTATCGACCAATAATAGTTGAAGATAAAATATTTTTAACCCAAAATGATGAATTGAAAGAATTAATCAATATTCTATCAGAATTTGGTAAAATGGCTAGATATTATAATTTAGATTTAATCACAGGAGCAACAAAAATAAGTATTGATCCAAAAAAAGAATGGGAAGTTTTCGAAAATAAAATAATGCAATCAAATCCTAAATTATATGAAAAAATAATGGACTGGGATTTAAGCCAAGAAGTGTATTATTTTATATCAAACTATATAATTATCATTTTTGAAAAATATCTTGGGGCGTTAAGTAGGCAATTTATTTTTGGATATTTAGGTGATAAGGGAAAACAATTCTCAAGTACCTTTTTTGACTTTGGAATGATATATGAAAAAGATTTAGGAAAAACGGACTATCGAAAAATCACTACTAGATATAAAGAAACACCAAAAAAAGTTCATAAAAGAACATTACTAGATGAAATTGAGAGAAAAACAAATCTGAATTTTAAATCATTAAAAATTATCAAATCTGAATATGTTGGCGAATGGCCTTTTTATGCAGATGAAGTAATTGTTGAATGCAGGAAAAAACATTGGTGTATTATAACGATAGAAGGTTACGATTATGCCTTAAATGGTTCTGCTAAAGGGCACTACAAATTAGAAAACCCACACGATGCTGGTGTAGCAGTTGGAGGAAAAAGTATAGGAGAGTTTATCAAAATAGCATTGGAATTATAAAAATTAAATTATGAAGAATTTTGAAGGTTTTGTAAATCATATAGTTACAAAGTGGCGTGCTGAAAACAAAATAATTTTGGAAAAAGCAGGATTAGGTATGTCAATTCCTAACAGGATAGCAGGTGATTTCGCAGAAAAATATATTTTTAATAAAGTTGATAAGTTAATTCCAAATTACAAACCATATTTTGCAAAAGGAAGTCAAACACCATCTGACATCTATTCGATAGCAAGAAGAGACGGTTATTGGCATATAATGTTAATTCAAGTCAAAAGTTCAACAATTAAAAATAATATCTATGAATTGAATAAGTCTGATATTGAATTGTTTTCAAGTTTAGCTTCGTTTATGATAAAAGAAATTAAAAAGAGTGAAATTTTAGCAGATTATAAAGATAAACCAATTATAATTACAACTGGATATGCTGGTGTTCTTTCAATTGAATTTGATAATAAAGTTCAACATCGTTTATCAAAAACGGAAATTTTTAAAACATTCAAAATGAATGCTTCAATGTTAGATATCCTGAATATTAAAGAAAAAACATTTATCAGTCATAAGTTAGGAATGAAATAACCCATTATCTCATTCAGCTGCACAAAACTTTCATTTAGTCCAAGTATTCCTAAATTCAAGTCTTTGTTTGCTTCATTTCACTAATTACATTCACATCTAAAATATTCCATAAATCTAGCATTCTAATTCACTTGCAATTTCTTTAAAATAGACTATTTGAATAATCTAAATTATGCCATCAAGCCCAACAAATAACATTCAACTATTCAAATCTGTTTTTGCAGGAAGAGAAGATGTGTTTGCGGTTCGTTGGGAGAAAGGGAGCAAAAGTGGCTATATGCCAGCATATTTTTATGATCCATATCGGTATCGAGCTCATAAAATGAATGGTGGAACTTTTCAAAATTATGCAGATAAAGAATATTTACCTTTCACTGAAAAAGAAATTGAAAAACACCTTAACGGCGAGCAACATATTGGCATTTATCCTTTGCTCAAAGATAATACTTCGTGGTTTATCGTTGCCGATTTTGACAAAGTGGAATGGATTGATGATTGCAAAAAGTTTATAAATACTTGCAATGAAAAAGGAATTTCTGCCTATTTGGAACGTTCTCGATCTGGTAAAGGTGGACACGTTTGGATGTTTTTTGAACAACCTTATCCAGCTATAAAAAGCAGAAAGGTTTTCATTTCAATTTTAGAGCAAACAGGAGTTTTTTCTTTATTTGACAAAAGTTCCAGCTTTGACAGAATGTTTCCCAATCAAGATTTTCTTTCCGGAAAAGGATTTGGAAATTTGATAGCACTTCCGTTGTATAAGAAATCTTATGAACAAGGAAACAGTTGTTTTATTGATGTTGAAAGCCTAGAACCAATTCCAAATCAATGGGATTTCATAAAGAAAATCCAAAGAATTTCGACAATAAAACTGGATGAACTATACCAAATTTATAATACACCCCAAAATAGTACTACTTCGATTGCACCAAAATTTCTCAATAAAAAGTTAATCATAAGATTGGCAAATGACATAAAAATTAATCGCTATGCCATTTCAACCACACTAATTAATTTTCTAAAAGAAGAGTTGAATTTTCTGAATACCCAATTTTTAATAAAAAAGAAGATGGGTAAAAGTGCTTTTGGAACAGAGCGATATTTCAAATTGGTTGAAGAAACGGAAAGCGAAGTCATAATTCCTAGAGGTTTTATTGGTAAAATAATTCGCTTTTGTAGAGAAAATAATATTGAATATGACTTCAAGGATGAAAGAAAAAAGTTAAAAGAGGTTTCTTTCTTATTCAATGCACAACTCCGAGAACATCAGCAAATAGTGATTGATACGATTGCAAAAAAAGATTTTGGGGTAATTGTTGCGCCTCCAGGTTCTGGAAAAACCATCGTTGGACTAAAAATTATTGCAGAGAAAAAGCAACCTGCTTTAATCATCACACATCGAAAACAAATTGCCGACCAATGGATGGAAAGAATTGAAACTTTTCTTGGAATTCCAAAAAATGAGATTGGAAAAATAGGTCAAGGAAAAACCAAAATCGGTAAGCAAATAACAGTTGCAATGATTCAAAGTTTATCAAAAGAATTGGAAAAGCCTGATACGGCAATGCTTTTGAATTCTTTTGGGACTATTATTTTGGATGAATGCCATCACATTCCTGCTGAAACTTTCAGAAATACAATTTCAAAATTGCAAACCTATTATCTGTATGGATTGACGGCAACTCCATTCCGAAAATATAATGATAGCAAATTGATTTTTATACATTTAGGCGAAGTGATTTCCGAAATAAAATCTAACGAAATAAGCACCTCAAAAAAACCAAAAATCATTATTAGAAACACAGAACTAGATGTTCCTTTTAATTCAAAAACGGACAAATTTGAAACGTTATCAAAAATTATAGTTCACGATTCTACTCGAAACAAAGCAATTCTTCAAGATGTTATCAATGAATTAAAATCGGACAAAAAAGTCATTATTATTACTGAACGCAAAGAACATATTGACTCGATTTATCAATATTTAAAGCAATCTTACGAAGTGATTACCTTGAGTGGAGAAGATTCTGAAAGCAGTAAAAACTCAAAATGGACATTGCTAAAAGAAGGAAATTATCAAGTGCTAATTACCACAGGACAATTCTTCGGAGAAGGAACCGATTTGCAAAATGCTAATTGTCTTTTTCTAGTTTATCCGTTTTCTTTTGAAGGAAAATTGATTCAATACATCGGTAGAGTACAACGGTCGGAAATAACACCCACAATTTATGATTATCGTGATATCAAGATTGATTATTTGAACAAAATGTTTCTAAAAAGAAATGTCTATTACAGGAAAATAGACAAACAGGCGACATTGTTTGATGAACCCGAAGAAGAAATTATTGTTCCGAAAAACAATTTTAGTATTGATAAAAAAGTAAAAATTCCTTTTGAAAAACTTGAATTTCGTTACGGAAGTATCTCTTTTAAATATGATGTTTCAGAAATGAAAACCGAACTGGAATTTGATATTGAAAACTTTGAAATAAGACCAGAATTTGAAGTTTTGAAAGCTTATTTCTCCAAGACACTTAAACTAAAAAATATCTCAATTTCCATTTATGCTGAATTCGAAGACGGAAAACTAATTTCACAATTGGCATTCTCCAATGATCTAAAAAAGATAACTAGAGAATTGATTGAAAGTGTAAAGTTTAAGTTTATTGCAAAGACTTACTTGGGAAAACCAAACACGATTGGCAAAGAAAATTTACTCGATATAAATCAATTACAAAATGAAAATAATGTCAAATTATACGATTCTGGAGACGAATTATTGAATGATTTTTTGCAGAATCAAAATTACAAACACCAAACGCATTTACAATATTTAGCCAATCATCACGAGAGAACTATTCTTAAAATTCGATTTGTATTGAATCCATTTTCATTTGTTTTTCTTCTAGCAGGAAAGACAGGATTTCATATTGTTTTAGAAACCTTAAATACTGAAGAAGCAACTTATATTTGGCATTTTGATAATAAGAAACAATCACTTCCTGATAAATTAAAACAAATTGACAACTATCTAAATACCATTAGAAATAACGGAAGACAAGCTTTTATAGAAAATCCACCAAGTAATTTTAGTAGAATACTTCACGATTATTCAGCCGATAGAAAAGGTTTTGTAATTTGGAAAGATTTGATTGAGGAAAGGATTACTTGATTAAGAAATAAATGTCGCAATTACAGCAAATTTTCAGGGTATTCCCATAATCCATTATCTCATTCAGCTGCACAAAAATCGCTCCTAGTCCAAGTATTCCTAGCATCAATTCTTTGTTTGCTTCATTTCGCTAATTACGTTTCCAATAACGAGAATATTCTTTTTTGTCCGTTGGTAAAAAGATGTTTTACTTTCCAATTGGCACTCCTTTGCCAATGCTCCAAAAGTTTTTGTACGCCCTAGAACGTTTACGGTTCAAAAGAAAATTTAATGGTAGGGCAACAAAAACTTTCCCCAAGCTGTGTTACATAATTGAGTATTATAGTTCATTACAAAGCTTTTATATTGTTTTTTTTGGTTTTTGCAATGAAGCTATAATATCATTTATGTAAAACAGCCGCCACACCCAACGCGCTTGCCAGTGGCTCCAGGACAACATTTTTTATTGCTTCCTCGCACCGGCCTGCAATAAAAAAATCCGTCCTTCGCCACTGTCCTTAACAACGTTCGCCATTTCATAGGGAATTTTACGGAACTACCTGATTTCAAGAACTTTCACGGTCACTGTTTTTAGCAACTTTGTGTTTAAATCGGTAGTGTTTGCATTGCTTTTATGAATAGAAAAATGGCTTTAACCCGTAGTTGATTTGCCTATGGATAAAGCCATTTTTCTACCCATAAAACCAAAAAACCAGCAAGAGTGTGATTTTTTATTTGCCAGAACTATCGAAGTAATTGTTTTTACGATGGCCAAGATGCCATATCAATTTCATAGCACATTATTTAATTACCGAAAAATTAATTATTCCACGAACGTTTGTGGCATCAAGCCATCATAAAAACAATCAGAAACACCCCAGTAGGCAAATAAAAATTCACACACTTGCCTGTGCTTCTGCACCATCGCACTCGGATTTATCTTTTCATTGTTTTTGTAAGTATTGAAAATCACTTGAAACTTTTCCATAAAATTAAAAATATTGGAAAAGTGATTTTCAATACCCACAAAATCAACACTAGGAAAGAGTATGAAATTTTAAAGCAGAAAAATAATCGGAATGGATTTTACATTTCTTTTTTCTGCTTTAAAATTTCATACCCTTTCTGAAGAACTTCATCTTTATAATCAACTTTTCTCGATCCCATTTCATAAGAAGTTTATCGGTCACGAGGAAAATAAAAAAATAAATAAAAAGAAAGTAAAGGTAAGTTCCTGTTTCAAGAAAAGAAAGTTCAAGCCCTACGGGTTTTCAATAAAATCTCCACCCTACATTTTCGCTCGCATCAACATTTCTGTAAAATCAAAACTCCAATTCCGAATAACATTATCGTAAAGACTCGGGTAGTATTTTTTTGAAAAAACTTGCTTTTCTTGAAACCTCCACTTGAGAGATGACTTTCTTTTTTTTTCTTTTTTTTCTTTTCAAAAAATTTAATGGGTGCGGAGCGTAGCGAGGAACACTCAGTTTTTAAAGAGAAAATTAAAAAAATGAAAGTATGTCAAATTTTTAAATCCGAAAGTATGCCAAATTTCATCATCAAAACACACCAAAAAGATACGTTGTACACAAAACCCCATTTATTCATACTTAACAAAGGGATGAACAGCGGAAAGCCACAAAAAGAACCATTTACGAACAGTTTTGTGGTCATTTTTCAGAATGAGGAAGATTGTGAAAGTATTTATTTTGTGGCTTACAGCTTATGGAAAACCAAGTTTTGGCATCCATTTTTAGTTGGTTCTGTTATTCCATTTTTACGCCTTCCAGATTTCTCAAAAGAGTTTAATCCAAAAGCTAGTTCAATGATGCAGGAACACGAAGAACATCAAAAAAATGTCGCAGCTCTCAAGCTTTTAGAGCAAAAAGAAAAGCAATTTCACGAAAACATCAACCTTATCAATGATTTAAGAAGGGTAATTCTGTATCGCTATTCCAAAAAATAAAAACCAATTTCTAACTTTAAATTTTCACTAATGAAACTATTTATTTTGTACCAAACAGACAATTGGAAATCCAAAGCATCAAGAGTGTGTTTTGGAATTTTCGACACCAGAGCCAAAGCCATTGACAGCGCAAAATGGCAAGAATTATACAATCACAATTCAGAAGTGGTAGTTTTAGAAGTTACACTTAATCTATTTGAAGAAGTTTAATTTTTAGCCACAAAAAAAGCCCATTCCTTGCGGTTTGGGCTTCAATATGATCTAATCCAAAGGTCACCACAACTAGAATCAGACTATTTTTTGTGCTTCTTGATGAAAATTTTGAGTACCAAAGATATTGTAAAACTGACAATCGCCCCAAGCGTGGCAAGAATTATAGTTTTAAGAACATCTTCCGAATGTAAATTCGGTAAAACACTCAAAAATGTACCGCCAGCGGTACCAATTACAGTTGAATTACTGTGCTCCATCTGCTTTTTCGGTTGTCAATTGGCTAACTGCCGAAATAATACCTCCAGCAACCGCCAAATAACCTGCTGCCGAAGTAACAATGACTGGAAAAGTAACTGGTGCCGCCAAAACAGTTCCGCCAACGGCGGCCAATGCCAAACCAATATTTCGAAGCACTTTGAAAAATTTTGGAGTTGGAGCTTTCGCTCTTTTTACTACATTCATAAATTTATGAATTTAAGATTTAACAATCAATTGAACACTTTCATTATTACTTAAAGCTTTATAAACCAAGTCTTTTAATTTGGTAAAAGCTTTTCGAGACATCAGACCTAAACCTGGTCCTGAAAGTTTCGTTACTGGAGCAATACAACCATTCAATTCTTGCAAAGCATTATTGGCAGGATGAAATAGAATTAAACTTCTGTTTTTTACTTCCAAAACCTCCAAATGCCATTGAAATTTCTTGCTGTATCGCTTTTTTATAAAATATTTCCCTTCCGGAATGCAGGAAACTTTCGTTTCGTTATTCTTCCAAGGTAATTCAATGGTATTACAAATAAATTTACCCTCGCATTCGAGTTTACCATTCGTTCCATCGGGGAAATAAGTTCTAGTTATCGAGAGAACCATTATACACCGCTATCTACTTTCACAATTGATAATGGATTGTAAGAGCCATTTTTCAACGCATACATTTGACCATTTACCTCTTGATAAAACTCAACTCCCAGAGCCAAAAACAAAGGTTTAGTACTAGCAGGAGTAATAGGATTTGAATGATTGATAGCAACTGATGCATTGATATCCCAAGGTAAAATAGCCGTTTCCGAATTTGAAGCAACAAAAGTTTCAGCTTCAAAATCAATTTCTGCACCTGCAGAAATAACTTTATAATGAGTGGCTCCACTAGGTGCAGCAATCATATTCAAAGGAACAAATGAAGCTAAATCAACAATAATATCACCCGTTACACGGTTGATAGTTGCCACAAAAGGAGCAAACAAGGTAGTCCCTAGTTTTCCACCAATGTTGAATTCAAAACCTGCTAAAAGTTCGGCTTCGCCATCAATTACATTTCGCAATCCTCTAACACTAGTGGTATCAGCTTGGATAACTTTAACCATTTGCTGCGTCAAACGACTAACCATTCTGCTGTCCGCAGAATTCAAAAGCAAGGCTCTAAATGCTGTTCTCAAAATCTTTCCAGCTTTTCCCGCTCGACCAAATTCAGAACCATTTTCACGTGTTCTTCGAAACGCAGGATCGCTCGCAATTCTGCTCGCATCGATGCCACCTTTTTCACGTGCTAAATGACCATCTTTGGTTTTGTAAAAAGTAATATCTCCGATAGTACCTTTTAATTTAATTATGCCTTTCTGTCTTGCCATAATTTCTAAAATTTAGATTAATAATTATTCTAAATCATCTTTCCGTTGCAACATCTTCCGATTGATTTCGAAACAAATTTTAAGCTATTTCAGAACAATAAAAAGGGGAAGGTGTTCGAGATGTCCTAAAACGACACAAATGACTCAATAGAACATCAATAACCATTATTGGACATCTTGAAATAATGATTAAATTGCATCAGTTTTAAAAAGAGTAGCAAACTATCAGAAGTATAGCATAGCCTACTCAAAGCTATAGATAGAGTATGAAAATACAAATTAAGAGAATATGTATCTATCCAAAAGATATTGAGCGCATCACAGGCAAGAGTTACAGACAAAGCACTAGAATGTTGCAAGCCGTCAGAAAGAGCCTGAGTAAGCTTGAAAATGAGTTAGTAACCATTGAGGAGTTCTGCCAGTATGCAGGTTTGAAAATTGAACAAGTAGAGCCACTAATTTTTGGATAAAAAGAAGAAACAAAAAATAGAGAATGAATTTCCCTAGAGTACCCAACTAGTTTAATAACTAGTTCATTTTTTAGTATGAATTAATTGTACATACATTTGGTCAATACCTTATTAATCAGTAAATTTACATTATAAGATTTAGTGATATTTGTATCTGTTTAAAGGAGCAAAATCGAGACCCTTATGTTTTAGACTGATATAATTTATTATATATGAGCGCATTACGAGGAAAGTTCGAACCCCCTCATCGCCCACCAAAAAACTCCTCAATTATTTTGAGGAGTTTTTTTTTTTGACATATTTAGCATTCTCAAACACATTTATTTATTGCTAAATTGCATTAAATTAAAACATATACAATGAAAATATTAAGTAAGTTCTTTTTTTTATTTCTTTGTTTTCTATTAATTGGATGCTCGGGGGCGAAAAAAAATATTCTTCAAGAAACTTTAGTTTCTAAAAAAGAAAGTATAAAAAGAGTAATGGATAATCCAGAAGAATTTGAACTTCAGATTATCTATACTCAGATTATACGAAATCAAAATAATGAAGTGAAGTTTAAAGATTATGCATATAATCTAAATGCCAAAAATTATTTTTATCCTGCAAGTACTATAAAATTTCCCATTGCTGTTTTAGCTTTAGAAAAATTGAATACGATACAAAATACTTCAATAAATTCAGAATTTTTAATTGAAGGAAAATCAAATAAAATTAAATTTTCAGAGGAAATTTTGAAAATTTTCGCTGTTAGTGATAATGATGCCAGTAATAATTTATTAGAATTTATAGGTTTTGATTATTTAAACAAAAGTATGCATTCAAAAGGATTGAAACGTTTCAGAATATCACATCGACTGTCTACACCAGATTCAGGAAATCCAGTAACTAAGTCTTTAACATTATATAAAACAGATAATTCAATTTTGACTCTACCATCAATATTCAGTAAATACAACAAACCCTTAGGATTTAATAAAATAAAGAAAGGAATTGGATATATGGATGATGACAAGCTAGTGCAAATACCATTTGATTTTTCAAATAAGAATTATTATCCATTAGAAACGTTACACAATACTTTGAAAAGAATTGTTTTTCCTGAAGTTTTTAAAAAGCGGGAGCGTTTTAATTTGACAGAAAAGAATAGGGAATTTATTCTTTTTTCTATGCAAAATCTGCCTAAAAATGCGGGTTATGATCCGATTAAGTATTATGATGGTTATTGTAAGTTCTTTATGTTTGGTGATACTAAAGAGTCTATTCCTGAGCATATAAAAATATATAATAAAGTAGGGGATGCTTATGGAACTTTGATAGACTGCGCTTATATTGTCGATACAAAAAATCAAATTGAATTTATGATTTCGGCTACAATTTTAGTGAATAAAGATCAAGTTTTTAATGATAATATTTATGAGTATGACGAAGTTGGCCTTCCTTTTTTGGCAGAATTAGGCAGGCAACTTTATGATAAAAATTTAAAAAAGAAATCCAATTAATCGAATGTTAATGCACCTAATATTTCTTCAGATAGGAAAGGTCCACCGGGATATTTAGCTGTATAATCCAGATTCATCCAGATTTGACCACGCTCATCAACGTGATAATGTAGCTGTTTTTCATTGCTTTCATTTACAAACAGAATATTCTTAATTAGAAAGTTTACTTTTTCTAAATCATTTTGAGAACCAATTAGTATTTCTGGATAAATATGCCCTTTAGTATGAATTAATCGAGGTGTTCCGCCAATAGCTTTGATACTGGCTGCCATTAATATAGAATGGTCATCGCAGTCGCCAGAAAAATAAAGCAGTGATTCAGTAGCAGTAGCTATATAATCTCGTGCTTTTGGGTCGCTTACATAATTCCATCTGCTATTTATTTCCTTGAAAACGGCAAAGCATTGTATAATGGTTCTGTAATCAGAATACCCTTTTACGTCTTTGAAATGTTTTGAGGTTGCCATAATCGCAAAATTCCTGATTTTAGGATTTTGATATTCTATGGCATTGATAATTTTTGATTTATTGGGAAACGGAAGCAATTTCGCAATAATAATATCTTGTGGATATGGATTATCGGACATTGTGTACATAATTGAATTATAATCTTCAAAAACGCTGTTAAATCCATAGTTTCCAATAGTAGAACCGTAAACTAAAACAAATAAATATAGAATGATACAAAAGAGAATAATCGTTCTCAAGAATCGAAGGATAATTTGAATAACAACAATCATCAACAAAAATAAAACTACTCTGTCTATATTCAGAAACCAATTGGGATTGATTAAATTTTGATGTACAATAATAAAGAGTGGAATAGCAATTAATATGTTCAGGATAAAAATAATAACGTCATCCCAAGGTTTTTTGACCTGAAATTGCTGTTTAATACCCTGAAAATTAATTTCTTTTATTTTTATCATAGTAAAAATAAAAACAGTAATCTAGACTGTTTTTACAATATCCTCAAAAGTACCTTTTTTATCGATAATTTTAAGTTGAAAAAGTTGATTTTGAACTTTGTTTAACATTTCTGCTGATAATGGTTTTTGTGACCATTGCGTTAATGACAACCATTCTTGAATATCTTCAATTTTTTGATGATAATTTGAAGCCAAAGTTTTGTCAATACTCGGAATTTCTTTAAAATCTTCTGTAGTTTGATTAATGATTGCAAGAATTTTTGAAATAATGGTTGGATTGTTTTCCAAAACTTCTTCTCGAACTGCAATTACAAAACAAGGCCAAGGTGTTGGGCAATCAGCAATTCTTCGGAAAATACCTTTGTCAACTAGTGGTTTGGTCATAAAATGTTCCCACATAAAATAATCGGCAGTTCCATTTGTCAAAGCTTCAACTGCACCATCAATGGTATTTACAATTTCAAACTGGAGATTGTCTGTTTTCCATCCCGAATGAAGTCGGGATTGATTATCGGCATTTACATACGCCATTAATTGTGAACCGGAACCCAATCTGGAAATAGCCACTTTAGTGTTTTCTAAGTCTGCTAATGTCTTATAATTTGATTTTGCAGCCACGTGAATTCCCCAAATTAAAGGACTTTCTACATAAACCTGAACTATTTTACTCGGGTTTCCCGCAACGATATCTTTTACTATTCCTTCGGTTAGGATCACGGCGATATCCGTTTCACTATCACGAAGCATTTGGCACATTTTTCCGGTTCCTTCGGGAACGTCTGTCCATTGTAAATCGATATTTTCTTTTTCGAAATCTCCGTTTTCTATTGACAAATGCCAAGGAAGATTGAAATGTTCCGGAACTCCGGCTATTTTTATTGTTTTCATTATAGGTTGGGATTTTTTAATTCGTACCAATTCCAAGAAACGCCGTCCTCCATATATTGTTCGGTCATTTTCAGTCCAATTTTTTGCAATATTCTGTTTGAGGCGATATTATCCGTATGCGCTGCGGCTTCCATGACTTTTATTTTCATTACATTAAAACCATAATCCAGCCAAGCAAAACTGGCTTCACTGGCATATCCTTTGCCCCAGAATTTTTCACTTAACCGATAGCCAATATCGTAGAAATGAATTTTGTTATTTACCATTTCGGTGTTGTATTTTAATCCGGCCCAACCAATTAATTCATTGGTTTCTTTCAAAACAACCACAAATCGTCCAATATTATTTTGGATGTATTGTTGTCTGACAAATTCTATATAGGAATGTACTTCACTAATATCCGTTAATGGTTTATTCCAAAGATATTGATGTACATTAGGATTGCTGTCCATTTTAAATAAAGCTTCGGCATCTGAAAGTTTCATTTCCCTTAAAATCAATCTGTTGGTTTCTAAAATAAGATTCATGTTTTGCTAAAAATTTGATGGTTCCAGATTTAGCCCTGATGGCAACGTAAATCCTATTGCGCCGGGGTTCGGCGTAATAGATTGCAGTGTACAGCAGGAATTAGCTCCTAAAACTACACATTAATATCTTTAAAATTATTCAATCTCGCATACCGAATCATTTTGGTGAACGCCTCCTGATCCAGTTTTGGAATTTCCAGAATGGAGTTCAGCAAAGTGGTATCATATTCATTGGCTGCCGTAGTGAAATAAGGGTTTAAATGTTTTCCAATACTTTCATAATACAATTTTTCGATAGTATTTTTGTATTTAAAGTCTAACGTATTTTGTATCAAAGTGAAATTGGTATAGCCAACTTCCTTCATAATTAACTGTAATCCATTTACCATATTGAAACTTTTATAGTGTACAATATTAAGCTGTTCAACATCTCCTCTTTCGAATGTATTTACAATAACTTTTGCCACATAATCGACAGGAATAATGTTCAAAACGGTATCTTCATTGACGATAAAACGCACATTTTCTTGATCTCCTTTTCGTTGGGAAGTGAAGTGAAAGAATTTAGCCAAAAGATAAAAAACCATATATTTCGAAATAAAATACTGGTTTTCTGTCCCTAACATTTTACCTCCAATCACGCTTGGACGCAGAATTTGAAAAGGTAAACTTATTTTTTTACATTCTTGGGCTATAAAATTTTCTGAGTGGAATTTGGCATTTTCATACGCATTGCGATGCTCTGGTTTGAACCCTAAACTATGAAAATCATTGTCAATCAATCCTTTTCGATTTCCAGATGAAAAAGCAGTTCCAATGTAAATAAACTTTTTTATAAAGGGATGAAATAGATTGAAAAGGGATTTTGTAATTTTAGTATTTTCGTCAAAAATCTTTTCGCGTTGCTCTTCATCGGTAGATAAATTTACGAATCCTGCTGAATGAATGAAGTAAGCATCTTTTATTTGACTTGAAAAAGTGTCCTGAATTACAGCCAAATCGGTATCAATGATTTCAATGTATTCGTGCAGTTTTGCAATGCCTTTGTCTTTTATGATTTTAGGCGTATAACTACTGGATAAAAGTTCGTTTATTCTATCTAAAGCGGAGTTTTTGCCTTTATTTCGTGCAATAATAAAGAGTTTTCCGTCAATTTTATTGTTGATAAAAAGTTCCAGAATTTCATACATAATATGAGAACCTAAAACTCCTGTAGCACCTGTAAGTATTATTTTCATTATTGGTATTGTTGTAAAAGCAAAGGTAGTTTAAATACTAAATATTTCAGGTTTAAAGTCGCATCGAGTTTTTGAAATAGTCAATCAATAATTATCAACCTTTTGCTTTCAAATCAGAAATAATAATTCGGAATCCGTCAGGATCAAGAAACATTTTTCCTCCCGAAACCTCGGGATTATTCCAATATGGATTTTTTGAAGTTATGATTGAAATGCTGTTTTCTAAAATATTATTTATTAGGTTGTTATATTCTAAAATAGTTTCAGGATAGAATATTAAAATATCATCTTCATCAAAAGTATGATCGGCTTTTGCATCAGATTGTGTAAATTCAAAATGCCAATCTAGTTTTGGTTTTCCAATAAAAATACCATCATAATTGTTATGGTTTTGAAAACCTCCAAGACGTTTAAAACCAAGAATGTTAACATAAAAATCTTCTATTTTTTCTAAATCGTCGGTGTGTCTGGCAATTCGTAAGTTCATGTTTTTATAAATCTGAGATCAAAAATCGTTAATCAACATTCTTAAATCAAAAGCTATTTACTCAATTTCTCCAAAGTATATGCGATCAATTCATCTACCGCTTTATAAGGATCGTCACTAAAAGTTCCTGAAGCACGATTGGCAATTATAGCGTTCAATGACAATGCATTATGTCCTAAAAGAGCCGAAAGGCCATATATAGCAGCGGTTTCCATCTCTAAGTTTGTAATTTGGTTGTCACCAAATTTAAAATTATCCATTTTAGAATTCAATGCTTCGTCTTGAATGTTCAAACGCAACACACGCCCTTGTGGTCCGTAAAAACCTCCGGCAGTTGCTGTAATTCCTTTATGCATTTTGTCGCTTTCAATCATTTTTTCCAGTGATGAAGAACATGAAATCACATACGGTTTTCCTTTTCTTAAATCCCAATTGGTGTGTTTTACAAATGCATCTTCCATTTCCAGATTTGAAACTTCGTCAATCAAATAGGAGCGGAGCATGTTGTCCAAACCTAATCCAAATTTTGACATCACAAAACTGTCCACAGGAATACCTGCTTGCAAAGAACCCGAAGTTCCAATTCGGATGATGTTTAAAGAAGTCAGATTTTCTTTTGGTTGACGGGTTTTCAAATCAATATTGACCAAAGCATCCAGTTCATTAATGACGATATCAATATTGTCAGGACCAATACCTGTTGACATCACGGTAATTCGTTTCCCTTTGAAAATCCCGGTTTGAGTTTTGAATTCTCTTTTTTGAGTCGAAAATTCGATGCTGTCAAAATACTGAGTGATTTTTTCGACACGATTTTGGTCACCTACAAAGATGATATCATGCGCAATATGTTCCGGTTTTAAATTCAAATGGTATACGCTTCCGTCTGGATTTAATATTAATTCTGATGATTGAATCATTGTTAAATTATTTCTCCTCACCCCAACCCTCTCCAAAGGAGAGGGAGCCAGTGCCGGATATTGATTATTTTTTTGTTTAAAGCTTAAGGTTTCAAGTTGCACAACTGAACACTAAAAACTTAATACTTTTTCTAACCTCCAACACGTTTTACTTTAAATCCTTTTTCTTTTAAAATAGTCATGATTTTATCCCGATAATCACCTTGTATAATGATTGAATCATCTTTGAAAGTTCCACCAACGCTCAATTTGGTTTTGATCTCTTTGGCTAATATTTTAAAATCTTCGTCAGTACCTTCGTAACCCTCAATTATGGTGGTCGCTTTTCCTTTTCGTTTTTCGAATTTGCAAATCATAGGTTCTTTTTGAACGTATAATTCGTGAGCAACTTGTTCAATTGCTTCTTCAGGCGATGGTTCGTGATCTGGAAAAAGATTTTTTAATTGGTCTTGTAAGTCCATAATGTAAATTTTTTGAACGCGGATAACACGGATTTTACGGATTATCGCAGATTTTAAATGGTAAAAAACAAAAGACATTAAGCATACACTCAATGTCTTTTAGCATTTGACGTAAATTTAAGTTTATTTTTTGATAAGCCCTAAATCTACTAAACGTTCGTATAAATAGGCTCCCGCAGTAATATCTTCGAATTTTTTTGGATGTTCTGCATCAATGCAGTTTTCCAAACAATCCAATTTCATATCACTCACTGGGTGCATAAAAAATGGAATAGAATAACGTGAAGTTCCCCATAATTCTCTTTGTGGGTTTACCACTTGATGAATGGTAGATTTTAATTTGTTATTGGTATGACGCGATAACATATCACCCACATTGATAACTAATTCATCAGGTTCAGCAATGGCATCAATCCATTCTCCATCGTGATTTTGTACTTGCAATCCTTTTCCTTGCGCACCCATCAATAAAGTAATCAAATTGATATCACCATGAGCAGCAGCACGAATAGCGTTTGCCGGCTCTGAAGTTATAGGAGGGTAATGAATAGGTCTTAAAATTGAATTTCCGTCTTTGGCATACTTGTCAAAATAAAATTCATCTAAACCAAGGTGTAAAGCCAAAGCTCTCAAAACATAAACTCCTGTTTTTTCTAACATTTGGTAGGCCTCTTTACCTACAACGTTAAAACGGGGAAGTTCTTTAACTTCTACGTTTTCTGGATACTCTGAAGCGTATTTTGAATCTTCAGACACATATTGTCCAAAGTGCCAAAATTCCTTCAAATCCCCTTCTTTTCTGCCTTTGGCATGCTCTGTTCCAAAAGAAACATAACCTCTTTGTCCTCCAATTCC
This sequence comes from Flavobacterium melibiosi, assembly GCF_048158545.1. Lineage (NCBI taxonomy): Bacteria > Pseudomonadati > Bacteroidota > Flavobacteriia > Flavobacteriales > Flavobacteriaceae > Flavobacterium > Flavobacterium melibiosi. Next base: position 49,769 of record NZ_JBLNKU010000015.1, on the reverse strand, counting down.
AGGAATTTCATAACTACGTTTTGTTTCTAATGGCAAAGCGAAAAAATTTCTGATTTCACCATACAATTCATCAACCAGCTGGTCGTCTAAAAAATGCCCTTTGAGTGCTACGAAGCCAATATCTTCAAATGCACTTCCGATTTCATTTACAAATTTTTGTTTACGTTTCGGGTCATCCGAAAGGAAATCACGCAAGTCAACACTAGGAATGTTTTGCATACTTTTAAAATATTTTTTTATATCTTACAACGTCCAAAAACCTTGCAGATACAAATGTAAAGAATATTTCTCTATCTGGATTTTAAAATTCACAAACAAATTAAAAAAATATAACAAAAAAACACCTAACTGTTATATTTTTTTATCTTTGAGCCATACAATAAAACTGAAAAAATGACCTTCGACAGAAAAAATCTTACAGACAATCAATTATTAGATTTATATAAAAGAATACTGAAACCAAGACTAATTGAAGAGAAAATGTTGATTCTGATTCGTCAGGGAAAAGTATCTAAATGGTTTTCTGGAATTGGTCAAGAGGCTATTTCTGTTGGAGTTACAGCTGCTTTAGATTCAGATGAGTACATTTTGCCAATGCATAGAAATCTTGGTGTTTTCACCGGAAGAAATATTCCATTGTACCGATTGTTTTCGCAATGGCAAGGCAAAGCCAATGGTTTTACCAAAGGTCGTGATCGTAGTTTTCATTTTGGAACACAACAATACAAGATTATAGGAATGATTTCGCATTTAGGACCTCAATTGGGTGTGGCTGACGGAATCGCTTTGGCTAATAAACTCAAGAAAAACGGAAAAGTAACCGCTGTTTTTACTGGTGAAGGTGCAACAAGCGAAGGCGATTTCCACGAAGCGTTGAATATTGCTTCTGTTTGGGAATTACCGGTTTTATTTGTGATAGAGAATAACGGTTATGGACTTTCAACTCCAACAAATGAACAATACCGTTGCGAAAACCTAGCCGATAAAGGAAAAGGTTACGGAATGGAAAGTCATATTGTTGATGGAAATAATATTCTGGAAGTTTTTAATTTGTTATCTGAATTGAAAGTTTCGATGAAAGAAAATCCACGTCCTGTTTTATTGGAATTCAAAACCTTCAGAATGCGTGGGCATGAAGAGGCGAGTGGTACTAAATATGTTCCACAGGAGTTAATGGATCTATGGGCAATAAAAGATCCCGTTGAAAATTATAGAAAATACTTAACCGAAAACGGAGTTCTTACCGCCGATTTTGATGCTGCTTTACATGCTGAAATAAAGAAGGATATTGATGAAAGTTTGGCTATTGCCAATTCAGAACCTGAGATTGAATCGTCATTAAGTGAAGAACTAAATGATGTTTATAAACCATATGTATTTGAGCAAGTTAATCCATCAGAAGAAAAAGAAAATATTCGTTTTATAGATGCGATTTCTGCCAGTTTGAGACAATCAATGAAACGCCATGAAAACTCAGTAATCATGGGTCAGGATATTGCTGAATATGGAGGAGCTTTCAAAATCACTGATGGTTTTGTAACGCAATTTGGCAAAGAACGAGTCATCAATACGCCAATTTGTGAAAGTGCAGTGGTTTCGGCAGGAATGGGATTGTCAATTAATGGATATAAAGCGATTGTGGAAATGCAGTTTGCCGATTTTGTTTCGACAGGTTTTAATCCAATTGTGAATTTATTAGCCAAATCACATTACCGTTGGTTAGAAAAAGCCGATGTTGTAGTCCGGATGCCTTGCGGTGGAGGAACACAAGCAGGACCTTTTCATTCGCAAACCAATGAAGCATGGTTTACCAAAACACCAGGTTTAAAAGTAGTTTATCCGGCATTTCCCTATGATGCCAAAGGACTTTTGAATACTTCCATAAACGACCCGAATCCGGTATTATTCTTTGAGCACAAACAATTGTACAGAAGCGTTTATCAAGATGTACCAAAAGAGTATTATACCATTCCATTGGGAAAAGCCGCTTTGTTGAAAGAAGGAAATCAGGTTACGATAATCTCGTTTGGAGCAGCGGTACATTGGGCTTTGGATACTTTAGCAAAAAATCCTGAAATTTCGGCAGATTTATTGGATTTAAGAACCTTACAACCTTTGGATACAGAAGCAATTTTTGCTTCAGTAAAGAAAACGGGAAGAGTGATTATTTATCAGGAAGACAGTATGTTTGGTGGAATTGCCAGCGATATTTCGGCAATGATAATGGAAAATTGTTTCAAATACCTTGATGCGCCGGTAAAACGGGTGGCAAGTTTAGACACACCAATTCCGTTTACAAAAGCATTGGAAGATCAATATTTGCCGAAAGGCAGATTCGAAAATGATTTGAAACAACTTTTGGTATATTAAGCTTTAAACTTATTGTTAGGTTATTTTTAGCGTTTTGATTCTAAAAATAACCTAATAGCCAATAGAGTATTATAAAAATAATAATTGTGCCAAAACAGCCACCACCTAATTTTTTGGCGCCGTAACCTGCTAATATTGTTTTAAAAAATCCATTCATAGTTTTAAATTTTTAAGTATTCTTTAAAAGTAATAAATATTTTCAGAACGCAGTGTTTTAGTTTAATTCCAGAAATATTTTCTTAATCAAAGCTATTTCTTCCTGATACATTGTTTTTTTTCTGGTTGCAAAATAGAGCGTATTCTTTAGTGGCGTTTTCCCTTCCCAAATCATTTTAATTGAACCATTGTCAATTTCTTTTTTGCAAAGAAAATCAGGAACAACAGCCAATCCCTTGCCACTGCTCAAACAACGCACGATAGAATTTAGATTTGGAACAATATAATTAGGTCTAAAATCAGGATGTTTATTAAAATTTAATTGCCAAAAACGACGTAAATGCTCCATATCCCCAGTAGTTCCGTACCATTTTTGTTGCTTTAGCCAAAGTTCGATTTCTTCTATACTTTCCTTTTTTTCTATCAAATTGAATTCCGAATCGTCAATTTCACTTCCGCCAACAAGTACAATAGTTTCTGATGAAAATGCCTGATATTCAATTGTGTTTTTAACCACCATTTGTGGAGTGATGATTAAATCAAGAATCCCTTTTTCTAAACTTTCGACCATTTCCGGATATTCGCCAAACTGAATGATAACATTAAATGGTAAGGTTGAAATATACTGTTCCAGTGTAATTTGGAAAGTTTCAAAACACATTCCTACGCTTATGGTTGGTGTGTTTTTTTCGGTGCTTCTTTGAAAATTTTTTTCGGCTTCTTCTAATTTAGCCAATGCCTCTATGATGAAGTTGTAGAGTACTTTTCCTTTTTCGGTGGGAACCATTTTTCGACCTGTTCGGTCAAATAATTTATAGCCCACATAATTTTCCAAGGAACTCAAATGCAGACTCACACCAGGTTGTGAAATAAATAATACTTCCGCAGCACTAGTTAGTGTTCCTGTTTTGTAAACCGCTTTAAACGTTCGATACCATTCTAAATTCAACATAACTATTATAATTATGATACAAAGGTATGAATTAAGTTATTTTAATAATAGACTTTGTCGTTCTAACTTTGCAGCATCAAATTAAAAACATAAATCATGACAAAAATATTTATAATCAATGGCGGACAAAAGTTTGGTCATTCAGGAGGAAGATTTAATGAAACCATTTCGAATGAAACCTTAAATTTTTTCAAAAACAATAGCGATTTTGAAGTAAAAACAACGAATATCAATGAGGAGTACAATCCAGTTTCTGAAGTTGAAAAATTTGTTTGGGCAGATGTAATCATTTACCACACGCCAATATGGTGGTTTCAGTTGCCTCACGGATTTAAAAAATACATTGATGTCGTTTTCACCGAAGGGCATTCAAAAGGAATTTATAAAAGTGACGGGCGTTCCGCGGAAAATCCAACGATTAATTATGGAACTGGTGGAATGCTTCATGGCAAAAAATATATGTTAACGACATCTTGGAATGCACCAAAAGAAGCTTTTACTTTGCCGGGAGAATTTTTTAATCAACATAGCGTTGATGAAGGACCGTTATTTGGTTTTCACCGAATGAACGCTTTTATAGGCATGAAACCGTTACAAAGTATTCATTTTCATGATATTGAAAAAAATGCTGATGTAGACAACGATATTAAATTGTATCATAACCATTTAACACAATTATTTTTAAATTAATTATGCCAATAAATCTAACAGTAATCATAAAAAGTAAACCGGAAAGTATAGAGACATTGAAATCTCTTTTACTCGATTTGGTTCAAAATTCCACAAAAGAAGCGGCTTGTCTTCAATATGATTTGCATCAAAGTTATGATGAACCCAACACCTTTATTTTTCATGAAATTTGGGAAAATCAAAACGGATTGGATAACCATAATCAACAGTCTTATATTCAGTCGTTTTTCGAAAATTCGAAACCATTGTTGCAAGAAGCTCCAATTCTTTATAAAACAGATAAATTAGCGTAATAATTTGGGTAGTATTGTTCGGTATTTTAATTTTGAAAAAAAAATAATTATATAAAGTTACAATGAAGCCTTTAAGAGAAAAATTGCTAATAAAAGACGTGACATCAATAAAGTGTAATTTGATAAAGAATGGTTTTACAAGTTGAACGACATGTTTTTTTATTTAAAGGAAGATTTGTCGGAAGTTGAGTTTGTTTATCTGCCTATGATTATTGATGGCGAAAAAGAATTGTATTAAATAGCAACAAGAAAGGAGGCTTTAAAACCTCCTTTCTTGTTGCTAAAACCTTATCGATTACTCAATTTCGCTTTTTCCTTAATGATATCGCTGATTTTTCGGTTTTCAATTTTACTTTCTAGCCAAGAGATGATATCAAGATAAAGAAAGGCTCTTTTTTCGTACTTGTTTTTTTCCAATTCGATAAATCGCTCTCTCATTTTTACAAATTCTTTTTTGATATCACCAGGGTAAATAGAATTTAAGTTTTTCATGAATTTGATAATTTCCTTTTGGACTTCATGCAAATCATTCATTTTCAACAAAAATTTATAGGTGTTTTTCAATTGGTTTTCCAAATAATAATCCTTACCCAATTCATAATGAGCTATCAGGCAAAGTATTCGAGAAAAACACATTAAATCTTCCCGCATCGTAAGATTTTTGTTGTTTATGATTTTCTCCAAATAAAAGATGGATTCATTATACTTTTCGTTACCAAAATAAATAGAAGCTATTTTATAGTAAAACAACATTTCGTGATGTTCATCAAGATGTTCACTGTGTATTTTTAATTTATCTAAAACTTCAGGAATTAAGTATTCGCTTTCAGCAAAAGTACCTTCTAGAATATGATAATTTAATTTGTTATTGTACAAATACAGGAATGACAAAGAAGCTATATTATCGTTTACGGGAAAGCGTGGATCTTTGATGGTTTCTTCCAGAAGTAATAAATATTTCTTGAATTTTGTTTTGTATTTGAGCATATATAAAGATTCCAGTAAATAATGATTTCCTTTTAAGAAAAATACAGGATTTAGGTAAATCATATTGGGGTTGTCATAAAAAAGAGTGACCCATTTGTAGGCATATTTATAGCTGGCTAAAAAGTCTTGCACTAAGAAACTATGCCAAAGATTGGCATTATAAAACCAGTATTTTTCGCGAAATCCAAATTTTTTCTCGTCAAATTTAGAAATGTGCTTGTTGAAATAGTCGTCTATATACTTGTACTCCTCGTCACTTTTTACATAACCGGTTTTTAGCATTATACCGTATAACTGCAAAGATAAATTAGATAATTTGCTGGAAATAGTATTGCGATAATTTAACTCCTTCGCTTGAATAACTAACTCATCAGCACGCCCTTGAATACTTCGCGTAATGTATTGGGATTCAATTAATTTTTCGAATTCTACAATCTCATACGCCATGAGTTTTTCGTCATTTTCTAATGCCAGAATCTTTGTTTTATCTAATATTTTTAAGCTTTGTTTGTACAAACCTTTATTGTACAATATAGCGGCAAAATCAATTTGTTCCCTTAGCTGATAGCGAATGTTTTGACTCGGAATATTCAATCTAATACTCACTAAAATCTGTTTGTATAAATAGGACTTCAGGTTGGATAATTGTACTTTTTTAATAATACCGCTTTTCAAAATAAGTTTCTCATCATAGACTTCTGATTTGTCTAAAATATTGAATAATTCAATGAATTTTGTATTGGAACTCGTCTCGAGTCGGCTGGCAAAAATCTTAAATTGTCTTTTTTCAGACTTAGAAAGGGATTTTATTAATACAAATAAGAAATCTTTTTGATGGTTAGCCATTGTAAAATATTGTAGCTTAATAGCTTGTTAATCAATATGTTATAAAGTTTTAATTATCTTTATAAGCAGTATATTTCGTTAAAATGAGTTTTATATTAAAGTAATGAAATATAAATTTGTTATCGAGATGTGAAATTACATTAAATAAATGAAAATGAATAGAGAGAAAGTTCAAATTTTTGATACCACTTTACGAGATGGAGAACAGGTCCCAGGATGTAAATTAGATACCAATCAAAAACTCGTTATAGCAAATCGCTTAGACGAAATGGGTGTTGACATTATAGAAGCTGGTTTTCCTGTTTCTAGTCCAGGTGATTTTTTATCTGTTTCTGAAATTAGTAAGATTGTAAAAAATGCAACTGTTTGTGGTTTAACCAGAGCAGTAAAAAATGATATAGATGTTGCTGCAGCTGCTTTAAAACATGCTAAAAAACCACGTATTCATACTGGAATCGGAACTTCAAATTCACATATAATACATAAATTAAATACTACTAGAGAAGATATTATTGCTAGAGCAAAATTTGCAGTTTCACATGCTAAATCGTATGTTGAAGATGTAGAGTTTTATGCAGAAGATGCTGGTAGAACTGATAATGATTTCTTGGCAAGAGTTTGTGAAGAAGTAATAAAATCAGGAGCTACAGTACTTAATATCCCAGATACTACCGGATATTGCTTACCGGAAGAATATGGTGCAAAAATAAAATACCTAAAAGAAAATGTAAAAGGTATTGAAAATGTTATTCTTTCTTGTCATTGTCATAATGATTTAGGAATGGCTACCGCTAATTCTATTGCTGGAGCTGTAAACGGAGCAAGACAAATAGAATGTACCATAAATGGAATAGGGGAAAGAGCTGGAAACACTGCACTTGAAGAAGTAGTAATGATTTTTAAGCAACATCCTTATTTGAATCTATATACTGATATCAATACGAAACAGTTGAACGAAATGAGTCGCTTGGTTTCTGAAAGTATGGGAATGATGGTGCAACCAAATAAAGCGATTGTTGGTGCTAATGCTTTTGCACACAGTTCAGGAATTCATCAGGACGGTGTGATTAAAAACAGAGCAACTTATGAAATCATGGATCCTTTGGATGTAGGGGTTAATGAGTCTTCAATAGTTCTTACCGCCAGAAGTGGTAGAGCAGCATTGGCATACAGAGCAAAAAAAGTAGGATATGAACTTACTAAAGTACAATTGGATGTAGTTTATATTGAGTTCTTAAAATTTGCTGACATCAAAAAAGAAGTTTTAGATGATGATATTCATCAAATTATTGAAGCTTGTAAAATACAAAGCGATTTGATAAGAAGCTAATAAAAACACTATTTACATAATAGTATAAGTATATAAAAAACTAAACCATGAATTTAAAAATAGCAGTACTGTCAGGAGATGGAATAGGACCAGAGGTGATCTTACAAGCAAAGAAAACTTTGTACGCTATAGGTGTGGTTTATGATCATGAATTTGTTTTTGAAGATGCACTTATGGGTGCTGTTGCCATAGATAAAACCGGAAAACCTCTTCCGGAACAAACCCTTAATCTTTGCCTTAATACAGATGCAGTTTTGTTTGGCGCTATTGGTGATCCAAAATACGACAACAATCCTAGTGCTAAAGTTCGTCCGGAGCAAGGATTATTAAAATTGAGAAAAGAATTAGGTCTTTTTGCAAATATCCGACCTATAAAACCATATAAGTCCTTGTTAGATTCTTCTCCTTTAAAGAGACATATAATCGAAGGGGCAGATTTTACTATTTTCAGAGAACTTACCGGAGGTGTTTATTTTGGTGAAAAAAAATTGAACGATGCTGGTACAATCGCTTCTGATTTATGCGAATATTCAGAAGAAGAAATCACCAGAATTACTCATTTGGCTTTTAAAGCGGCACAAAACAGACGTAAAAAAGTAACTATGGTGGATAAAGCTAATGTGCTTGAAACTTCTCGATTATGGAGAAAAGTCGTCAAAAAAGTGAGTGAAAATTATCCTGATGTACTATTGGATTTTCTTTTTGTTGATAATGCTGCGATGCAAATTATCCTAAATCCAAAACAATTTGATGTCATTTTGACTGAAAATTTATTCGGAGATATATTATCTGATGAAGCCAGCGTCATTACAGGTTCTATAGGACTATTGGCTTCCGCATCATTAGGAAATAAAAATGCGCTTTTTGAACCCATTCATGGTTCTTATCCGCAAGCAAAAGGAAAAAATATAGCAAATCCAATTGCTTCCATTTTATCAGCAGCAATGCTTTTAGAACATTTTGGACTTCATAAAGAAGCTAAAAAAGTGTACGAAGCAGTAGAAAAAGCGATTGAATATAATGTGGTGACAATAGATTTGAAAGCAGATTCAAAATTTGGTACCAATGAAGTTGGAGACTTTATTTCGAATGTCATTTTAAGTAAAGACGATTTATATTTTAAAAGTGACAATGTCCAAATAGGACAATCGACTATTGTTTAACAAAACAATGATCAAAATGCATTTAATAATTGAAAAGTGCTTATAATTTTAAGGTTCTGTTTTTTTGTTCTATTTGTTTTTCATACTTTTGATGAAAATAAAAAAATGAAAATCGTAACTATTATGTCTTCAATTATTAATGTCAATGTGGTAATCACATATGCAGTAGGAATGTTATAGATATAATTAAAAAAATATTTAAAACCTTCCAATTATTTTGGAAGGTTTTTTTTTGGAATAAATTTAAAAATACAGAAACAATCATATAATGGAATTAAATAAATACAGTAAAACAATCACCCAAGACGAAACACAACCAGCTTCTCAAGCGATGTTTTACGGAATTGGTTTGACAGAAGAGGATCTTAAAAAAGCGCAGGTAGGAATTGTGAGTATGGGTTACGATGGAAATCCTTGTAACATGCACTTAAACGATTTGGCTAAAGATATTAAGACTGGCGTCTGGAAAGAAGATTTAGTGGGTTTGATTTTTAATACTATTGGTGTAAGTGATGGTATTTCTAATGGTAATGATGGAATGCGTTTTTCTTTAGTTTCTCGTGATGTAATTGCAGATTCTATTGAAACAGTTATGGGAGCGCAATGGTATGATGGTATGATTGCTGTTCCAGGTTGTGATAAAAATATGCCAGGGGCGTTAATGGCTATGGGTAGAGTAAATCGCCCTTCTATTATGGTTTACGGAGGATCAATTCACCCAGGAAAATGGAAAGGTGAAGATTTGAATATTGTTTCTGCTTTTGAAGCATTAGGAAAAAAATTCAGCAATTCTATTACACCTGAAGATTTCAAAGGAGTAATACAAAATGCTTGTCCAGGTGCAGGTGCTTGTGGTGGAATGTACACTGCTAACACCATGTCATCAGCAATTGAAGCATTAGGAATGAGTTTGCCTTACAGTTCTTCTAATCCTGCTTTGAGTCCGGAAAAGAAACAAGAATGTGCTGATGCTGGTAAAGCAATCAAAATATTACTAGAAAAAGATATTAAGCCTAGAGACATTATGACTCGTAAAGCATTTGAAAATGCAATTACGATGGTAGCAGTTTTAGGAGGTTCTACAAATGCAGTGATGCACTTAATTGCAATGGCTCACGCAGTAGGTATTGAACTCACATTAAAAGATTTCCAGGATATCAGCGATAAAACACCATTATTAGCCGATTTGAAACCAAGTGGTAAATATTTAATGGAAGATTTACATAATGTAGGAGGTGTTCCAGCAGTAATGAAATATTTATTAAAAGAAGGTTTCTTACACGGTGAATGTTTGACAGTAACAGGAAAAACAATAGCTGAAAATTTAGCTTCAATTCCTGATTTACATGATGGCCAAGAAGTAATTCATGAAATCCAAAAAGCATTAAAAGCTACTGGAAATATTCAAATTCTATACGGAAACTTAGCTTCAGAAGGTTGTGTGGCTAAAATTAGCGGAAAAGAAGGAGAGTTTTTTGAAGGTACAGCAGTAGTTTATGAAAATGAAAAAGATGTTATTAAAGGTATACAAGGAGGTGAAGTTAAGCCTGGAAACGTAGTGATTATTCGTTACTGTGGTCCAAAAGGTGGCCCTGGTATGTCTGAAATGTTAAAACCAACATCTGCCATTATGGGAGCTGGTTTAGGAAGTACTGTCGCTTTGATTACTGACGGACGTTTCTCTGGAGGTTCTCACGGTTTTGTGGTAGGACACGTTACTCCAGAAGCCTATGAAGGTGGAGGAATTGCTTTGATAGAAAACGGTGATGTGATTACAATTGATGCTGTGAAAAATACTATCAACATGAAAATATCTGACGAAGAATTGGCAAAACGTAAAGCCAACTGGGTTCAACCAGAATCACCAATTAAACAAGGAGTGTTACTTAAATATATGCGTTCGGTCTCCAGTGCCTCTGAAGGATGTGTAACCGATAAATAATTCCCTAACTCCCGAAAGGGAAATAATAATAGGGTTTGGACTTTTATTTGAAAGTAAAAAATAAGAATACTATATCAATCTCGACTAACTTTCTTTTGGAGAGCCCCGAAGTTTCGGGAGGGATGAGGAAAAATAATAAACGTACCCATGGGAACAAATAAAATATCAGGCGCAGAAGCCGTTATTAGATGCTTATTAGAAGAAGGAGTAGACTTGGTTTATGGCTATCCAGGTGGTGCCATCATGCCGGTTTACGACGAATTATATAAATTTCAAGATCAATTACAACATGTTTTAGTACGTCACGAGCAAGGTGCAACTCATGCCGCTCAAGGATTTGCAAGAGCAACAGGAAAAGTTGGAGTGGCAATAGCTACTTCAGGCCCTGGAGCAACAAATCTTGTAACTGGAATTGCTGATGCTCAGATTGATTCCACTCCGATGGTTTGTATCACAGGTCAGGTAGGAAAACATTTATTAGGTTCAGATGCGTTTCAAGAAACTGATATTATTGGAATTTCGACTCCGGTTACCAAATGGAATTATCAAATTACAGAGGCACATGAAATACCTGAAATTATTGCAAAAGCATTTTATATTGCAAGATCAGGTCGTCCAGGTCCCGTTTTAATTGATATTACAAAGAATGCGCAATTTGACGAAATTGAATTTAGTTATAAAAAATGTACCAGCATTAGAAGTTACAATCCAAAGCCAACTTTAGATATTGAAAAGGTTAAAGAGGCTGCGGAACTAATTAATAATGCAAAAAAACCATATATCGTTTTTGGTCAGGGAATTATCCTTGGTGAAGCCGAAGAACAATTAAAAGCATTAGTTGAAAAATCAGGAATTCCTGCCGCTTGGACTATTTTAGGACTTTCGGCATTGCCAACAGATCACCCTTTGAATGTAGGAATGTTAGGAATGCACGGAAATTACGGACCTAATTTATTAACAAATGAATGTGATGTTTTGATTGCACTTGGAATGCGTTTTGACGACCGTGTTACAGGAAATTTAGCTACTTATGCGAAACAAGCTAAAGTAATTCACTTTGAAATTGATCCTTCCGAAATTGATAAAAATGTAAAAACAACTGTGGCTGTTTTAGCTGATGTCAAAGAATCGCTGACTGCTTTACTTCCTTTAATCAAAAGTAATACACATGAATCTTGGCACAATGAGTTCAAGGAAATGTATAAAATTGAACTGGAAGCGGTAATCAATGAGGAGTTAAAACCTAAGAAAGAAGGAATTTCTATGGGGGAAACTATCGAAATGATTAACAAACATTCTAAAGGTGACGCAATTATGGTTTCGGATGTGGGGCAACACCAAATGTTTGCTTGCCGTTATGCCAAATTCAATTCTACAAAAAGTAATGTAACTTCCGGTGGTTTAGGAACTATGGGATTTGCTTTACCGGCTGCTATTGGTGCCAAAATGGGAATGCCAGAACGTGAAGTGGTTGCCATTATTGGTGATGGTGGTTTTCAAATGACTATTCAGGAACTAGGAACTATTTTTCAAACTAAAGTTCCTGTGAAAATTGTGGTCTTGAACAACGAATTTTTAGGTATGGTACGTCAGTGGCAACAATTGTTTTTTGACAAAAGATATGCTTCTACTGAAATGATCAATCCTAATTTTATAGCGATTGCTGAAGGCTATTATATTAAAGCCAAAAAAGTGACCAAAAGAGAAGATTTAGATGCGGCCGTTGCTGAAATGATGGCTTCAAAAGAATCGTACTTCCTTGAAGTTATGGTAGAAAAAGAAAATAATGTATTCCCAATGATTCCAACAGGAGCATCGGTTTCTGATATGCGATTAAGTTAATATTATGGAAAATAAAACATTCACCATTTCTGTTTATTCAGAAAACAACGTTGGCTTATTAAACAGAATATCAGGAATATTCTTGAAACGCCATATCAATATTTTAAGTTTAAATGTATCCGAATCAGAAATTGAAAACGTTTCCAGATTCATCATTGTAGTGGACACAACTGAAAAATGGGTGCGAAATATTGTAGGTCAAATCGAAAAACAAATCGAAGTAATCAAAGCCTTTTATCATGTTGATGAAGAAACTATTTTCTTGGAAAGTGCTTTGTTCAAAATAAATTCGAGTTTGTTATTTGACGAAAGACAAATACAAAATATCATCAAAGAAAGTCATTCAGAAATCGTTACCGTATCAAGAGACTTTTTTGTAATTTCAAAATCAGGAAGACGTTCTGAGATTGAAGAATTATACGAAAAATTAAAACCTTTCGGAATCATGCAATTTGTACGTTCAGGAAGAATATCGGTTTCCAAAGAAAAAATGGAAATATCAACTTTATTAGAAGAGCTTTCTTAGAAAGTGTTCAGTGTTCAGTTTTGAGTATTCAGTTTTGTAACATTAAATAAACCGGAATATTCAATTCTTTAAATTTTTAAATTAATTATAAATTTCACATTCATTAAATATTAAAAAAAATGGCAAATTATTTCAATTCATTACCACTTAGATTACAATTAGAACAATTAGGCGTTTGCGAATTCATGGATCAATCAGAATTTTCAAATGGCATAGCAGCATTAGCAGGAAAAAAAGTAGTTATCGTAGGTTGTGGAGCTCAAGGTTTGAACCAAGGTTTAAACATGAGAGATTCAGGTTTAGATATTTCTTACGCATTGCGTGCAGAAGCAATTGCTCAAAAAAGAGCTTCTTACATGAATGCTGCTGATAATGGTTTCAAAGTGGGAACTTATGAAGAATTAATTCCAACTGCTGATTTGGTTTGTAACCTTACACCAGATAAGCAACATACAGCTGTAGTAACAGCAATCATGCCTTTGATGAAAAACGGTTCAACATTAGCGTATTCTCATGGTTTTAATATCGTGGAAGAAGGAATGCAAATTCGTAAAGACATCACAGTTATTATGTGTGCTCCTAAATGTCCAGGATCTGAGGTACGTGAAGAATATAAAAGAGGTTTTGGTGTACCAACTTTAATCGCAGTTCACCCTGAAAATAATCCAAACGGTGAAGGTTTTGAACAAGCAAAAGCGTATGCAGTTGCTACTGGAGGACATAGAGCAGGGGTTTTGAACTCTTCATTTGTAGCTGAAGTAAAATCGGATTTAATGGGAGAACAAACCATTCTTTGTGGAATGTTACAAACAGGTTCAATTTTATGTTTCGACAAAATGGTTGAAAAAGGAATCGAGCCAGCTTACGCTTCAAAATTAATCCAATACGGTTGGGAAACTGTAACTGAAGCTTTGAAACATGGTGGAATTACAAATATGATGGATCGTCTTTCTAATCCTGCAAAAATCGAAGCTTACGAAATTTCGGAAGAATTGAAAGATATCATGCGTCCGTTATTCCAAAAACATCAAGACGATATCATTTCTGGAGAATTTTCAAGAAACATGATGATTGACTGGGATAATAATGATGTTAATTTATTGACTTGGAGAGCTGCAACTGCAGAAACTAACTTCGAAAAAACGGCACCAACAGCAGCTCATATTTCAGAACAAGAATATTTTGATAATGGTGTTTTAATGATTGCCATGGTTAAAGCGGGAGTAGAATTGGCTTTCGAAACAATGACACAATCAGGAATCATTGAAGAATCAGCTTACTACGAATCTTTACATGAATTGCCTTTGATTGCTAATACAGTAGCAAGAAAAAAATTATATGAAATGAACAGAATCATTTCGGATACTGCAGAATATGGTTGTTATTTATTTGACCATGCTTGTAAACCGTTATTGACTGATTTCATGAAAACTATTGACACAAATGTAATTGGAAAATCTTTTTCTACTTCAAATGGTGTTGATAATGCGGTTCTTATTGCAGTAAATAAAAGTATTCGTCAACACCCTATTGAAGAAGTAGGAGAGTGGTTGAGAGAATCTATGACTGCTATGAAAAAAATAGGTTAATAAAAATAGGAATTACACACATAAGAGGGTGTGTTGGGATTTGCATTATATCATTTGAATCCATAATATTTTGAATTAGTAAGCACTTATTAAAAGAAAAAGAGATATGGATGCATATTACATTCACTTAACTTCGAATGAGTTCGAAAGTTAAGTGAAGTAATTCCTTTCTAAAATAGAATTAGGTACTACTTTTTAATATCTGAATTTACTTTTTGAGAGGTTTCAATTGCTATTATAATAATGCATATTTTTATTAGTAAAATTATTGTTGTTAAATTTTGTTGAGATAAAAGGCGGGGTAGATATTCTATCTCGCTTTTTTTGTTTGTATCAAAATTTTAAAAAACAGTAAAAAACGAACAAATTATCATTAAAAAGTTATTTTTTTTATTTAATATTTAAATTTATATAGGAATTTATAATTTAAATAATATTAAGAATAGCTTGAGATTTAATACTTTTATAAAAAATTAAAAAACATGAGCTACTATAAAATTGATAATTTAGAACAATATTTTAAACATTATAATAAATCAGTTCGTGAGCCCAGAAAATTTTGGAGCAAAATAGCAGAAGAAAATTTTACTTGGTACCAACAATGGGATAAAGTTGTCGATTTTAATATGGCTGAAGCCGAAGTAAAATGGTTTACTGAAGCTAAAGTGAATATGACCAAAAACTGCATCGATAGACATCTTGCTAAAAGAGGTGATAAAACTGCTATTATTTTTGAACCTAATGATCCTACAGAAGTTGCTTTACATATAACCTATAATGAATTACACCAACGTGTTTGTAAAATGGCAAACGTATTGCGTGAACAAGGCATAAAAAAAGGAGATCGTGTTTGTATTTATTTACCAATGATTCCTGAACTTGCTGTAACAACTTTGGCTTGTGCCAGAATTGGAGCCATCCATTCGGTTGTTTTTGCAGGATTTTCGGCTTCGGCAGTTGCAACAAGAATTAACGATAGTGAATGCAAAATGGTCATCACGTCAGATGGTGGTTACCGTGGTAATAAAACTATTGATTTAAAAGGAATAATTGATGAAGCATTGACAATTTGTCCTTGTGTTTCAAATGTTTTAGTGGTTAAAAGAACGAATACTTCTGTAGATATGAAAGAAGGTCGTGACCAATGGTTGCAACCTCTTTTAGACGAGGCTTCAGATAACAATGTTGCTGAAATCATGGATGCCGAAGATCCATTGTTTATCCTTTACACTTCTGGTTCTACTGGTAAACCAAAAGGAATGGTACATACTACAGCAGGATACATGGTTTATACTGCTTACACGTTTAAAAATGTTTTTAATCATGAAGAAAATGACATTTTTTGGTGTACCGCTGATATAGGCTGGATTACTGGACATTCTTATGCTTTATATGGTCCATTATTGAATGGTGGGACAACTGTTATTTTTGAAGGCGTTCCTTCTTATCCTGATTTTAGTCGTTTCTGGGAAATTATCGAAAAACATAAAGTTACCCAGTTTTACACTGCACCAACGGCTATTCGTGCTTTAGCAAAAGAAAGCTTAGAATATGTACAAAAATTCCCTTTAAAATCATTAAAAGTAATCGGTTCAGTGGGGGAACCCATCAACGAAGAAGCTTGGCACTGGTATAATGACCATGTTGGAGATAAAAGATGTCCCGTTGTGGATACGTGGTGGCAAACTGAAACGGGTGGAATTATGATTTCTCCAATTGCCTTTGTGACGCCAA
The DNA here is from genome assembly GCF_048158545.1 of Flavobacterium melibiosi. Taxonomy (NCBI): domain Bacteria; kingdom Pseudomonadati; phylum Bacteroidota; class Flavobacteriia; order Flavobacteriales; family Flavobacteriaceae; genus Flavobacterium; species Flavobacterium melibiosi. The sequence goes on along the minus strand of NZ_JBLNKU010000015.1, from coordinate 33,349 downwards.
CTAAACCTACTTACGCTACTTTGCCATTACCAGGGATTCAACCGGTATTAATGGACGAAAAACGGAATGAAATTGAAGGCAATCAAGTGGTAGGTAGCTTATGTATTAAATTCCCGTGGCCTGGAATTGCCAGAACCATTTGGGGAGATCATCAACGATACAAGGATACGTATTTTTCGACCTTTCCAGGTAAATATTTCACTGGAGACGGCGCTTTACGTGATGAAGTAGGCTATTATAGAATTACAGGTCGTGTAGATGATGTGGTTATCGTTTCAGGACACAATTTAGGGACAGCTCCTATTGAAGATGCCATTAATGAGCATCCGGCAGTAGCGGAGTCAGCCATTGTAGGCTTCCCTCATGATATCAAAGGAAATGCCTTATATGGTTTTGTAATTCTAAAAGAAACCGGAGAAACTAGAAATAAAGAAAATCTTATTAAAGAGATTAATCAACACATAACGGATCACATTGGTCCAATTGCTAAGTTAGATAAAATTCAATTTGTTTCCGGTTTGCCAAAAACTCGTTCCGGAAAAATCATGCGTAGAATTCTACGTAAAATAGCCGAAGGAGATTATTCGAATTTTGGAGATATCACAACATTGTTAAATCCTGAAATTGTAGAAGAAATAAAAGAAGGAAAATTGTAAATTAATTAAAAGCTGTTTGTAATAAAACAGCTTTTTTTTTGAATTATGTCCCGTCCTGAAATAACGATACACAAATAACCATCGTTATGGAAGCAAATATTAATTATGTAAGTTTTTTATTAAATAATATAGCTGCGTTCCCAAACAAATCCATAAATTTACTTCAGTATGAAAAATAAGGAAGTCTTAATTATTGGTGGTGGCTTAGCAGGATTAACTGCTGCAATTCATTTATCCAAAATTGGATTTCAAGTTATTGTAATTGAAAAAAATGAATTTCCAAAACATAAAGTTTGTGGAGAATATATTTCTAATGAAGTATTGCCTTATCTCAATTGGCTAGATTTAAAAATAGCTAATTTATATCCTGCAACGATTACAAAACTTGAATTTTCGACAGTTAACGGAAAGACAATTAAAAGTACTTTGCCTCTTGGTGGATTTGGAATTAGTCGCTATACGCTGGATGAGTATTTATATAAAAAAGCAATTGCAAATGGTTGTAAAATTATTCAGGATTTAGTTGAAGGAATAGCTTTTGAAGATGAAGCATTTATCGTAACAACTTCAAATAATACTATTTTAAAAGCTAAAATTGTAATTGGAGCTTTTGGTAAACGTTCTATTATTGATCAAAAACTAAATCGTAATTTTATTCATAAGAAATCACCATGGTTGGCTGTCAAAGGGCATTATTCAGGAGATTTTCCTAGTGATTTGGTTGGATTGCATAACTTTAAAGGCGGTTATTGTGGTGTTTCAAAAGTAGAAGGTGATGTCATTAATATTTGTTATTTAGCAGATTACGAAACTTTCAAGAAGTTTAAAAACGTTGAAGAATATCAAAATAACGTCGTTTCTCAAAACCCACATTTAAAAACAATTTTCGAAAAAAGTAATTTGCTTTTCGAAAAACCATTAACAATAAGCCAAATTTCTTTCGGAAAAAAGCAAGCAGTTGACAATCATGTTTTAATGATTGGAGATACCGCCGGATTAATCCATCCTTTGTGTGGAAATGGAATGGCAATGGCTATTCATAGTGCTAAAATTGTTTCGGAATTAGTGGAGAAATATTTCAATAACGAAATTAAATCCAGAAATGAACTAGAAGAAAAATACAGTAAGGAATGGAGTTCTAATTTTGGTCAAAGACTAAAAATAGGGAGATTTTTATCGAATCTTTTGCAAAAGCAAAAACTCTCAGGTGTATTAATGCGTATATTGATTGCATTTCCGTTTTTATTACCGAAAATTATAAAAAAAACGCATGGGAAACCTATAATTTTAAGTTCATAGATGTTTATAAACACCAAATACAGAACTGATCAGCCTGAAACTATGGATGATTTTGCCATGGAAGGAGAAATCTTGCGTGATGCATTAGATAAAATAGCCAAAATCAATCAGCTTTTAGGAGGGAACCAGCTAACTTTACAAGGCGTTCAGGATTTGATGGGGAATATTTCAAAATCAAATGAAATTGTAATTGTAGACGTAGGTTGTGGCAATGGTGACATGTTGCGAACTTTAGCTGATTTTGGATTAAAAAACAAGCTAAAATTCCAGTTAATAGGCATTGATGCCAATAGTTTTACAATTAGTCATGCGCAAAAATTATCTAAAAATTATGCTAACATTAGCTATCGTTGTGAAGATATATTTGATAAATCATTTAATGAATTAAAATATGATATTGTACTGTGTACTTTAACATTACATCATTTCAAAGACGATGAAATTATTTATTTATTAAACATGTTTTATACGAATTCAACTATTGGAATTGTTATTAATGATTTACACCGAAGCGCAATAGCCTATCGGTTATTTCAGGCATTGTGTTTCGTGTTTCGATTGAATGACATGTCTCGTGAAGACGGATTAACTTCAATTTTAAGAGGTTTTAAAAAAGAAGAGTTGATTCACTTTTCTGAAAAATTAAGTTTTAAAAACTATAAAATTCATTGGAAATGGGCTTTTCGCTATCAATGGATTATAAAAAAAGACAAAGCGACAATAGACATAAAGATAAAAGAGGCATAAAGTTTAAATCTATTATCTATCTGCCTTTCATTTAAAAGTCTTAAAAAAATATGAGTGTAAAAATCAAAACCGTAACAAAACAGCTACCAAAATATTCCAGAACAACTGAAGAAATCATCCCTTTTTTGGATGCTTGGCTCGTTGGGCAAGATGAGCGTTTCATTAGAAAAGTAAAGAAAATTTTTGAAGGAGCAGCTGTTGATAAACGGTATTCCATAATGGATCCAATCGAAGTGTTTACCAAAACTTCTTTTGAGGAAAGAAATGATATTTATGTTCGTGAAGTCATCGATTTAGGTGAAAAAGTTTTAGAAAAAGCGTTAAAGAAAGCCAATTGGAATCCCGAAGATTTGGACTATATAATAACGGTAAGTTGTACCGGAATTATGATTCCGTCTTTAGATGCATATTTGATTAATAAATTAAAATTACGTCAAGATATAGTTCGGCTTCCAGTAACTGAAATGGGTTGTGCGGCAGGAATTTCAGGAATTATTTATGCTAAAAATTTCTTGCAGGCCAATCCCGGAAAACGGGCTGCTGTAATTGCAGTTGAAAGCCCAACAGCTACATTTCAATTGGATGATTTTTCAATGGCTAATATTGTAAGCGCAGCTATTTTTGGCGACGGTGCGGCTTGTGTTTTGCTTTCTTCCCATCAAGATGAGGAAGGCCCAGAAATTTTAGCGGAGGAGATGTATCATTTCTATGATAATATTCACATGATGGGTTTTAAACTCACGAATTCTGGTTTGCAAATGGTCTTGGACATAGAAGTTCCAGAAACGATTGCTTCTCATTTTCCGGATATAATTTATCCGTTTTTAGAAAAAAATAAGTTACAAATTGAAACTATTGATCATCTTATTTTTCATCCCGGCGGAAAGAAAATTGTTCAGACTGTAGAGGCTTTGTTTTCCAGTTTAGGAAAAAATATTGACGATACTAAAGAAGTATTACGCTTGTATGGAAACATGTCAAGTGCTACTGTTTTGTATGTATTAGAACGAATTATGGACAGCAAACCCCAAAAAGGAGAGAAAGGATTAATGTTGAGTTTTGGTCCGGGATTTTCGGCACAACGGGTTTTGTTACAGTTTTAGCTCCCTAACCCAAATGGAGGAATAGAAAAAGTATGAGAAAAGAAGAAATTATATCAAAATTACCGTATTCTAAGCCGTTTTTATTTGTGGACGAAATCCTTCAAATCGATGAAAATGGGGTGGAAGGAACTTATATTTTTGATGAAAACCTTGATTTTTATAAAGGACATTTTAAAGAACATCCGGTAACTCCAGGAGTGATTTTGACGGAAGTTATGGCTCAAATTGGACTGGTTTGCTTAGGCATATTTTTATTAAATGATAAATTTAGTAAAACTACTTCAATTGCTTTAACATCAACAGAAATAGAGTTTTTAAAACCTGTTTTCCCAAATGAAAAAGTGATTGTGATTTCGGAAAAAATATATTTTAGATTTGGAAAATTAAAATGTAAAGTAAAGATGATTAATGAAAGAGAGGAAATAGTTTCCATGGGAACAATTGCAGGAATAATCCTCGCCCCTCCCGATCCCGAAGCGTCGGGACGGGACTCTCCAAAGGAGAGGGAGCCAAAACCGGATTAAAATAATTATTGTGTCATTGCAAGGAACGAAGCAATCCCATTTGTTGCTCTCATTATGTGATTTGTTTCAGCTATTTAATTCGTTCGAGTCCAATTTCATTAAGGATAAAATGATAAATTTGATTGCAGATTTTTGATTAACGATTTTTGATTTCAGAAGTGCGAGCCCCGTATAATCGACTATTTTTTATTTATTAACACAAAATCTTAAATCAAAAATCGTTAATCTACAATCAAAAATCCCTTAACCTTAATGACCTTGTCAGCGAACTGGTGAAGCAAAGGAGAGGGAGCCAAAACTGGATTGGAACAATATGTTAAAATTGTCATTGAAATTGTCATTAAAATTAAATTTTATATGGAAAAACGTGTTGTAATTACAGGACTTGGTGTTCTTGCTCCAAATGGAGTAGGACTTGATACTTTTACTCATGCCATAAAAAATGGAATTTCGGGAATTAAGCACGATGCCGAATTAGAAAGATTACAATTTTCCTGTCAAATTGCGGGGAAACCTGAAATTTCGACTGAATTAGCATTGCAGTATTTTTCGGAATTAGAGTTGAGGAATTTCAATTCAACGGGAATTTTATATGGTGTAATTGCAGGAATTGATGCTTGGAAAGATGCTGGTTTACCTTTGGAAATCAATGAAGAACCAGATTGGGATAGCGGAACTATTTTTGGAACAGGAACCTCTGGAATTGATAAATTTCGCGAAAGCATTTATAAAATCGATGATTTTCAAACCCGTCGATTAGGGAGTACAGCCGTGGCACAAACTATGAATAGTGGCGTGAGTGCTTATTTAGGCGGGAAATTAGGATTAGGAAATCAAGTCACGACCAATTCTTCGGCATGCACAACAGGAACCGAAAGTATTTTGATGGCGTATGAGCGTATAAAATCAGGGCAGGCAAAACGCATTTTGGCTGGAAGCACGAGTGATTCTGGACCCTATATTTGGGGTGGATTTGATGCAATGAAAGTCTGTACTTTTAAACATAATGAAAATCCGGAACAAGGCTCAAGGCCAATGTCTGAAAGTGCTTCAGGGTTTGTTCCAGGAAGTGGAGCAGGGGCTTTAGTCTTGGAAGATTTAGAAAGTGCTTCGGCACGAGGTGCTAAAATCTATGCAGAGGTTTTGGGTGGAAATGTAAATTCTGGTGGCCAACGCGGTTTAGGAACTATGACCGCTCCAAATCCCATAGCAGTTCAAAAATGTATTAAAAATGCTATTGAAAATGCTGGAATTTCTGCTAATGATATTGACACTATAAATGGACATTTAACAGCCACATCAAAAGATAGTTTGGAGATCCAGAATTGGAGTGAAGCTTTAGGAAGAAAAGGAAAAAATTTCCCCTATATAAATTCATTGAAATCAATGGTTGGCCATTGCTTATCAGGAGCGGGAAGTATAGAAAGTGTGGCTTCGGTATTGCAAATATATGAGGGATTTATTTTTCCGAATATAAATTGTGAAGATATAAATCCTGAAATTACAGCAATAATTGATGAATCGAGAATACCACAACAACTGATTGAAAAAGAATTGAATATTGTTGCCAAAGCCAGTTTTGGTTTTGGAGATGTGAATGGATGTGTGATTTTTAAGAAATTTAAATCCTATCCCCAACCCTTCCCAAAGGGAAGGGGGCCGAATCCGAAAACATAAGTATTATTTATAAAAATCTATTTGTAAATTAAGCTTAATAAAAATAAACGACCTAGCTTTTAAGTCTTTACGAGCTAAAAAAATAAAAAAACTATGAATAAACAAGAAACGATCGAGCAATTAAAAGCTATTGTAAAGCCTTATATTCAAAACCAAGAGGCATTTGATGCACTTACTGAAGATACTGATTTTATCAATGATTTGAAGATTAATTCTGCTAATTTAGTAGATGTTATTTTGGATATCGAGGAGAAATATAACATTATAATCGATAATGAATCAATGGAACAGATGGTTAACGTAAAATCGGCATTGGGAATTATTGAAACTAAATTATCCGAGAAAAATTAGTGAATTAACGGTGAAAAAGTCAGTAAAAAATGATTGGAAATGACATTGTAGATTTGGCTTTGGCCAGAAAAGAAAGTAATTGGAAACGAAACCGATTTTTAGACAAAATCTTTACTGTAAAAGAGCAATTACTCATTATTGATACTGAAAATCCTGAAATAATGGTTTGGAATTTATGGTCCCGAAAGGAAGCTGCTTATAAAATTTACAACAGACAGACGAATATTCGTGGCTATTTTCCTTTGCAACTAGAATGTTTTTATGAAAGTGAAACTTTAGGAATAGTTTGCTGCAATGGAAATATCTATCATACACAAACTATAATTTCAAGTGACTGTATCTATACGATTGCAGTTGTAAATAAGGAATATTTTAATGAAATAAAGACTTTAGATTCTAAAGCTAAAATTAGTAAAATAAACGGAATTCCTTTTATAATTGACGAATTGACGAAAATTACAAAGCACGTTTCAATTTCTCATCACGGGCGTTTTTGGAAAGGAATTACAATGTGATGATGATTCTCTTTCAATTTAGTTGATTTTACAGTTAATGGAATTTTTATTTCTGTATTGTTTTAAATCTTTGAACAGCAAAAAGTTTCATTCATTCAAAATCTAAAAAAACAAAATTGAAGTTTTAAAAGGGAGTTGATTTTTTAAATTGCCATTGGCTTTAGCCAAAACATAGCACTTATTTTGACTAAAGCCAACATTTTGAAATATTATGATCCATTGGTTAAAACCAACGGCAATTTAAAAGACGGAGCATTCAAAAAATCGTAAAATGGGCTAAATTGATGTTTTAATTGGTAATCCATCCATTTCATTTAAAACAGGAAAGGAGATTAGCTTTTATTTTATCCCCAGTCTTGATTTTAATTTTAAGAAAAGCAAAGCAATTTTGTATGCATCTTCAGAGGAAGAATTTCGATCGCTTTTGGGAATCTTGTAGATGTTGCATAATTCATCAAGTGAAAATTGTCGATCATTAATGTCTTGAAGTTTTCTATACATGACGTCAACATCTAAGGCCTCGTTTTTTAATCGGCCACAATCTAATCTTTCAAGGGCTGCATTGATCATTTCCACGTCAAAATCAATGTGATGTCCAACCAAGACCGCATTACCAATAAAATCTATTAAAGATTGGATCGCTTCAGGTTCTGAGAGTTTTTTCATTTTACTTTCGACTATAAACTCATTCGAAAGCCCGTTATCGTGTAGGAATTTATATTGCAATAAAACTGCTTCAAAACTATCTCCAATAACAATACTGTCATTGATTACAGCAAAAGAACCAATAGATAAAATAACATCTTTTATAGGATTTAAGCCAGAAGTTTCTGTTGATAAAACCACAAATCGCTTTGATTTTTTATCAAATTTGGACAGATATGTTTTCCAAAATTCAGGATATTCTTTATTAATGTTTTTAAGCCAGTCTAACATAATTATGAAAATTGAGTGAGTTGAAATTTACTTTTTATTAACTCTTCCAATTCCTTCATTGGAGCCAAAGCATTTTTCAATTTTTCCTTATCAATTTTTGATAATTCATTTAAATTTATAAACTGACCGGAACTGTCATTTTTTAAGCCTTCTAAAGTTCTGAATTTTGATAAAGTCAAAAATGCCTCGGCGCAATTAAGATAAATTTCGGCATATTTCGGATCTGAAATTGCTAATTGCTTGAATCGTTGGAATGTATTATTAATTCCTCTTATGCCGTGACTCATTGTAAACAAACGTGCACCGTCGATCAGTGGCATCAAAGCACGTGTTTTTATATCAAATTTATCTTTGTTGAGACCTTCTTCTTCTACATAGAAATTTTTGAAAAAAGTCAGTGGTGAATTTTTTCTTAAGGCGTCATTTCCTAAGAAATCAAAGAACAGTGTATTATTTTTTGCATTTTTGAAAACAATATTTCCAATAGCATCTTCAATTCTTTGTTCTCCAAAAGTAATTTCATAATCAAAGAAAATACTACTTAAATCATTACTATTTTCACCTGGAGTATTCATCCAGCTATCGTATTGTTTTGTCCAATCAGTCAGTGACTTACACCAAAGCATGTTGCTTCCCATATGTCCATTTGGACATAATTCATAACCGATTTTTTCAAGTGTGGCAGTAGTTCTTTTTCCAAGTTTAAGAAAATAGTCTTTAACATCTCTATATTTCTCTGGTGTAACATCTTCAAAAATCAAAATACTGTCCTGGTCGGTTAACAATAATTGTTCTTTCCTCCCTTGGCTACCAATGCTTAACCAAGCAAAACGGGCAGGAGGTGAGCCTAAATCTAAAATTGATAATTCTACAGAACGCTTAATTAATGCCAGATTAATTTCACTGGCAATATTGAAAACATGAGAAAGGGGTATGTTTTTAGAAATGGAAGTCTGAATCAGATCTGTTAAACGTTCGCGAATTTGTTTTAATTCTTTTGGGGTTTGAGAACGCTTAATTTCTTTTATTAAAACACCAGGATTATTGGCCTGGGCAACTATCAAATCATGTTCAGTAATGATTCCTTTAACATCAGATTTATTAGTTCCGTCCTGTGTCACACATAAATGTGTCACATTGTGTTTTAACATCAGTAATTGCGCTTCTGCCAGCGAAATATTCTCTACAACTGTTATAACGGGAGATGACATTATTTTATCTACTGTAACTGTAACAGGATAACGGCCAGTAGCGATTTTTGAACGCATATCAGTATCTGTGATAATGCCTAAAGGAATATTATTCTCACATACAACAACGTTGTTCTTTAACGTTTCGGTCATTAACTGAGCAACTTCTTGTACAATTGCTGTAATTGTTATTTTTAATGGTGAAATATTATAGGATAAAGATTGAAAATATTGCATTTCTGATTGCTGATCCGAATAGAAAACATTGTCAGATATTAGTTTTCCAATTAAATTTTCTTTATCCTTTGGGTTACGGGTATTTACCGCAAAACTTTCTAATAAAAAATTTAAAACTTCAGAATTATTGGCAACAAAAGGCCTGAAAATAGCTATCGGAATAGCATATACAATACTTTCTTCCCTAGCTTTTGCCGTCATCATGTAATTGTTTTTGGCAAAAAATGGACGTAAACCAAAAATATCTCCTTCGTTACATTTGTTTAATAACGTTTCTTCGGCATCAGCAATTACAGATAAATTGATAACTCCAGAAGCCACAACATAGAAACTATCGTGTAGAACATCGTTAATTTGAAATAATATTTTGTGCTTTTCTAAATTTACAACGCGAATGCTTGTAGCTATTTCAGATAATTCTTGAAATGTCAAGTGATTAAATGGTGGATATTCTTTTAAAAAATCAGCAATGTGTTCAGCAATTGTATTCATAATTCGGCAAATAAATAAAGTATCGTTTGTAAAAATAACAAATTTAAAAATTATAACGCTGTCATTAAGGAGGCAAAACAATTAATTTATAAAATACTTAATTATTTCTTAAAATATATGGGAATCATAACAAATTAAATGAAGTTATTTTACTTTTATCACTTAAACTAAAACATTTTAAATCATGGGATTACTTAGAAAAATACATTTTTCAATTATTGCATTATTTTTTATAAATTTCTTGATTGCTCAAGAGAAGCCAACAAGCACAAAGGAAGTGGTTTCAGGAAAAATTAATGGCGCTACAATTAGCATTAATTATAGTAGTCCTTCAGTCAAGGGAAGACAAATTTGGGGAGCATTAGTTCCGTTTAATGAAGTTTGGCGTGCTGGCGCAAATGAAGCAACCACTTTTGAAACAGACAAAGAACTTACAATTGAAGGATCAAAATTACCTGCAGGGAAATATTCTTTTTTTGTTTTACCAAATGAAAAAGAATGTGTCATCATTTTTAATAAAGTAGCCAAACAATGGGGAGCTTATAAATATAATGATAAAGAAGATCAGTTAAGAGTTACGGTAAAACAGCAAATTGCTAATTCCACCGCTGAAAAATTAGTTTATACAATTAATAAAGATAATATTGTTTTAAGTTGGGAAAATTGGAACATACCATTTTCTGTTAAATAATTTTTTTAAAAGATTATAATCTTGAAAGCATTACTGAAAGGTAGTGCTTTTTGTATTTCTTAATAATTGTATGAATATAGATGTTTTATTAAATTCTATTTTACATAATATAAATTATAGTGCATTTAAGTACAATGAAATATTCTAGTTTTTGTACAAATTTAATCACATTTGAAACTATTATCATTGAGTTGTCTATTAATACAAAGAGAAACGAACAATAATAATTTATTGTTCGTTTTTCTTTAAGCTAAACTATTGCATCTGCAACATCCAAAACTTTAATTTTCTTAGACGCTTTAAACGTGCTATACCCATAATACGCAACAACAGCCAAACAAATTAATGATAAAATGAAGGAAAAATTCACTTCAGGAATAAAGCCAAATAATTGAATATCAGCAAAACCTGAACCGCCTAAATCCAAGATACTTCCTTGCATAACAGGCATCAATGCGCCACCAACGATAGCCATAACTAAACCTGCAGATCCAATTTTTGCTTCGTCTCCCATATCTTTTAGTGCTATTCCATAGATAGTTGGAAACATAATTGACATGAAAATAGAAATACAAACCAGCGAAATTAATCCAGGCATTCCTTGTAAAACAATAGCTCCAGCTGCAAAAATCACGCCTCCAATACCAAAAACCATTAATATTTTTGATGGATTTATGGTTTTCATCAAACCAGTTCCAATCCATCTGCCCAATAAAAATAAAATCATAGCCGCTATGTTGTAATATGTGGCAGTTAAATCTAATCCAAATGCTTTATTGATGTTGTCTACGTATTGAAAAATAAAGGTCCAACACATAATTTGTGCGCCAACATAAAAAGCCTGTGCAATAACACCATGTTTATAATTTTTATTGGCAAATAACTTTTTGAATGATTCAGATACAGACATTTTTTCTTCTTGTGCCGTTTTAGGCATTTTTGTTAAAATAATAATGATTAAAATTACTAATACAAAAATTCCTAATCCAATGTATGGAATGCTAATTATATCTAAATCATTTTCTCTAATACTCGCTAACTCATTTGAAGTTAAAGCTTTATAGGCTTCTTGCGAATAATCATCTGATTTTATTTCTTTGATGACTAAAAACTGCGCCATTACCAATCCAGTTATTGCTCCAATTGGGTTAAATGCCTGCGCTAAATTCAGCCGTTGTGTTGCGGTTTCTTTATTACCAAGGAATAAAATTAAAGGATTTGAAGTGGTTTCCAGAAAGGCTAAACCACAAGTAATCACCCATAATGAAACAAGGAAAAAAGTATAACTTTGGTAATGTGCAGCCGGATAGAATAAAAAAGCACCTGTTGCATATAATAAAAGTCCTAATATTATTCCCGATTTATAGCTGTATTTTCTAATGAATAATGCCGCCGGCAATGCCATAAAGAAATAACCGAAATAAAAAGCAAATTGTACTAATGACGCTTGTGTATTCGAAAGTTCCGGCATCACTTTTTTGAAAGTTGAAACCATCGGGGTTGTTAAATCATTGGCAATTCCCCACAGCGCAAATAATATCGTTATTATTATAAATTGAAAAACAAATTCTTTACTGACTACAGGGATTTTTTTGGATAGATTCATTATTTTGTTTATTTAATTAAAATGTATTTTATTCCTTGGCTTTACAGTTTACTTGTTCAAAGCCACATAAAAAATCATCTATTTCCGATGGAGAAATTACAGGGTTTGCACCTTCGTTTTGAGCGACAATTGCGCCAACAGCACTGGCAAAATTAATGGCGTATTGAGGATCTTCTCCATTGAGTAACATTATGATTAAGGAAGCCAAAAATGAATCTCCGGAACCCACAGTATCTACAACATGTACTTTGAATCCACAGTTATGATAAAAGGTATCGTTACAATACAATACTGCTCCATGAGATCCTAAAGTAACGCAGACCGTATCGGTGTTGGTTTCCTTTGCAATAAATTTAATATTTTGCTCTAATGATTTTTTATTTGAATTTAAATCTTCGCAAATTTCATTTAACTCATCATCATTAAACTTAATAAAATCAGCTGTATGCAATAAATCCAAAACATTTTTCTTCGTATAATGCGGGACTCTTAAATTCACATCAAATATTTTATATTTTGCAACATCTAAAAGTTGTTCCAATGTATTTCTGGAAACTAAATCTCTTGAAGATAGACTTCCATAGACAAAAAAGTCTGCTTTTTCAACAATGGAAATATTCTCGTTTGAAGTTTCAATTTTGTCCCATGCCGAAGGATAATTAATATCATACGAAGCATTTCCTTTTTCATTCAAAATAACGTTGACTAAACCCGTTGGATAATTATCCTTTACTTGAACAGCATCGGTGTTAATGCCACAAAGACTTAAATAATCTATTAATTCTTTCCCATTGGCATCATTTCCTACTCCACTGATAACGGAAACCTCCCCTCCTAGCGAATTTAATCTTGAAGCCACATTTAGTGGAGCTCCACCAATTTTTTTATGCTCCAGAAAAACATCAAAAAGGATTTCTCCGAAACAAACACCGTTTAATTTCTTTTTCATTTTTTGCGATTTTTTGTAAAAAAAGCATTAAATAATTACTTTTTTTATGTTTAATTATATTTGATTCGTATACCATTTATCTACCATTATCCTCATAAAAGCAAGACTGCCTTTAGCAAGATCTTCCGAGTTGTATTTAGAAGGTCTCCACAAGGAAGTTGGGCCAACTAATGCTGTAATTTGTGAAGAAAAATTCTCCAAAACTAGCGGACCTTGATAGTTAATTGCCGCCAAAGCTTTGAAAAAATCATCCCAATGAACGTTTCCTTCGCCAGTCATACCGCGATCACTTTCCGTTATATGCACATGTTTTAATCTGTTTCCTGCACGAATAATTGGGTCGTAGAAATTCCGTTCTTCAATATTCATGTGAAAAGTATCCAGATGCAATCCTATATTATTTGTACCAATGGACTCAATCATATCCAGAACTTCATCTGCAGCTGTAAATACATAACTTTCGTACCGATTAATAGGTTCTGGAGCAATGGTGATATTTCTTTTGTTGGCATAATCAGCAACTTCAGTAAATACTTGCTGAATGATTATCTTTTCATCTTTGGTGCAGGGATTCCCAGTGAATGTTCCAATGGCAGAATGCAACACGCCTCCTAAAAAATCACCATCCATTTCGGCTACTTTGTCAAGAGCTGATTTTATAATTGATGTGGCTTGTTCCGGATACAAAGGAATGTGACAGTTTGTTGGTAAATTCAACGTGCAACGTCCTAAAATGCTGTTATCGTCAAGTAGTTTTTTTGTTTTTTTAGTATCGAAATCCAATGAAGCCGGCAAAATAATTTCAAGCATATCAAAACCATATTCAGCAGTCTTTTCTATTGCAAAACGACCTCCTTCGGCACTCCATCCGGGGATAAATGATAAAATTGTTGTTCCAAAAATTGGCATATCTATATAATTTTAAATTATTTCTATTTTGTTTTAAAGGTTGGTCTATTTATAAGATTCTACTGGTTTTCTGTAGAAATAATAAACAGCAATACTTTTTAAAAAAAGTCTAACTATTTTTTTTATATGAAATATAATGTATTTAAGTTTTACCTTAAAATATTTGGCTTATATGTTATTATATTTCGGGCTTCAATATAAGCTTCAGGTAGAATAAAAGTCAAACCATTATTCGAACGGGTACTTACATTCTGTACAAACTGCCCGTTTGCAGCATACATTTCTAAATGCATTTAGAAAGTCACATTATAGTAAATTAGTGAAATTCGTGGCTGTCTTTTTTATAATATCATAAAATCTGTGTTATCTGTGCCCTATTTTAAACTTGTGTCCAGACGGTAGTTTTGGCATATAGGTTTATCTTAAAAATTTGGCTGTAAAATGGTTGTTTAAGTATTTCAAAAGTTGGTAAAACGGCCAGTAGATTTATTAAATAAAGTGCATAAAATTTGGGTTTTTGATTATCATTATCGGTTTTTAATATTAAGCGTCATTTTGAGTATTATTTTTCAAATGTATTATATTTTTTTAATTTACAATAAAAAAAAGTAAAAATATATCTAATATAGGCAAATTTAAACCCAATAATATAAATTTTTAATAAATAAAGATTAATTTGTTATAAATAATATATAACGTAATAGTGACGTTTAATTAAAAATAAAGAACATTTTACTGCAAATATATAATTACAAATAAATCATTAGTTTTGTATTATTAAAAGATTATATAAAACAGTATAATCTTTCAAAAAACTAATTATATCCTACGTTATCTTATGATGCCTAAAATAATTCCAAATATATCTGTAGACTGCGTCGTTTTTGGGTTTGACGTCAGTACTAAAGCACTTAACGTATTATTGATAAAACGCTATTTAGAATCTAAGGAAAATCACGAACCATTAGTTAATGATTATGTTCTTACAGGATACCATACATTAGAGGATGAAACCATAGATGAAACTGCTTCCAGAGTTTTGAAGGAGTTGACAGGGCTTGATAATGTCTACAAAAAACAATTTAAAGTTTTTGGAGACCCAAATCGGTTGATTAATGAAAAAGATATTATTTGGGCCGAAAATGAAAATTTTAACCAACGAACAATAACTATAGCCTATTATTTTTTATTGAAAACACAGGAAGTTAATTTAGAAAATAATAAACATTATCCGCAATGGTTTCCAGTTAATAATTTACCGGAATTAGGATTTGATCACAAAGATATTATCAATGAAGCGTATGCTGATTTAAAAGAAAAAGCATTGTATAAACCTATTATTTTTGAACTTTTACCTGATAAATTTACCTTCAAAGAATTGCAGGATACCTATGAATCCATATTAGGGAACGAAATTGACAATAGGAATTTTAGAAGAAAATTGTTAACAAAAAAGTACATTATTGAGTTGGATGAAAAACAAGTGGGCGTTTCAAAAAGACCTTCTCAACTCTTTATGTTTAGTAAAGATGTTTATCAAAAAATTTATAAGGAAACATATTTAATCAATATCTAGATTGCTGTTTTTTAATCAATAATTTTAGGTTTATATAGGATAATACGTGGATTTGCTTATGATTTTCTAACAGCAACAGAACTTCTTTCCAATTTATTGACGCGTTCATGATTTTTTGACATTAATATTATGAAAAGCATTGAATAAGATAGATTTGCCTTTAAAAAAGTCTAGATTTTTACAATGATCATCAATATAAAATTATATTTTCCAGCTAATAAAAGGAAAATGCTCTTTTAACCAGCCGTGTTTTTTGCTTAATGAAAGTGGAAATGAAATTATTTAAGTGTATTAAAATGAAAAAACATTTATTATCATCTATTTTAATATTTTTTTAAAGGCTATAAAAATATTTATGCAATCTATTTTGGTTTTACAGTCATAGATTAAGGTTCTAAATATTTACCTTTGCAAAAATTAAAAAAGATTTCATGACTGATAGCGTAATGACAAAAACAAAATATTTCAAATTAATTCTAATTTTAGGATCACTGACTGCACTTGGTCCATTTTCAATTGATATGTATTTGCCAGGTTTCGCAGGAATTGCTAAAGATTTGAATACATCTGTTGCTAATGTTTCCATGACTCTTTCCAGTTATTTTATTGGAATCTCTGCCGGACAATTACTTTATGGCCCCTTATTAGACCGTTTTGGACGAAAAAAACCACTGTTTATAGGACTATTAGTTTACATTTTAGCTTCTTTAGGTTGTGTCTTTGTAACTGACATTGATACTTTCATAGGTTTACGTTTTATTCAGGCTATTGGCAGTTGTGCAGCGTCCGTAGCTTCGGTTTCTATGGTTCGTGATTTATTTCCTGTGAAAGATATTCCTAAAGTATTTTCTTTATTAATGCTGGTTGTTGGCCTTTCGCCAATGTTAGCGCCTACAGTTGGTGGTTATGTTACCGAAGATTATGGTTGGCATACCGTTTTTTTTATATTAATGTGTATGGGGATTTTGATTCTTTTGGCAGCCCAAATCGTTTTGCCAAATACTTTTAAACCAGACACTTCAATTTCATTAAAACCAAAACCAATTATTACAAATTTCATCAGTATTGTAAAAGAGCCTCAGTTTTATACCTATGCTTTTACAGGAGCTATCGCTTTCTCAGGATTATTTACTTATGTAGCTGCTTCTCCTATTTTATTTATGGATATTTTCAAAGTGGATGCTAAAACATATGGTTGGATATTTGCATTTATGTCGTTAAGTTTTATAGGTGCCAGTCAGCTTAATTCATTATTATTAAGAAAATTTACCAGTGAACAAATGATTTATGGTGCATTGATTGCACAATCAATCGTTAGCATTTTATTCCTCATTTTAGCAATGAATAGTCTTTTGGGTTTATATGAAACGATTGCTTTGCTATTCTTATTCTTAGGTTGTTTAGGGATCTCAAATCCCAATACAGCAGGACTTACTCTTGCTCCTTTCTCAAGAAATGCGGGAAGTGCTTCGGCATTAATGGGTGCTATTCAGTTAGGACTGGGAGCTTTGGCATCTTTTGCAGTGGGTGTTTTTGTGAAAAATTCGATGTTACCAATGGTTATGATTATGGCTGTTTCAACAATTCTGGCTTTGATTATTTTAATTTTTGGAAAACGAAACATAAAAAAAACTATTACAACTTCTCATGATGAGGGAATTGCAGTAGTTCATTAATTATAGATTTGATTTAGTATTGTTTTGGTTCTGTTTTGACTTTTTTATCAGGTCTGATAATCATACGTAAAGATTGATCTTTTGCAAAATAAGCAATCATCCAATTGAAGAATGTTTTTACCCTGTTGCGATAGGTTATCAATGAAATGAGGTGAATAAATAGCCATATTATCCAGGCAAAAAATCCTTTGAAATGCATTTTAGGTTTTGGTAAATCAACCACAGCCTTATTTTTTCCAATAATAGCCATAGATCCTTTATCATTATATTCAAATGGTTTTAATGGCTTTTTTTGGCTCATTAGTTTAAAGTTATCAGCCAAATTTATTCCTTGTTGAATCGCAACTTGCGCCACTTGTGGGTGACCATTAGGAAAATCGGCATCTGTAAGCTGAATGCAAGTATCGCCTATCGCAAAGATATTTTCTGTGCCGTTAACTTTATTAAAAGCATCAGTGGCCATTCTTTTTCCACGACCATAACTTTCTGTTGGAATTCCTTCGAAAACTTTTGCAGAAACTCCCGCTGCCCAAATTAAATTTTTGGTTTGAATTGTTTCCCCATTTCCAAAATATACCGTGTCATCAATATAATCCACCACTGTAGTATTTAATTTTACTACAACTCCTAATTTTGTCAGCGCTTCAAGCGTATCTTCCTGTGAAGCTTTGCTCATTGGAGATAATACGGCATTGGCACCGTCAACTAGATAAATATTACTTGCAGTAGTACTTAATTCCGGGTATTCTTTTAGCAAAATATTTTTACGCATCTCAGCAAACATTCCCGAAACTTCAACGCCTGTTGGGCCACCACCAGCAACTACAATGGTTAATAATTTTCTGCGTTCGCGAATGTCTTTGCAAATGGCTGCTTTTTCTAAATTTTTCAACAATGTATTACGCATTACAATGGCATCATTCAGCGTTTTCATTGGAATGGCATTTTTCTTTACGTTTTCCATTCCAAAATAACTCGTTTCGGCACCAGTGGCAAAAACTAAGTAATCGTATGTTAATTCTCCATTGTTGAGAATGATTTTATTTTCTGAAGGGTTTACTTTTAATAAATTTCCTAAACGGAATTGTAGATTTTTTTTACCGGAGAAAAATTTTCTAAAAGGGTAACTGATGCTTGAGGGTTCTAAAAAAGCGGTAGCAACCTGATATATTAGTGGCGGAAAGAAATTATAATTGTTTTTGTCAACGAGCGTTACATTGATTCCTTTTTCATTTACTAGTTCTTTAGCAAGATTTAATCCTGCAAATCCTCCTCCTATTATTATAATTTCCATATCGTGTTTTTGTAGTCTAAAATTTAAAAAGCATCCATAAATATACATTATTTATGGATGCTGCTAAAATATTAAATATTAAAAAAACTTTAAATGTTTAGTTCTTTTTAAGCTTTTTAACGGGCTTTTCCAAAGGTTCATTTTTGTTTTGCAACAAATAATTAGCCAATAACTTCTCAATTAATTCATCTTTAGTCAAATGATGAAAAACTGTTTTTATTTTGGTCTTAAGTTCCGCATCAACATCATGATTGGGCTTGGTTTTAAAAATTTGTTTGGCCCACAATAATGTGTTGTTTTCTTCGATGCTGGCAACCGTTGGTTTTTTGAACTGGGTGAATTTTATTCCTAATTCTCTTTCGAAATCAGCAATTTCCACCACTTCTTCCGGTTGTAAAACCGTTAAAGAAAGTCCCTTTGCTCCTGCCCTTGCCGTTCTTCCGCTACGGTGAACGTAAGCTTCGTAAACGTCCGGCAAATGATAATTCACTACATAAGAGATTTCCTTTACGTCAATTCCTCTTGCTGCCAAATCGGTGGCTACTAATATATTGATATGTCCTTCACGGAATTGCTCCATGATTCTATCTCGAATTCCTTGAGATAAACTTCCGTGCAATGCGCCTGATGAAAACCGGTTGATGGCTAAGTTTTTGGCTAATTTATTGACAGCGGCTTTTGTTTTGCAAAAGATAATTCCGCGCTCTCCTTCTTTAGTATTCAAGAAATGCATCAAAACATCCAGTTTTTCAATGGGATCCACCACAATATATTCATGGTCAATTCCTTGATTCCCTATCGTTTCCATGTTGGCGCTAACTTGGACAACATTTTTATTCAAATAGTTTTGAATCAATTGTTTTATAGTTCCGGGCATGGTTGCCGAGAATAAAAAGGTATTGTGATTTTTAGGTAATTCGGCGATGATTTCGTCTAAGCCTTCTTTTAATATGGTAACCATTTCATCGGCTTCATCAAGCACGAGGAATCTGGTTTCTTTTAAGTTTATCGCTTTGCGCTGAATCAAATCAATTAAACGTCCAGGTGTTGCCACCACAATATGTGTAGGCAATGAAAGTCTTTCTATTTGTGGTTTGATTGGAATTCCTCCGCAAGTTGCTGCAATTGAAACTTCGGGTAGGAATTTAGCAAAAGATTCTAAATTCTTAAAGATTTGTTGTCCCAATTCTCTTGTTGGTACAAGAATTACTGCTTGTATAACAGATAAATTGGTATCTATTAATTGTAAAATAGGTAATCCAAATGCCGCTGTTTTTCCAGTACCCGTTTTGGCAAGTCCAACCAGATCCGTTGTATTTGATAAAAGCAACGGAATTGTTTTTTGTTGAATTTCTGTTGGTACAGTAAATTTCAATTCATTTATTGCTTTTAATATGGGTGCTGAAATTCCTAAATCAGAGAATTGCTTTGGCATTTTTTTGGATTTTATAATTTTATAAAAAAGTTGTTTTGTAAACGTAATTTCTAGCCACAATAGCAGTGAAAATCCTTTTATTTTTTCTTTAAAAATAAAAGATTACTTCACACTACTTTTATTTTAATTGGAGTTCAGTGAATTTATTTGTAACGAATAGCGGGATTAGTTCCTTGAAAAAGAAATATTAATCTTCATCCGGTTCGTTCATGATTTTTTCACGATATTTTTTCCCGGTTAACAATACCAGTTTTAATTTGTAATCATCAACAAGCCACTCGCGGTAATTTTTACTGCACTGACTCAAACATTTTGAATAGCGCTTGATGCGACAATCGATATCATCATCTAACAATTTTCCTAATGCTTTAGCTTCTTGCAAAGTCTCTGAATTATCAACGCACATAGCAGCGTGTTGTTCCAATGATTTTTCCAGCACTTCTTTTGAGCGCAAATTTTGTTTGATGATGAGTTTATGTTCTTCATCTACATCAAAAGTCACGACTTCCGTTTTACTGAATTTAGCCCGTATATCTGGAGGCATGCTGTATTTAAAATACAATTCGATTTCCGTATCATCACGTAAATTTTCCAAGTAAAACTCCGGTGATTTAAAGATGTGTTGCCAGTTTACCGGCTCACTCCATAGTCCAAATCGTGCTGCATTATTTCCTAAATCGATAACGCTAAAAATATCTTTATTAGGTAGTTTTCTAGAACCACGACCAATCATTTGGTAATATAATGTCAATGATTTTGTCGCTCTATTTAAAATTATTGTTTCTACAGTAGGCTCATCAAAACCGGTGGTAAGAATCCCAACTGATGTTAGAATTGCATCCGGCGTATGCTTAAACCAATGTAAAATATCTTTTCTTTCTTCGTTATTACTGGTATTGTCTAAGTGACGAATCGCATAACCGGCTTCTCTAAATGTTTCATACACATATAAAGATGTATTGATTCCATTATTGAAAATTAAGGTTTTCTTGCCTAAAGATTTCTCTGTATAAGCATGCAATAATTTTTCCTGCATGGCCATATTCGTATATAAATCATCCGATGATTTAACAGTGTAATCACCATTGATACCTACTTTTAATGAAGTCAAACCTACATCATAACTATAGGTAATCGCTTTGGCCAAAAAGCCATTTGCAATCAAAGAGCTAATGGTGTCTCCTACGATTAATTCATCGTAGCTTTCATGCATTGGTAATTTAATATTCGAACTTAAAGGCGTTGCGGTAACTCCTAATATAAAGGCATTTTTGAAAGAGCTTAATAATTTTCTAAATGAGTTGTAGTGCGCCTCATCGATGATTACCAATCCTACATTATCTAAATGTAATTTTTCGTCATTGATTCTATTTTTCAAAGTTTCCACCATGGCCACAAAACAAGAATAATCGTTTTGATCCGGAAGTTCTTTTACTTTACTGTTGATGATTTTGTTTTTTACATCAAAACCCTTCAACATTTTTGAAGTTTGCTTACACAACTCAATTCGGTGTGTTAAAACAACTACTTTTTTATCGTGTTGTGATAAATAACGACGCACGATTTCTGAAAACACTACTGTTTTCCCACCACCTGTAGGCAATTGGTATAACAAATGATGTTGTGGCGGTGCATTATCTATGCGTTCAAATATGGCGTCAATGTCGCCTTTTTGATATGCATAAAGTTCTTTTTTGTCTTCGATTTCTATTTCTAAAGTGTTTTGGGACATTGCTTATTGTTGGATTTTTGCAAAAATACGCCTAAAAAACAGTTTAATTGTCAATTTTAATTAAAAAAAAAACGATTGATTAAATAAAATTGAATTATGCAACAACTTAATATTCAAATCGCTCTATAATCGCATTGAATTCAGGTTCATTATACCATTTTTGAGTAATGGTTTCGTTATGAATTCCTATTATTCTTGTTTTGAAGTCATTGAGTATTCCATTTGCAATCAAGAAAATTACAGCTTGCTCAAAAGAATTGAACATACTTTTAAAAAATAAGTCTTGTTTTACAATATGTTCCGATGAAAATGTCTGTGCAATTTCAATGTTATAAAGCATCACATCAGCAATTATAAAGGGATCTACTCCCAAAAGCGTGAAATGCTTGATGTATTTTTGGGCAACAGAACGTCTCATTTTTGGTTTGCTGCGTCTTCCGGCCTTTTTTAAAGGATAATATTCATTCGAAATTTTAAGTTTACATTCCTGCAAAAGCGTTTCTTCCTTTGGATTGAAAACAAAATTATAATAAACTTTTACGGGGCTGAACTTCTCGTACAATTCGATAATCTGTTCTTCGAGTTGCTCTTTATTAAGTTCAGCTAAGTATTTTTTTAAATCGCGTTTGCTCATTATCAAAGTTTAAGAATACAAAAGTAAATTACTTTAGTAATGAATACATCCAAAATCAATGATAATACTTAATTTTGCCATAAAAAAATAGTAAGTCCGTTTTTTCAAAACCTATTTTTTTACTTTTATACACTAATTTAATTTTTATGCTTAGATTTTTTAAGATTGTTGCTATTCTCGAAGGAATTTCCTATTTGGTTTTATTTTCAAATATGCTTATTGTAAAACCTACAAATTTAGTTCTTTACAAAACACTTTTATTTCCAATAGGAATGGCTCACGGACTGTTGTTTATTACCTATATTATATTGGCAGTACTATTAAAATTTAAAGAAAATTGGGACTACAAAAAATTTGGAATTATTTGTCTTGCATCAATTGTTCCTTTGGGGACTTTTTATGTAGAAAAGAAATACTTGCAAAATGTATAAATACATAGAAAAAATATTCACTTTTCTATATCCTGTATTCCGAAAATGGGGTTTAGGGAGTAGTTCAGCTTCCTATTTAAGTTTGCTAATAAACATAGCTGTTTTATGTGTATTAGCGTATGCCATTTATGTGATTTTTCGTCTTATTTTGGTTACTATTATGGCAGTTATAGCCCAAAAAACCAAAACTAAATTCGACGATTTATTAGTTACGAATAAAACAGCAAAATATATTGCACATTTAATTCCGCTCTTGTTTATCTATAAATCTGTTCCCATCATTTTAGAACGATTTGAATATTGGGAAGGATTTTTTGGAAAATTAGTTGGAATCTATATTGTCATATTAGTTTTGTGGATTATCCGTACTGTTTTTAACGCATTAAGAGATTATTTAAAACTAAAACCCCGTTATAGCGATAAACCGATTGATAGCTTCATTCAGGTTATCATGATAGTGCTTTGGATGGTTGGAATCACTATGATTATATCAAAATTATTTGATATTGATCAAAAAGAGCTTTTAACCATTTTAGGAGCAGTTTCTGCGGTGATAATCTTGATTTTCAGGGATACAATTTTAGGATTTGTGTCCAGCGTTCAGGTCTCTATAAACGATATGGTTCGCATAGGTGATTGGATTACGATGGACAGATTTGGTGCAGATGGAGATGTGATTGAAATCAATCTGGCTACTGTAAAAGTTCGAAATTTTGACAATACCACAACCACTATTCCAACCTACAGTTTGAGCTCTGATTCGTTTCAAAACTGGCGTGGAATGTTAAATTCTGATGGGCGACGTATCAAAAGACATATTCTTATTAAAACGAGCAGCATTCGATTTTTAGTAGAAGAAGAATTAAATGAGTTAAAAAAAATACAACTGATTTCGGATTATATTGACACCCGAAAAGTAGAAATTGATACTTTTAATACAGTTAATAAAATTGATAAATCATTAGCAATCAATGGCAGGAATTTGACTAATTTAGGATTGTTCCGAAAATATATTACCCAATATCTTCATCATTATCCGGGACTAAATAAAAACATGATTACACTTTGCAGGCAATTACAATCTACTTCTCATGGTGTTCCACTTGAAGTTTATGCCTTTTCACATGATAAACGATTTGAAAATTATGAATACATTATGGCAGATATATTTGATCATATCATTGCTTCTGTAAAATATTTCGATTTAGAAATTTTTGAAACTGCTTCTGAAAATGATTTTCAAGTATAATAGCACTTTTTTATTTTTACTTTCTTTAAATATAAAAAGGGAAAACTACAAACGATCCTTAACAAATTCAATTTCTGTTTTTCCGTGTGCTTTTGGTTTACCATCAGCTCCTAAACTAACCATTGTAGTATGATCAATTGTGATAATTGTTTCCCGTGTCATCATATTTCTAGCTTCACATTTTAACGTAAGTGAAGAATTTCCAAATTTTACAACATCAATACCAATTTCTATAATATCTCCTTGTTTTGCTGAACTTCTAAAGTTGATTTCAGACATATGTTTAGTAACAATTCTGGTATTTTCTAATTGGATGATGGTATACAAAGCTAATTCTTCATCAATCCAAGCTAATAATTTACCTCCAAATAAGGTTCCGTTTGGGTTCAAATCTTCTGGTTTTACCCATTTTCTAGTGTGAAATCTCATAATTTTTCTTTATATCTGCAAAAATAAACTTTTCTTATGGCTATTTTCTTTATTTTTAAAGAAAAAACCATGAACGAACGCGATACTTTTTTAAAAGAATTCCGAGGACAAACAATAGGCTCCGTAACTACCCAATCTTCAACAGAGGAATCATTTCAAAATGAAGTGCTTAGGCCAATCTTGAAATTGCAAAACGATTTATTTATAGCTTCATTCATTAATTATGTTGCAAAAAATAAAGCAGATTTTTATGGTTATACTACCGAAAAAAAATTATCGGTCATAGAAAATGCAATTCAAAAAGATATCAAGTTTAGAAATGCTTTAAAAGGAATGATAATCGCATTATTTACTGCCGATGAATATGCTGAGTATATAAAAAATTCCTCTAACATCAACAAAAGAATGATGAGTATGCTTATCGAACGATTAAAAAGCCAAGTCCAATTGTTTAACATTAATCAAAAGATATAATCAGATTTAAACTCATTTTTTTAGAAATGATGAAATGTTAAATCAACTTGATTTGTTGTTTATAATTTAAAAAACAGACGCTTATTGATGTAAATATTACAATTTAATTATGATTTAATAATCGCAATGTTTTTTATAATAAATATTAGTTAAGTAAAGTTATTTATGCTATTCTCTCGGATTTTTTCATTATAATTGTTAAAAATAAAGTTTATGAAGGAAGAATATTTCAAATGGCATTCACCCAATCTGGGTAGAGATATTGAAATGCTGGTTTTTGGACATGCAGGATATCCTGTAATCTTATTTCCTACTTCTATGGGCAGTTTCCATGAAAATAAAGATATGGGATTGATTGATTCTGCAAAATGGTATATTGAGCAAGGTTTAATTCAAATATTTTGTCCAGACAGTATCGATAAAGACAGTTTTTACAATAAACAAATTCATCCAGTACATCGCATAGAAAATCATGTTAGATATGACAAAATGATTTGTCATGAAATTGTTGAAAAAGTAAAAAACAATACTTCTTCGGGTAAAGTTGCTGTTGCGGGTTGCAGTTTTGGCGGGTATCATGCCGCTAATTTCGCTTTTCGACATCCAGGTTATGTAAGTCATATGTTTTCTATGAGTGGCGCTTTTAATATCAAGAGTTTTTTGGATGGTTTTCATAATGATGATGTGTTTTACAATAGTCCTGAGGATTATTTATACGGACTCGATGATCATGAATTGTGGAATATGGATATTGTTCTTGGAACTTCAAATTGGGACATTTGTTTTAATGCAAATCTAAAATTGAGCAAAGTTTTAAGTGACAGAAACATACATCACTGGCTGGATATTCGTCAGGAGCGAAAACACGATTGGCCAGTTTGGCAAGAAATGTTTCCGCATTATTTATCAAGAATTAAATTTTTCTAGCCCACAAAGGGGAAACAAAATAAAATTAAGTAATTTATAAACGTATCAAGATGAAAAAAATAGGAATTTTATTTGGAATGGAAGACACCTTTCCGCAAGCATTTATAGATCGCGTAAACTCAAAAAATGAAAAAGGAATCATTGCCGAAGCAGTTGCTATTGAAAAAGTAGTTCAAAATCAAGATGGAGAATATGCTGTAATTATTGACCGAATTTCACAAGATGTTCCTTTTTATCGTGCTTATTTAAAAAATGCGGCGTTAACGGGAACAAATGTTATTAATAATCCTTTTTGGTGGAGTGCTGATGATAAGTTTTTCAATAATGCTTTGGCAGACACTCTTGGAGTTCCATTACCAAATACAGTGATTCTTCCTTCGGCGGAACATCCTACGGATACCACCGGAAAATCGTTTAGAAATTTAAAATACCCAATGGATTGGGAAGGAATCTTTGATTATATTGGATTTCCAGCGTATATGAAACCGTATGCCGGTGGTGGTTGGAAAAACGTATACCGATTGGAAAATAAAGAAGAGTTTTGGGAAAAGCATCAGGAAACGGGACAATTAGTGATGATGTTGCAAGAAGAAATTGTCTTTACGGAATATTTCAGAGTGTATTGTTTGGGCTGTAAAGCAGTCAGAATTATGCAATATGAACCTAGAAATCCACATCATTTGCGTTATGTGATTGATGGGCCACCGGTTGACAAAAAATTATTAGCGACTATAAAAGATTATACTTTACGTCTTTGTAAAGGATTGGGATATGATTTTAACACGGTTGAATTTGCTGTTCGCGATGGGATCCCTTATGCGATAGATTTTGGAAATCCAGCTCCTGACGCTGAATTGACTTCGGTAGGTGCCGAAAATTTTGAATGGGTGGTTGAAGAAGCTGCAAAAATGGCTATCGCTGCTGCAAAAAAACAAAAGCCAGGTAAAATCAATCTTACTTGGGGAACTTTTATTAAAGACGCCGTAGCTGTAAAATAAAAATTATAGATAAACGGAATTGCCTAGCCCCGATTGTAGTGAAAATCCTTTCTATTCCTGATTTTTTTCAGGAATAGAAAGATTGAAACGAAAAGCGGGAAATAGCTCCTAAAAAAAAAATAATGAAAAAATTACCAGTTTTCACACTTGGTGTAGAAGAAGAATATCAAATTATTGATCCTGTAACAAGGGATTTGCGTTCGCATTTGTCTAAAATTGTGGATGGTGCCAAAATAATTTTGAATGAGCAAGTGAAGGCCGAAATGCATCAATCAGTGGTAGAAGTAGGTACTAATATTTGTAATAGTGTTAATGATGCCAAAAATGAAATAAAATTTTTGCGTTCCAAAATCGTTGAATTAGCCGATAAACAAGATTTGATTGTGGGCGGTGCGGGAACGCATCCTTTTTCGAAATGGCAAGACCAACCTATTACCGATGATCCTCGTTATCATGATATTGTAAATGAATTGCAAGATGCGGCACGTTCCAATTTAATTTTTGGGATGCATTGTCATGTGGGTATTGAAAACCGTGAAATTGGATTGCAACTGATGAATCAGGCGACTTATTTCTTACCTCATATTTTTGCGCTTTCTACAAATTCTCCTTTTTGGGAAGGGAGGCAAACAGGTTATAAATCCTTTAGAACCAAAGTTTTTGACAAGTTTCCAAGAACTGGATTGCCAGAATATTTTGATTCAGTAGGATCGTATGAGAATTATTTGGAGACTTTGGTAAAGACCAATTGTATCGATAATCCGAAGAAAATTTGGTGGGATTTACGTTTGCACCCATTTTATAATACGATTGAATTCAGAATTTGTGATATGTGTTTAACGGTTGACGAAACAATTTGTATCGTTGCGATAATTCAGGCAATTGTAGCTAAACTCTACAAATTGAATATGAACAATACCAGTTTTAACATTTATCGATTGGCTTTAATAAAAGAAAATAAATTTAGAGCTGCACGTTATGGAATTGACAATAATATGATTGATTTTGGATTGCAGAAAGAAGTGGAAACCAAGATGCTTATTCTGGAATTGCTTGATTTCATTGATGATGTAGTTGATGAATTAGGAAGTCGTGAGGATATTAATTATGTACATACAATTTTGAAAAACGGAACGGGAGCAGATAAACAATTAGCTGTTTTTGAAGAAACGGGAGATCTTTGCAGAGTCGTAGACTTTATAACTGGTGAATTTACCAAGGGATTATAAAATATAAATTACCTTTGAGCATTCTTTTTTAAAAAATAGGTTATGTCCAATAAAATTATAAAAATTGCACTTTTAGATATGTATAACGGTGAACCTAACCAAGGTATGCGTTGTATTATTGATGTAGTGAATCGATTTAGTCCAGTTGTGAGTTTTAAAATATTCGATGTTCGTGTAAAATGTGAATTACCGGATATTAACAGCTTTGATATTTATATTTCAACCGGAGGACCTGGGAATCCATTAATCGGTGATGGGAATTGGGATGTTAAATATTATGAATTTATTGATTCATTGAACAAATGGAATAATGAAAATGTAATTAAAAAACATGTATTGTTTATTTGTCACTCTTTTCAAATGGCGTGTTTGCATTTTGGTTTAGCGACTGTTACGAAAAGAAACGATACTTCTTTTGGCGTTATGACGATTCATAAGACTAAAGAAGGACTTATTGATCCACTTTTTGAGGGATTAGCAGATCCTTTTTATGCGATCGATTCCAGAGATTATCAGGTTGTACAGCCTAAGTTAAGTATTTTTGCTAAAAAAGGAGCCAAAATTATTTCTTTAGAAAAAATTAGAGACCATATACAATACGAACGTGCTATAATGGCGGTTCGGTTTACGGACTATTTTGTAGGTACTCAATTTCACCCGGAAGCTGATCCTATTAGCTTTGTCTCCCATTTGAGAAATAAAGACGCAAAAGAGAAAATCAGAGCTATGAAAGGAAAAAGAAAGTTTAGAAATATGCTGGAAGATTTATTGGATGACGATAAAATTTATAGAACTAATGAAACTTTGATTCCAAATTTCCTTCGAACAGCAATTAATGACTTGATGAAAACAAAAAAAATGCTTTCTAATTAATACAATCCATTCCAAATGATTTCAAAATATCGGGAATTATTTAATGCTCAATTTACAGAAACGAAATATCAGGAATTTAAAGATGATATTGCTTCCGATTTTAATTATATGCCTACTTTTCGATTGGGTGAAACGCCTTTTTTTATTTCGAATGAACTAAAAGCACAATTGATTGAAGGAAGTAATGAAGTTATAGCTTTAATTCAAAAAGAGAACTTTAAATCGCTTACAAATAAATCATTAGAACTTAATCATAAAGTTCCAAATGAAGATGAACACACCACTTTTCTAGCAATTGATTTTGGAATTTGTGAAGAAGACGGAGCAATTATTCCCAAACTAATTGAAGTGCAAGGATTTCCTTCTTTGTATAATTATCAGATTAATTTGTATGAAAAATTCAAGAATCACTACCCTTTTCTTAGTGAGCTAACACCGTTTGTCAATAACATTGAACCGCAAGAATATCTTGATATTTTGGAAGAAGCGATTTGTAATAAACATCCAAAAGATAATGTTATTCTCCTTGAAATAGAACCCGAAAAACAAAACACCAAGATTGATTTTTATTATTGCAGAAGAGATATTAGTATACCGATAGTTTGTGTTACTGAACTCATAAAAAAAGGCAAACAACTATTCTATATAAACGAAAAAGGCGAAGAAATTCTGGTAAAAAGAATCTATAATCGGGTTATTTTTGATGAATTGGATTTGCGAACCGATTTAAAATTAAATTTTCATTTTTCAGAGGAACTTGACGTAGAATGGGCTGGACATCCCAATTGGTTTTTTCGAATCAGTAAATTTATTTTACCTTTTCTTAAAGGAAAATATTTTATAGAAACTACTTTATTAAGTGAGCTCAAAGAAATTCCTAATGATTTAGAGAATTATGTTTTAAAACCTTTGTTTTCTTTTTCAGGTACAGGTGTAATTTTTCATGTAAAAAAAGAAGACATTGAAGCTGTAGTTGAAAAAGAACTTTATATTCTTCAAAAAAAGGTAAACTACCTACCTATTGTTAAATCACCTGACGGAAAAGTAAAAGCCGAAGTGCGTGTACTCTGTGTTTGGAAAAAAGAAGATGCTGCTCCTACTCTGCTCTGCAACTTGGTACGATTGAGTCGTGGCGAAATGATAGGCGTAAAATTCAATAAAGATAAGGATTGGGTTGGCGGTACACTTGGACTGTTTGAAAGATAAGTCAGTTTATTTTGATTGAATCTCAGGATTAACTCTATGTTTATTTGTTTTAGAATGAATTCATTTTTTTGGTTACATATCTTAATATGACTATCCTTAACTAGTATCAATAGTATTTTTTGCCACAGATTTAAATGATTTTCACGGATTTCTCCAATAATCTAATTCACTTTTTTCTTTAATCTGTGTGAATCTGTGTGAATCTGTGTGAATCTGTGAAATCTGTGGAAAAAAAATAAAGTTAGTCCTCAAAGCGGACAGTTACATATCTTAATACTGAAGCATCTTTTTTTTGCAATAAATCACCTTTATATTATTTCTAATATTTAAATACTTTTTAAGATTAGTTTTTTTGAAGTAAATGTCATTTTAACGCATTGAAATTGGTTCTAACGAAAATTTGATTCTTTTTTGTAGTATAAAGCATGTTAAATTATACTGTAAAATGCCTTTTAAAATAATTTTAACTGTATCAGGTATTTTTAAAACCTAACTTTTTTCTTGTTTTAATTGATTAGCGTTACACTTTAATGAATTTTTTAAAGTGATTCCCTTAATAATTTGCAAATTATTGAATTCTATCAATAATTTAACATTAAAAAAATGAATCTATCTTATTTTTATTTATTATTGTATTGTTATAATAAATGTATAATATTCAATAATCATTAATACTTTTAATAATTTAGTAAATGGATAGACGTAGAGCAATCAAAAACTTAGCGTTGGTGCTAGGAGGTGTTATCTCAGCCACAACAGTTGGAATTTTAATTAAAGACATTATAATTCCTGACAATGAAAATAGTAATGTATCATTTTCTGCTACCGACGAAGAACTTTTAGCTGAATTTGCGGATATTATCATTCCAACTACAAAAGCAGCACCTGGAGCTAAAGCAGCTGGTTTGGGAGCTTTTATTCCTATGATGATTAAAGAATGTTACCCTGCCGATTTGCAACAGACTTTTGCAACGGGAATGAAAGAAATGGAGGAAAAATGTCAAGAACAATATAGTAAGAATTTTACCGCATTGTCTCCTGAGCAACGTGTTAAAATAATGGAAGAGTTAAGAACCGAATCGCTTGTAGATATTAAAAAGCCTTCATTTTTTATTCTTGCAAGAGATTTGACTATTTTAGGGTATTTCTCATCAGAAATTGGTTGTACACAAGCACGTGAATACCTTCCTGTCCCTAGTAGATACGATGGCAATGCCGATTACAAACCTGGGCAAAAAGCTTGGGCTACTTAAGAAATCAATTGGCGAAATAAAATCCTTTTTTATAAATTATTCTGGGACTTTATCGCATTAATTTTTTCGAAATATTATCTTCAAATTAACCAAATAGAACGCACCTAGAATGAATATAAATTCAAATTTAAAAGAAGAAAATACTTATGACGCAATTGTTGTAGGTTCAGGAATAAGTGGTGGTTGGGCCGCAAAGGAACTAACTGAGAAAGGATTAAGAGTTTTGATGTTGGAACGAGGAATGAACATCGAACATATAAAAGATTACGATTCGGCCATGAAAAATCCATGGGAATTTAAGCATGCCGGAAAAATGACCGAAGAGCAAAAAAGAACGCATCCTGTTCAAACAAGAGATTATCCATATAATGAAGCAACCGAAAAATGGTGGGTAAATGATTTGGAATGTCCATATACAGAAGACAAACGTTTTGACTGGTACAGAGGATTTCATGTAGGTGGAAAATCTTTAATGTGGGGGCGCCAAAGTTACCGTTTAAGTGATCATAATTTTGAAGATAATGCTAAAGATGGTCATGGTAACGACTGGCCTATTCGCTATAAGGATATCGCTCCATGGTATGATTACGCTGAAAAATTTGCTGGAATAAGCGGCCAAGCAGAAAATTGGCCTCTTTTACCTGATGGTATATTTTTACCTCCAATGGATTTGAACTGTGTAGAGAAATCCGTTAAGGAAAGAATGGAGAAACATTACAAAGGAACACGTATTCTTACGATAGGGCGTACAGCCAATTTGACTGTTCCTCATAATGGTCGTGGTAGTTGTCAATATAGAAATTTATGCAGTCGTGGTTGTCCGTTTGGAGCTTATTTTAGTACACAATCGTCTACCCTTCCTGCCGCTATGGCAACTAAACGATTAACGGTAAGACCCTACTCTATTGTAAATCATATCATTTACGATAAAGATACCAAGAAAGCAAAAGGAGTCATGGTAATTGATGCAGAAACAAATGAAACAATGGAGTTTTACGCTAAAATTGTTTTTGTAAATGGTTCAACTTTAGGTTCAACATTTATTTTATTAAATTCAACTTCAGAAGCACATCCGGAAGGATTAGGTAATGCTAGTGGTCAATTGGGACATAATTTGATGGATCATCATTTCCGTTGTGGCGCTTCAGGAAAAGCAGAAGGTTTTCAAGATAAATATACTTATGGCCGAAGAGCAAATGGTATTTATGTTCCAAGATATCAAAATATAGGCAATGATAAAAGAGACTATTTAAGAGGTTTTGGTTATCAAGGTGGTGCCAGTAGAAATCCTTGGCATGAGGAAGTTGCCGAATTAGCTTTTGGTGGTGATTTTAAAGATAAAATGAGTCTTCCGGCTGATACATGGAATATGGGATTAGGTGGTTTTGGTGAAATGTTACCTTATTACGAAAATAAGGTTTATATCAACCATGATAAAAAAGACAAATGGGGTCAACCGGTATTAGCCATTGATTGCGAATACAAAGAAAATGAGAAAAAAATGCGTATTGACATGATGAATGATGCTGCAGAAATGCTTGAAGCATCAGGAATTAAAAATGTAGAAACGTATGATAATGAATGTTATCCTGGAATGGCCATCCACGAAATGGGAACTGCCAGAATGGGTAACGATCCTAAAACTTCAGTTTTAAACAAATGGAATCAAATGCACGAAGTAAATAATGTATTTGTAACAGATGGTTCTTGTATGCCATCAATTGCTTGCCAAAATCCATCATTGACCTTTATGGCATTAACGGCTAGAGCTTGTGATTATGCAGTAAAAGAATTAAAAAAAGGGAATATTTAGTATACAAACGATGAATAGAAAATTAAAAATGGGTATGGTCGGTGGTGGCCAAGATGCCTTTATAGGGGCAATTCACCGCTTAGCAGCCAATATGGATGGTCTTATAGAATTAAGTTGTGGAGCATTGAGTATAAATCCAGTAACTGCTGTAGCATCTGGTAAAGCCTTGTTTCTTCCAGAATCAAGAACATACACAAGCTATGAAGAAATGTTTAAAGCCGAGGCAGCATTGCCAGTA